>JAAEPW010000553.1 GCA_024232355.1 Chloroflexota bacterium | reverse complement strand
CACATGTGTACACTTTTCTTACTTGCGGGTGCAATTCTTTTCGGGTTTTCATAGCATCTCCTTATGATGGGTCTTGGCCCACATCTTGCCATGAAATCCTTTTTCTGTCTATTTTCTCCAAGTGACTTTTGCGGCACTGCGATAAATCGCATTGGGCATCAACACGATTTTTAACGTGTTTTCCGTATCGGGCCACGAATTCATTCGTGGCTTTGTCGCACCAGATAACGGTCCAGTTGTTCCAGGTTGTCGGCAAAGTTGAGCCGCCCAAAGCCAAAGCGGACGTGCCCGTCGCCAAAGCCCATCCCGATGCTGGGCAGGAGCAACACGCCCTGCTCAGCGACCAACTTTTCGGTCAAGTCCCGCGCCGAACGCCCCCGTAGACCGACCAAGGCCACCGAACCAGCCCGGGGACGATTCCAGCGAAACACGTCCTGCCAGCGCGAAAAGAACGGTTCCACTACTGCCAAGTTGTCTTGTACGATTCCCCGGTTGCGTTCGGCCAGTTTGTCACCAATCTGGAGCGCGATTTGAGCCAGAGCTTCGCTGGGCGCACTGGCGCAGATGGTAGTATAGTCTTTCCAACCCAGGATACGATCTCGCATCGATACATCCTGCAACGCCAGCCAGCCGACGCGCAGGCCGGGCAGCCCATAGGTCTTGGACAATCCGGCGAGGGTGATGGCGCGCTCGTACAGATCGCAGCCGGAGGGCAAGCGGGCAGCAGAGTCGTACTCCAGACCCCGGTACATCTCGTCGGAAAAGAGCCACGCGCCAGCCCGCTCGACGATCTGGATGATGGCGCGCCATTCGTCGTGGGATGGCAGGTAGCCGGTGGGGTTGTGCGGAAAGTTCACAATGACCAACTTTGTGCGCGGCGTGACAAGTTGCTCCAGCGCATCGAGGTCAAGCTGCCAGCCGCCAGGGCCATCCGGCGGCTCGTCGGCCTCCGTCAATGCCCATTCTGTCACACGACAGCCCAGGTATTCGACCACGTTGATCAACGAGTCGTAGCAGGGCGTCAGTACCACTACCTCGTCATCCGGTTCGAGGATGGCATGCATCGTCACAAAGATACCCTCCACCGGTACAATCGGTCCGATTACCTGGTCTGCTTGGATGTTGTCGTACAGGTTGGCGATCTGCTCTCGGAGTGGTGGTGAGCCTTGGCTTTCGGTGTATCCCAACCGCAGTTCGCCAAAGGTTTCCCAAGAGACCTCAGGCCCAGCCAATTGCAGCAACTCGTCCACAGTCAGCGATTCGCAATCGGACGCACACAGGATGTATGGCGCGGTGAACTCGTGGATGGCAAAAAAGCGCTCGGTGTAAAAGGATTTGATTTTCATGTTTTTCCCAACAGACTTTGAAAGTCCCAGAAGACTTCCAAAGTCTAGAATACGTCTATCCGCCGGGCGACCAATTGTTCGCTTTGATCTCTACCCTCTCGCTTGGCCACAATGACAAAGTCAAATACATCCCGCTGCAAGCAGTAAATGGGATCAGTTTGAGGAAAGTGCGCTTGGTCGCCTCGAAGGAACTTTTGTGTGCTGCTGTGCTCAACAACCTGTTGTAACGCAGCAATATGATCGTAAGAGCAACCGGTGAGCGTATGTTCGATATAGTCGGCACATGCCTCGTCTTCTGGCCTGACTGCCTCGCCGCCAGCGCCCATAGCCACCAACGACACGAGCGGCGATCCCAATCCCTGGATGTACCGGGCGATGGCGCGGGCTGTCACATAGCTGCCCAGAATCACCAGTTCCGAGCGGTGAGCAGCGGCCACCGCACCGGTAACCCCCGCAGAGGTTCGTTGGGCCACCGTGCGCCCGGCAAAAAAGTCTCGCCCCGCTGCCAAGACTTGGGAGGGCGAGTTGCCTAGGTCAAACCCTGTCACCTTTTTGCCATCGACCTCGCCCACAGCCAAGCAGTCTTTCTCTGCTTTGAGTTTCAAGACAGCCTCAGGCTCGGCTAGGAGGATGATTTGCTCTGCGCCCAAGTACATCATCAGGGCCGCGGACGTAAAGGCGCGGTACACGTCGATGATAACGGCAACGCCCTCGGCCTCACGAGCGCCAGTCAGCAGGCTCTTTCGTAGAACGCGCAATGGTCGAGTTGACATACTCATTTCCCTTTGAATTCTGGTTCTCGCTTTTGGAAAAACGCCATCAGCCCTTCAGCCGCGTCCTCGGTCTGGGCGATGAGGGCGAGCATCATGGCTTCCCAGTGGAGCGCGTCGCGAAAGGTGGTGTGAAGCGAACGCCACATCCCCAACTTGATCACACCGATAGAAAGCGACGGCCCGGCGGCCAGGCGCGCGGCCCACTCGTGGGTCGCGGTCATCAACTCGTTCTCTGGCACAGCCCGGTTGGCCAAGCCGATCTCGACCGCCTCCGGCCCATAGACGCGCTCGCCAAAAAAGGCCAGCTCCTTGGCCTTGCGCAATCCCACCAAGCGCGGCACGATAAAAGTGCTGCCCATATCGAGCACCATGCCAACGTTGACATAGCCCAGGCACAGGTAGGCCGACTCGGCGATCAACACCAGGTCACATGCCAGAGCCAAGCTGCACCCACCGCCCACGGCCAGGCCGTTGACCGCCGCCAGCCACGGCTTTTCCATCTCGGCGATCTCGGCCAGCAGTTTATTCATCGCCATGACCACGGCTCTCACGCCCATACCCCCAGCGGCCAGCGTCTCTCCAGAACCACCCAGCAAGTTTGCGCCGGAGCAGAACCCGCGCCCGGCTCCGGTAAGTATCACAGCTCGCACATCGTCGTCACTCGCTACGTCTTCCACGATCTCTCGCAACCGGACGACCATATCATGACTGAGGGCATTGAGGGTCTGTGGCTGGTTGAGCGTGATGGTTGCGATATGGTCAGTTTTTTCCAACAGGACAAGTTCCGAACTCATTGGTTGCTCCTTTGTAGTCCAACGCACTACACGACGCTAAACAGTCGTGCTCAAAGCAAAACCCCGCTCCGCGGGCTCACCTACAGCCTCCGAAGGAGGGTTATGCTCTTAACCGGGCAGTTCAGCGCCCGGCGGCCCTGGTCAAAACAAAAATGTGCCATAGTCAAGATAGTTAAACTGCCACTCTACTGGCGATCTCTATGGCCTCTCGCACTATCTCCTCAAGAACATCCGACATCGGCTTGATCTCGTGCACGGTGCCGATGGACTGGCTGCACGCGATCACGCCGGCGTCCACGTCCCCTCCTTCGTACATGCGCTTGGTTTCCGTACCGGCCACAATGGACAGAATCTCCCACATGTTGGCCTGGTCGGCCTCCAACTCGGCCACCTTGATGGCAGCAGGGTTCTTCCAGGCGCGCAGCGTGTTGTGTAGAGAACCGAGGATCGGCAGGGTGTCCAGCTCGGTAGCGGCGATCAACGCCTGCTTGAGATTATCGTGGATGGGGCACTCTTCCGTGAGCAGCAGGCGCGTGCCAATGGTGACCCCCTCCGCCCCCAGGGCCAGTGCCGCCAACAGTCCCCGCCCGTCGGTGACGCCGCCTGCCGCCAAGACCGGTATGGACAGCATATCGGCGGTACGGGGAACCAAAGCCATCGTTGAGAGACCCAGTTCGCCGATGTGACCGCCGCCCTCGGTGCCAAAGACCGTCACAGCGTCCACGCTCGCCTTTTGCGCGCTGAGAGCGTGCCGCGGACTGACGCACTTGTGCATCATTTTTACCCCCCCACCCTTTAGCCGTTCCAACATATCCTCTGGCGGGCGGCGACCGCTGGTCTCAACCACCTGCACACCCTCTTCCAAGATAACGTCCACGTAGAGGTTGTTGTCAATGGGGCGCAGCGTCGGAAAGAGGCTCAGGTTGACAGCAAACGGTTTGTCGGTCAGTGCCTTGGTCTGGCGGACGGCCTGGCGGAATTTTTCCTGGGAGTCGGACATGGCCGAGGCCATCATCCCCATCCCACCGCCGTTAGAGATCGCGGCCACGAATTCGGGGCCGGAGAGATGCATCATGCATCCTCCAACGATAGGGTACTCGATGCCGAACAGTTCGGTGATGCGGGTTTTGAGCATAATTAGATTCCTCCTCGTTGTGTGATGTTCACGCACGTCGACTACGATGCACCACGTACACGCCGACGAGCACAGCGATGCCGCCCAGGATCTGCCACAGAGACAGAGCCTCGCCTAGCAGCGGCCCGGCCAGAATAGCCGTCACGATCGGCTGGCCCAACATTGTCGGCGCGACGATGGAGGCGGGCAGGTGGCCGAGGGCATAGTTAATGGCCAGATAACCGATGACCTGGGGAATCAGGCCCAGCGCAAAAAAGTTCAAGTAGGTGGAGACAGGATAGCCGGTGAGGGGGTGAGCAAGCACCAGATTTAGAATAAGCAACGCGCAAGCCGAACTCACGGCAGCGGGCCAAAAGTAGGTGAGCGAGTCGAGGGTTTCCCGCCCGCGCTGAGTGATCAGATAGTAACCGCCGTAAAAGATGCCAGAGAGCAAGCCAAGCACCGAGCCCAGTCCAAACGATATATCCCGCAGGCTGTCGAGGCCTAGGATGATGACTGCACCCGCCATCGCCAGCAAGAGACCTGCCCAGAACATCCCACTGAGCCGTTCGCGGAAAAACCAGAGCGCCCCCAACCCGACCCACAGCGGTGCGGTGTTGGCTAGCAACGTGGGGTTGGTTGCCCCACTCAGAACGACGCCAGACGCCCAAAAGGCCAGGTCAGCCGCAAAGAACAGTCCACCGAGTATGGCAATCTGGAGACCTCTCCGAGGCAACCCCTTCCCATTTTTGACCCGTCGGTAGAACGGCCAGGCGAGCAGAACGACCGAGACCACCATACGATAGAAAGATGCCACAGGTCCCGGCGCATTTGCCCAACGCACAAAGATACCCGAAAAACCCAGGCACACGATGCCCACGCCAAGTGCCAGGTAAGAAGGGAGACGCGACGAATTCATAAACGAATCCGTAAATCCCCCAGCGGATAACTCACACAGGCGTGGATGTAACCGTGCTCACGGTCCGACTCGCGCAGGCCGGTGTGGGCTGGCTGAAAGACCTGACCGGAGAGAAGTCGGGTACGGCACGCGCTACACTCTCCGGAGCGGCAGATGGCGGGAACGACGATACCGTATCGCTCCAAGGTGTTCATAAGCGGCTCGCCTGCCGGGGCTCGGACCGTCTTGTACCCCACGACCTCCACATCGAACATTGTGTCGCCCGACACCCCCTTCGGCCAGCCGGGTTCTTTCGTCACGTCGTCAGGCGGGCCATAGAGTTCTCGTTTGATCTTGTACGAGGGCACGCCCAATTGCTCCAGGGCAGCCGAACAAAAGTCGTACATCACGTTAGGGCCACAGATATAAAACGTCTTGCCCGTTACATCACCGACTCGCTTTTTGATCAGGTCAGCGTCGAGGAAACCAGCAAGGCCATCAAAGCCCGGTGGCGGTTCAGATATGACGAGCGAGTAATTAAAATTTGAATGACTGGCGGCCAGTTCAGCCAACTCGTCGCTATAGATAACGTCTTCTGGCACGCGACTGCCATAGAGAAGGTGAATGCGTAGGGGCGAGGTCTCCGCGCCGCTGCCAAAGGCATCTCGAACAATGCTCATAAACGGAGTGATGCCGCTTCCTCCAGCAAAAAAGACCAATTCATCACCATCAATGAGCGCTTCGTGGTAAAAGCTGCCTTCGGGGCCGGTGCTCTCCAACTCGTCGCCGACCTGTACCTCGTGGAGCAAATACGGCGCGACGAAACCGCCGGGCTTGTCCCTCACAGTCAGGTCCAGCATATCCCCGCCCGGCGCGGAGGCGATGCTGTAAGGTCGACTGGTCAGCACACCATCCACGTCCACAAAGACGTTGACGTACTGACCGGGCCGGAACGGCGGCAGTGGGCCGTCGGTGCGCTGGCAGCGAAAGGTCTTGGTCGAAGGGGTTTCTTGTATGATCTCGGTCACGCGCAATTGCATCCGTTTGGGGTGGATGGCAGAGACAACGCGGTGAACGACATCCTGGTATTTGTCATTGGTGTAATCAAAGCCCTGGTCCGGCTGGCGGAGCGACTTGCGTCGCTGCGAAACGCGCAGGTGCTCGCGAACGTCTTGTAACCAGTTAACTAGTTCCATCGTCGCTTAGACCTCCTCTTTCATCTTTTTGATCTTGCGCACGATCGCGGCTCCGGCCATCTGCCCAGACATCATCGATGGTTCAAAGCCACCGCCCGGCTGCGTCCACGCACCGGCAAAGTACAGGCCGTCCAACGGCCCCCGATGTCCCATCCGCCAGACCATGTTGTCGCGGGGCGGCTGGTTAAAGCCATAGATGCTGCCACCCATCGTGTTCGCGTACCGCATATTGGTGACCGGTGTGGAAACCTCCACCACCTCGGTGTATTCTCGCAAGCCTGGCGCGATCTTTTCAGCCATCTGGATCATACCATCGGCAATGCGGTTCTTGACCGCCACGTATTCGGCTGGCGGCACATCGTACCAAGGTTCCCCGTACATTAGTGCCGTTAGCACGACGATGGACGTGCCCGGCGGCGAGATGTCGGGGTAGACGGCGTTGTAACAGGTAACGGCTATCGCCGGGACCTCTGTTTCCCCTGATGGGGAAACAAGTGAAGAGGGTCTCATACTTTCGTAATGCCGATCCAAGTCGTAATCTTGATTGAGGAAAATCTCGTGCTCAGTGAGGCCCAGTTCCTCCGGTGACCGGGCCACACCCAGATAGACGTTGATGGTAGAAGGAGCCACCCCGCTGGATTGAAGTTTGGCAAAGAAACGATCAGGTACACGGTCGCTGCCGATCAAGTTTCGACAAGTGGCAATGGGATCGGCGTTGGAGACGATCCAGTCAGCGGCGATCTCCTCGTCTTGATCGGTGATCACTCCGGTGACGCGCCCGTTGGACATGGTGATCTGTTGGACGCCGCAATTCATCCGCGCCTCGCCTCCTAATTCCTCGATGGTCGTCAGGAAAGCGTTAGAGAGCGCTTGAGACCGCCCCTTGGGAAAGGCAGCCCCTCGCCTGACGTACGCAGCCAGCGTGCTGGCAAAAAACATAAACGAAATCTTGGATGGCGGCAGACCCACATAGCCCCAATACTGCGAAATCACTGCCCGCGCGCGCGGGTCTTTAACGTCACGGTTCAGCACGTGCCCCCAGGTGGTGGGCAGGTAGCGAAAAAAGTGCGGAAAGCGAAATGGTACAATGGCTGGGTTGACCTTGCCACCTCGCCGGGTGATTCGGGAAAAGTCACGGCCAAATTTAAAAACGCGATCCATAAAACGGTGAATACCTCTGGCCTCATGGGGAAACGTCTCAACCAGCTTGGCCTCAAAAGCCTCACGCCCTACCGGAAAAGTGACATCCAGATCAGGAAAAACAGAGCGATAGAGATTGGACACGTGCAGAAACTCTACCTTGTCGACCATACCCAGGTATTCCAGATAACGATACACGGCCCCACGTCGCTCGGGAGGACCAACCCCCGACAGTTCGTGCAGGGCGATCTCGAATTCGTAGCGCCCACGGACAAAGCTGGTGGCATAGCCACCGGGGACGTTGTGCCGTTCCAAGAGCAGCACGTGCAAGTCATTGCGGGCCAGCATCGTCGCCGCAGAGAGTCCCCCCAACCCCGCGCCGATGACAATGGCATCGTATTTCGTTGTCACAAGTTTTCTCCTATCCTTTTTCGGGACGCAGATGCACGCAGATCAGAAAAACTCTGCGTGCATCCATGTCAATCTGTGTCCTACTTCACTGCGCGCTTGGCCTCCTCTTCACGCAGTGTGCGACGCAGCACCTTGCCAATGATAGACTTGGGCAAATCGTCGCGAAACTCGATGATGCGCGGTGCTTTGTAGACGGCCAGCCGCTCCCGCGAAAAGGCAATGATCTCCTCTTCGGTGGCAGTCTGCCCCTCCTTGAGAACGATAAAGGCTTTCACCGACTCGCCCCGGCGTTCGTCCCGCACACCAACCACAGCCGCTTCCTTCACAGCGGGGTGCTCGAACAGCACCGCTTCGACGTCAGCGGGGTAAATATTGTAGCCGCCCGCGATGATCATGTCTTTTTTGCGATCGGTGATGTGAAAGTAACCGTCCTCGTCCATATAGCCAATGTCACCCGAATAGAACCAGTCAGGCTGACCATCAGGGCCGGTGCGCAGTATGTTAGCCGTCTCGGTGGGCATCTTGTAATAGCCTTTCATCACCTGCGGGCCTTTGATGATGATCTCGCCGATATCTCCCACGGGCATCTCTTTCGTGCCGGTATCGGGGTCCACGATCTTGAGATCAGTGTCCGGCACAGGCACGCCAATGGAGCGCGCGCGCGCGTGGTCAATGGGATCCATGCACGCCGCTGGGCTGGTCTCGGTCAGACCGTAGGCCTCGACCATCTTGCCGCCGGTGATGGCCTCGAATTTTTTCTGCGTCTCTGGGGCCAGTGGCGCGGCCGCGCTCGCCGCAAAGCGCAGCGACGTCAAGTCGTACTGATCCCTCGTCGGAAAGTTGTTAAAGCCAACGAACATGGTCGGGACACCGGGATAGTACGTGACGCGGTGCTTTTCGATCGATTTGAGCACGTGTACCATATCACGCGGGTTGGGGATCTGAACGCTGGTAAGTGCATTGGCAATGCAAGTATTCATCCCCACCGTCAGGCCATAGACGTGGAAATAGGGCATCACGGCGATCATCACGTCTTTGGCCTCCCTGCTCTTTGACCAGACGTTGAGGATAGTGGCATTAGAGACCAAGTTATGGTGGGTAAGTTGTGCACCCTTGGGGACACCTGTAGTGCCGCCGGTATAGATCAGCGTAGCAACCTCCTCATGCGTGACCTCTACCGGTGTGGGTTTGTTCGACGCGCCCCCGATGCAATCCTGAAACCAGTAGGTGTCCTCATCGTCAGAGATATCTACCTTGTGCCCCTCCTTTTTTTCCTTGCCAAGCGTAAACAAGAATTTGAGCAAACCGGGAAAGTACTCTTTGATGTTGGTGACGATCGCGCGCTTGAGGGAGGTCTCAGCACGGACAGACTTGACCCGCTCGTACAGGCTGCTCATCACGACGATCGTCTCTGTACCAGAGTCGTTGAGCAGATGCTCGATCTCGCGGGGCATGTATAGCGGGTTGCAGCAAACGACGATGCCGCCGATGCGCCAGGTGGCGTAGGCCGCGATGACAAACTGTGGACAATTTGGCAGCATGATGGCCACCCGATCACCTTTCTTGACGCCCTTTTGTTGCAGGCTCGCCGCAAAGCGATTCACCATGTCGTCAAGTTGCCCGTAGGTGATTGAGGCATCCATCACGCGCGAACCGACCGCCGCGCCAAAGATGATGGCGTCGTGGTTCGGATGCTTGGCTGCCGAGTCTGTCAAAAATTGATCCAACGGAATCTGGGGATAATCTATCGTCGGCGGCACACCTTCATCATAGTGTTTCAACCAAGGCTTTTCCATAATGTGATTCTCCTTCCTTTTGCTTGCGAGTCGGGCTATCTTACCCGACAAATCCAATAATGACTGATCAAAGTCCAAAACTCAATGTGAGGAATTCCAAGATCAAAAGTAGTGCGTTGGGTTCTATATCAGGTCCAATCAACATCATACCGTGTGACGACCCGCCATACTCTACCATCCGGTAATGGTCGCCTAAAGCCGATTGGCAAGCTCGCGCCGAGTCTGCGTCTTGGGCGGCAAACAGGCACCAATCCGGCTTTGGCGGCTGTTCTGCGCCCAGAGCGTCCACGGCATCGTCGTAAGGTACAGACAGATAACTGCCCGGCGATAGGGATAACGCGCCCAGGCAACTATTTTCACTCTCCGTATTGAGCCAAAAACAGCCGTCGGGGGCGCCATCAGCCCCAATGCTGGCTCCGATGGCGACGATCCGCTGCGGATCCACGCCGTCGAGCCCCTGTGCCGTCTCCATCGCCGCTTGCGCATCCAACAACCATCCCGTCCGGTCAAACGTGCTGCAGCCCCCCTCACAGCCGCGGAAGGTAAAGGTAAAGATCGCAAACGACTGCCCTTCCAACGTCTCTGGGAACCAGGATGGGTCGAGCCAGGGAGCGTGTTCGGAGTTGGGAGACTGGCCTCCCAACCCACGGTTTTGCAGCCAGTGGGCGATCTCGGTCCAATCCCTTTGATCGCCGGGGGCCCAGTGCATTAGCACAATCATCGGCGCGGGATTGACTGCCGCCGGATAGTAGGTGCCCAAATGGCTCTCCCCATCCTCGGCCTGGAACTCGATCTCTTGGGGCTCAGGGGGTAGAGGATCGAGAGCCGGTTCCTCCGTAGGTAGTGGGGTCTCTGTAGGTGGCGGAGGCTCTGTAGGTGATGGAGGCTCTGTGGGTAATAGGGCCTCTGTGTCTGTGGGGGATGGCTCTAGGATATCCCGAGTGGGGGTTGAATCTGGCCCACAAGCAGTCAGGCTAACAATAAGGATAGCTACAATAAAAAGTAACGAAACAAGTTTTTTCATTTTTGACCTCCTGATTCTCACTGAAACTTGACTTGTTGAACCGTTTCACGCGCTTTTACCAATCGTTGCACCTCTTTTTGGATGACCTCGTCGCGGATCGGCTCCACGCGAGAGATAGCAAAGCCATCCTTATTTGTCTCGCTCTTCCAATCTAGCATAAACCCCGGCACTAGAGCATAAGCGACACCACTAACTCCGCAACAGCTCGTATCAAAAATACCATACCCTACCAGATAGAGTATATGGCGATCACGAAAGGGCCAGCGTACCTCTTTCAACAAAGCATAATGCCCACCGATGGCGGTAATTTCCTGGTTTAACTCTTGGTGGACATGTACCACCTCTGGGTGGACATGTACCACCTCCGGGTGGACGTACTCTTTCGTCAACTGTCTTTTCTCACAAGCCACCATCCCGAAACACTGGCGACAACCGCCAGCAGTATATACAGTATTCCCGGAGCACAAGCGACCACCAACCCT
>JAAEPW010000552.1 GCA_024232355.1 Chloroflexota bacterium | reverse complement strand
GCCGCCGCCGTGGCGCTGCGCCCGGCGGAGCGGGAGATCATCGTGGCCCTGAGATGATAGATCGCCATATCCGCGCGCGCTCTTGCCTGGGGTTCAAAGGGGAATGCAGTTGCCCCTTTGCCCACACAAACGCGCAGCGTTTGTATCAGTGGGCACATTGACCAGCAGATCGCCGAGGCGCAGGCCAAGCTGAACCGCCTCAAGACCCGACAGAAGGCCAGCGATACGCGCCGCAAGATCATCGTCGGCGCCATCGTGACCACTGAAGCTTTGAAGGACCCGAAGATCGCCAGATGGATGGCGGCCACCCTGCGCAAGAACGCCACCCGCGAGGTCGATCAGAAAGAGATCGCCGGACTGCTGGCCGAGCTGGACGTAAAGGCGGGCACCGCATGAGCGCCGCCGCCAAATCCCCCGCCGAGCTGATCGCCGATCTGACCGACCAGGTGCGGCTCCTGCGCCAGGACGTGGGCAATCTCACCGCCACTGCGACCACCAAGGCCGAGGCGGCACGGCTCAGGGCTTCGGTGCAGAAGATCACCATCGACGCCCTGGAGCAGAACCGGCAGATCGGCAGCACCGCGGCCGAGATGTCCCGCCGCATGCACCGCGACAGCCTCACGGCCGCACAGGAGGCCGCAGGACAGGCGGTAAGGGGGCTGGAGGACAAGATCAGTGCCGCCGCCAACCAAATGCGCCTGGAGGCCATCAAGGGCCGCCAGCAGGCCCTCTACAGCTTCGGAGGGGGTCTGGCCGTCTTCGGGGGAATTGCGGCTCTGGGGGCCGTTCTGGGCATCGTGGCCCTGCTTCTGATCCAGGGACGCGGCGACGCACGGGCGTTCGGGAAGTACCCTCTCACCTATTGCACGGCAGCAGGTGGACAAGTCGCGTCCACCAGCGATGGCAGTCGCTTCTGCGGTATCTGGATCGATCCACCAAAACAGACGGACTGATGAACGACTTGAGGGAGTGTTGCAGTTGCAGGATCATCGAAGCTTGCACAGGTGACGGGCACCACTCTCAACTCAACTCAGCTCTGCCAAACGTCGAAAGCAAATTTGACAGCGGGACAGAGGCAGTGAGAGGATCAAAAGGTCACAGAACCGTGAGAGCTATCATGACACTTACCAAAAAAGGAACCAAACCCGTCCAACTGCCAAAATCCTCGTTGGTCTATCAAAGATACAAGCAGGCTGAGGCAGAACGGCGCAAGGCTGAAGAAATCGAGCGGATGATCGAGGCCAAGGTCAACATGGCATTGCGCCGATTGCTGCACTGAGAGCAAAGGGCCGCTCCGACTCTTTCGGTCGCAAGGACGGAAGAGTCGGAGCCAAATAATGGGCAGAAAGCGATCATGGCAGAAGTTATCGTGCTTAGGGACATTCACAGCAAAATGCACGTCTTCGAATGCCCGCCCTGGCGCGTGGTGAAGATGACGTCGACCTTTGATGGCACCAGCGTGGATCTGTCCAGTGGGGACGGGATCGCAACAGTTCGGGTCAGCGAGACACCGGAAGACCTCTCAATCCAGTTCACGGACGAAACGTTACCATTCCCGACGGGCCAAAATTAAAAGTCCCGTTTTTATCCTTTCGGGAACAGGAAATTGATCATGGCCCGCTCGGAACCACTGAAAGAATTTCTCCGCCCATCCGGATATGGAAAAACCGCCAAAGATGAGGTGTCCCTGGCGGTTACGGACTAGCTAACCTGGCTGATGATGCAGCCATCGCAAAGATGGATGCACCCGCTGTCACGTTTTTTAGGAACATGACGGCAACGATCAGGTTCACTCATATGACACAGATACCGCCACGCTTGGTCGAATTGGTCGACTGGATGAATGAAGCTCTGGATCGAGCACGCAAGAAGCGTGAGGGGCGCGAAGCATCCTTACAGGCGCAATCGCACTATCTGCCCATTCTGCCAGTGACCAAGATCAGACAGGACGAACTGCATACGGAGCTGGTGCGATTGAGGAAGATCTGAAACGATCTTAGGCCAATTCCAGCCTTTCTCTTTTCCGATGCAGAACAGTTGATATGGGCCAGTTGGCCACTGGCCCAAAACTCTATGCAGTTTCAGATTTTAAGGTCGTCCGGCTCGGTCCCGGCCTGAATGGCCTCCCGAAACCAAGTCGGCTGCCGGCCCCGTCCTGACCAAGTCTGCTCCGGATTGCTGGGATTGCGGTATTTGGGCGCGAGCGCGGCGCGTTTCGTGGTTTTGACGTCCGCCAACTCGGATAAAGAAAACCCGTATTCGCGGGCCTTTTCCTCAAGATCACGCCTGGCTTCCGCTTTGCGGCGATCATCATAATTGGCGATGGCCTTGTCGAGGTCCTTCTTAAGACGCTTCAGTTCGTCCAGGCTCATGGTATCAAAACTAAGATCAGGCATGGGTATCCTTGTTTTAGAGGTATCTCTTTCCCTATAATTATTGGTTGTAAAGATAAAGAGAACAAATAGACTTTAGCGATTGGAATTTCCTGCTTCTTTTTCCTATCTGACATAATGTACAATTGCCTGATTAAAGCACAGTCCCAAACCGCCGGTAAACAAACGCTAGAAACAATAGCTGGATCTCAGTGGAGCGCTGACAGTTAGGACGGCGGGCCTCAACATCGAAGATGGCCGTTCATGCACCGGTAAGGCGAAGGAAGAGGCCAGATGGTCCGCTCTGAATTGCTGGAGAAGCTGGTCCAAGCACATCCGCATCTGCCCCGGCACGTGGTGGAATTGGCTCTCGAGGCCATCCTCAACGAGATCACCGCCCGTCTGGCGCAGGGCCACAGGGTCGAGTTGCGGAGATTCGGCAATTTCACCTGCAGAGTTCGAGAGGCCCGGATGGGTCGCAATCCTAGGACCGGTGAGCCGGTGTTCATGGAGACCAGGCAGATCCTGCATTTCAGAGCCGGCAGGCACATCTTGGATCGGCTCAACCGACCCACACTCCCTGGCTGATCCCTACATGCGCCTGAAGCCGTCAAAGGCCGTCAGCAGGCCCTCTATAGCTTCGGAGGGGGTCTGGCCGTCTTCGGGGGCTTGCTGGCTCTAGGGGGCGTTCTGGACGTCCTGGCACTGCTCCTGATCCAGGGACGCGGCGACGCACGGGCGTTCGGGAAGTATCTGGGGGCAAGCTGGCCACTGGACCACGGACGTCGCTTCTCCGCCTTCGGGGTCGATCCCATGTCCCGGCCGACTGATCGAAAGTCTCGAGGGGTCGTTGCAGTTGCAGGATATGCGCAATGTCTACCGAAATTGCATTTCGGTCGCCGTGCTGTGTGTCGGAACGTCCCTCCAGGACCATTTTTGATCCGCCGAACGGGCCGGATGACCCCGCCGTATATCTTGATCGGGCAGCAGGTTTGCGTATATACATAAACGTATGTTGATGATCACCTGGGACGCGCCCAAGCGGCAAACCAACCTTGCCAAGCACGGTCTGGATTTTGCCGATCTCGACGAGGCGTTTTTTCTGGCCTCGATCGTAGTCCCGGCGAAGGCGGGCCGGCACATGGCGATCGGGCGTCTCGCGGATGGCACCGTGGCGGTGGTCTTCGCGGCCTTGGGCACCCAAGGGGTGTCGGTGATCTCGATGCGCCCCGCCAGCGCCAAGGAACGGAGCCTGTTATGAGCAAGACCCATCTGACCGAAGACCAGATCCAGCGGATGATCGCCAGCGATCCGGACGCCCCGGAAGCTACAGCCGCGCAGCTTGCCCAGGCCCGGCCCTTCACTGAGGCATTTCCGGCCCTGTCCGACGCTATGCGCCGGAACATGGGCGGACGGCCCAAGGTCGAAAACCCCAAGGTCGCCGTCTCGCTACGCCTGGATCAGGACGTGGTGGCCCGGTTCAAGGCCAGCGGACCGGGCTGGCAGACCCGGATGAACCGCGCCCTGCGAGAAGCCGCAGGGCTCTGATTTTCTCCATTTCATTGCTTGCGAAGGGCAAGCAATAGCGCAGCGCGAAGCGCGCTGTGTCAATGGCAGGTCATTTTGAAAGTCCGTTCGTGACGCTGACATCCAGCAGGACTTCCGCCATAATCGATCCGTACGAGTTCAGAAAGCGGCGTCCAGTTCCAGGCGGAGCGCTCTGTTCCCGTCCCCCTGTCCCGGCCCAGTAATCCTTTTGGAGAAAATCGGTCCGGGGCAGGCTAGGCCTCGACGGCAAAGGTGGAATTGGGATCTAAGGCGCGTGCAATTGCATTGCATTGCATAACACAGCGTAAATTTTTAGACGGACAGCAGGGCCTCAATGCAGAACAGTTCAATCAAAATCATCTCTCAGCATAAAAATGATCCGCTTCCAAACAATGGCCCTTGCCGGAGCATTAATGATCGGGAAAATATTCGATCCCGCATTTCTGCCTGCCAACAGCGAACCGCGCAGGCAGTACGACAGCTAGATATTGCACACAACGCTTTGAAAAAATGTAACGAGCGTCTTTCAAGGGCTAAAGTTGCTCGGCATGAACTGAATGCACGAATGCCTTTCTACCCCAGCAGGGCTGCTTATCAGGCAGGCTCCTGCACAGCCTCAGAAGTAATAGCACCCCCTTATTGGCCTATCGCATAGTATTTCTGCAAACAGCGATACGCGCATTGCTGAACTTTCGTTTAGCACTTAATCTTTTTGATTTCCCATTTGGTCATCTGCATTCCTAGGGCAACGACATAGCGTGCAACAGGGCTGTGCAGGTCTTGAGGGGGCACGAATGAGTCCATCGCCGCATAAAGCGCAGTAGCGTCAGCGTATTCCGCTTCAGAGGTAATTTCGGGCGGTTCAAGACCAAAAAAATGCCTGAATGCTACTTCAAGTTGTTTTTTGGAAACGGCGGCAGAGACAGCCTTCAGCTGATCTTCATAATTATTCATTTACCAGCTCTATTCTATGATATTTATTGAAAATAAAGAGGACTCTGCCTTACCGCACAATTGAGGTGATGTCTGCTCTTTTTATATTACCATACATCACACAGAGAGACTTGCCTATCGAAGCATCAATAAAAAGGGGACTGTCGTTCTGAAAGATGGGATCGCAATAGCGGCGATCATCGATATAGCTGAAATCGTCCTTGGTCCTGGACACGACAAACCCTACCCACCAAAGCTCGAACGAGGCTGCTTATATTCTATCGCGAAAAAGGAAGATCCATGCTCCGCTCGCAACTGATTGAGAGGCTTGTTGAGACTTATCCGCATCTACCTCGGCCCGTGGTGGAAGCGGCCCTCAACGCAATTCTGAACGAGATTACCAACAGTCTTGCGAAAGGTACGAGGGTCGAGATCCGGGGGTTCGGAAATTTCTTCGGCAAGTCCCGACAGGCCAGGATAGGCTGGAACCCCAGGACCGGGGAGGCTATCCCCGTGGTGGCCAAGCAGGTCCCTCGATTCAGAGCTTCAAACCTTCTTCTGGATCGCCTCAACCACCCCACAACCCCTGGCTGATCCCCGGCCCCTGGTCCGTCCGGCGCATAACACCTCATATCCGCCACAGCGCAGCCAGGGGTTGAAGCACTACCCCTGCACCAGGCGCCGCCTCACCAGCAAATCCCGCTGCTGCCATCAGCGTTACGGTCGAGATCCAGACCCGCCTCAGAGGCAGGGATCTGGCGCTCCTTGGGGATAACCCTTTCCCCTTCTTGCCTGATCATCCCCATTCCCGCGTGGCTCTCGCCGATGCGTCCCGCACCCCATGGCCGTAAGCCAAAGTTGAAACCTCGCTGACAGGCAAAAACCGGGCCAGTCCGCGCCGGTCGGCGCTTGCTCCCCGGGGGCTGCTTCGCCCGACACGGCCCGTCCCGGTTCTTCCCTGTAGATCATTAGAAGGGGAAAAATTAAATTATTGTTTTATAATTGTTTTTTTTGGGTACCTGCATCATCTAGATGATGCACCCCTGCATCATCTAGATGATGCAACCTGCCTCACTGACTTTCAAATTTTGAAAGCATCGTTGACTTTCTTTTATTGATCGCAGATTTTCATAATTTGAAAGCAGGGGAGGCATCCTGCATCAACAAATAGGTAGGGACATGTCGAAGCTGCCCGAGAAAAAGACACGAGGAACTTGGGTCCAGACAGAGCGAGCCGCTCACGAGGAATGGGCGCAACTGATCATCCGCGCCCCAAAAGCAGCCGCAGTCATGCATATCCTCACTGCCCGCATGGGCGACAATAATGCAGTGGTGATCTCACAGCGAGAGCTACAGACGGCAACTGGGATCTCACGCCCGACTGTCCAGCGTGCACTTGCGACCCTTCGCGACGAAAATTGGATTGAGGTTTGGCAGGTTGGCGAAAGCGGAACGGTAAATGCTTATGTAGTCAACGATCGTGTCGCTTGGCATGGCTCGCGGGACGGCATTCGCCGGAGCTTGTTTACGGCCACCGTTGCTGTTTCTGAGGCAGAGCAGAAGAACACAAGCCGGATTGGCGAAAGTACACCGCTTCACCGCGTCCCTTCAGTGTTTTCAGGTGAAATGCAACTACCCTCCGGTGAGGGATTGCCGCCCGTTTCACAGCCGTTTTTTGATGGGATGGAGCCTGATCTGCCTGCTATGATAGTCGGGGAATAGACAGCTCCTATGTTTGCGTGCAAACATTTGCACAGCCTAACAATGCAAAGGAACGCAAAGGCTAATGCAATACAGCGCAAACCAAGCTGCGGAAGTAACTGGCAAGAACGTAGCGACTATCACACGAGCTATTAAGTCAGGGAAAATCTCAGCCACCAAGGATACCTCTGGGTCTTGGCAGATCGATGGGGCCGAACTTTCCCGCGTCTACCCTTTACACGCGCAAACCCTGCAAATCCCCACAATGCAAAAGAACGCAAATGCCGCACAAAGGGATAATTTTACAGAAGCCAATGCCTTGCGCGAGGAACTTGCGGCCCTGCGTGAACGTGACAAACTGAAAGATACACTATTAGAGAACTACGTTGCCCAGATGGCCGATCTAAAAGAGGACCGGGATAAATGGCGACAGCAGGCCACCAACCTTCTCGCTAATCAGGAGGCAGAACCGGTTGCGCCGGCTTCTGTAAAGCGCCGCCGCTGGTGGCCGTTCTAGTACCTTGGAAAACACGCCTCACCCTATAGGCCGAGCCCTAGACCTGGCTACAAGGTAGAGGAACTAGGATGTGAACCCCCTCGAGACGCACGGTGTTGAGGGCCGCTCACCAGCCTTTGGGTTTCCGACTAGTACGCGTTTGCAGTTACAGCATGCCCCGCCTTTGGCAGGGCTTCTTGCTAACGCCCTGCGGTCACCCCGGCTCTGCGCGCGTCTCGATCTCCAGCCCAAACCCCGAACGTTCTGGCATTATGTACAACCTAAACGTGCAGAACATCCATCTGCGGACGGCACAATAGCTTTTCCTGATTCCAAAGATACAGAGGCATATTGGAAAGAAAGCTGTGCTTAGACCCTTTTGGGACCCTGGAACTGAGAAGGTAAAATTCACTCTAAGGTTGATTTTTTCTGACCTTATGGCTTAGCCGGGTGATCTTTTCCCCTGTGAGCCTGCCATGTGCCGTCCTATTCTGATCGGTCTGCTGCTTCTGCCCGTCCCCGCATTATCCCAGGAATGCCACCCAAGCTACGCGCGCGTCTGCGTGCCGGTGGCCAGCGATGTGGATTGCGCAAGCGGTAGCGGAAACGGTCCTGAATATGTGCAAGGCCCGGTCGAGGTCGTCGGTCCTGATGTCTATGATCTGGATCGAGACGGTGACGGGATCGCCTGTGAAAATTGAGCGTCTCTGAGACGCCATACAGGCGAGGTCGGAAACGGCTTGGGCAACCCCACCCTGCAAACAAAGAGCCATCGATCCTTACCGCAGGGAGGAGGAGAGCGGCAGGACCGATGGCCTTTGGAAGTTCATCACCAAACGCGCCGGAGGGAGGAGGAGACGCGCTTGGAAGGAGGAGTGAAGCACGTGGCAACGTGGCTTCAAGGTTCAGAGTGAGTGTTTTGTTGCAGCTTGTCACGGGTTTGCGCTGCAATGCAGCGTAAGTTTTTTGAGACGCCGTGATCGGCAGCGGAACTGCTTCCGGATTGTGCAAACCTGCCCGGGAGCGAGGCCTCCCGTTCAACCCTGAGCCTGCGCTCTTCCCCGTTGGGTGCTATGCGCCGCGCCAGGCAAGGGGTGGGAATCAGCGCAGGGTTGTGGATCGGGTGAGGCTGATGCGCACTACATCCCGCTCCTCTTTGAGGGTGGTTCTGACGTGGAGATGCGCTGCGTTACCCTGTCTTTGCAGCTTTTGTATTAGATAGTTTAGTGGCCCTTCTTTGAGGCATAGGCGTTCTACGAACCTCTGAAGCCTTGCGCATTAGTGAAATTTGCAATGGCATTCCAGTGATCTCGAACGCTTTCTGCGAAAGAAACGGAAAATCTCTGTCGATATCTTCCATGATCTGTTCCGTATTTAAACGGATCATTCCGGCTTTCATAATTTTTTCGGCAGTGGCCTCTGTATCATTCAAGCCTGTATTTGTTACTAAAGCCTGATGCCCTTCTATTATGGAGTAAGGAAACCTTACTCCTAAAGCAAAATGCCCGAACGCATATATACTCTTATGGGGATGCCAGACAGCTGCGCCTGCGCCAAGAAAAGGCGTTTGCCAATCATATACGCCT
The DNA here is from genome assembly GCA_024232355.1 of Chloroflexota bacterium. The sequence goes on along the minus strand of JAAEPW010000552.1, from coordinate 1,356 downwards.
TTTCCGCTTCCGCCAGAAACAGCATAAAGGAAGCTGCTTACGCTTATTGCGAACGGCAACGGTTCATCGAATTTTTCGGCATGATACCGAAGCATTTGAATGAATGTTCGGCACAAGCAGTCGTCGTCATCTAGGCGAAACTGGACAGTATCTCTGTATGTTAGACCAAGCTCGGTGTAGACTTTGGCTTGTGCTTCGATTGCATTGGATAGAGGAAAAAATCGAACAAGGACATTCGGCATATCCTTACATAAGCTCAGCAGCTTATCTCTGTATATTTTGGGCATCATTTCTGATGCTAAAACAATAAAGGTGTAGTCTTGGTCAGTCTGGGCACGAAGGCTTGCTAAGGTCAGATGTTCGAATGACTCTAGTCTTGCGTTCATCCGATCTTTTGCAAAAAGCAATTTAGCTTGCTCTCTGGCGACTGCTTCGACTTCTGCATCAGTCTTTCCGCGATAGGCATGCCAATCACCGCGGCCAAGCAACGAATAGCGGCAAATTCCTACGATACGCATCGCAATCCCCAATCTTGGTGAGTTCACTAACCATGACCTTGCAATGCAGCGTCTGCAAGGTTTTCGGCATGTTTAAAGAGGTAATTGCTGATTGCCGATGTGATGCGCGCGACCCTTTATCGCCTGCTATAAACTGCACAGGCGCAAAGAACGCCTACCAGCCGTGATCGTGGCCGTCGTCACGCTCATGGGCCCGGCGCTCCTGCTCCTGCACTCGTTCCCGCGCCTCCCGCTCGGCAGCCTCGCGCTGCGCCTCCAGCCGGCGCTCGACCTCCAGATCCCGCGCCAGCCCCTCAGCCGCGGCTGAGGCACCGGGCGCTGCGGCGGCGAAGAACTCCCCCCAGGCATCGGCGGGCGCGACCCGCTCCACCGCGCTCCGCACCTGTTCCGCCGCCCGTTCCGTGACGCGCTCCAGCCAGGCGCGCGCCTTCTCGGCCAGCTCCTGCGCCACCCGTGCCACCTCGACGGCCTGTTCCTTGATCTCCCGCCAGACCTGTACGGCCGCGACCTCGATGCCGCGCTCCTTGAGCTGCCACGCCCCCGCGGAAAGCTGCGGTAGGGGCTGACGGTCCAGCGAGACGGCCCGAACCGTCTCGCGCAGGGCCTCGGCCTCGTCGCCGCGCTCCCGGGCCTCCAGGGCACGCTCCTGGGCCTCGACGCGCTGTGCCTCCAGCGTCCGGTGATCCACGCGCTCTTGGGCGCCACAGCGCTCCAAAGCGTGGTTGGTGTCCCGGGCCCAGGCCTCCCGCCAGCCCTCCAGCAGCTCCCTGGCGTTCCAGTCCCGGTTCTTGGTGGTGAACCCGTCAGGGCCGATCTCCCGGGTGGTCAGCAGGATATG
>JAAEPW010000551.1 GCA_024232355.1 Chloroflexota bacterium | reverse complement strand
GCTCATCTTCCATCGATGAGGCGATTGACATTGCGATCGGGATATTCAAAGTTGATAATGATGTTCTCCAGCTGGATCCTGCGATTATATATAGAAAAAGAAGGTCCCTGATCACTTGCTGACTTCCAAAAGTGGAAGGGAGTAAATCACCCCCATACGGAATCTCTCTATCCCTATTGGAGATAAAGATCCATTTTGGTTTCTCAGAAGCTGTTGTCGAAGGTTGGTGGGGTGCGAGCGAGGCGTTGGTGCACCGGCGGGAGGTTGCTTTTTCTCCTGACCGGCCTGGTCGTTGCCTGCTCCCTCCTGTCCTCGCTTCTGTCCCCTGCTGTCCGATTGTGGCCCCCTGGCATCGAAGAATGGTATAGCCGATGGAAGGAAAGTCCATGCCATGATGGAGGGGCTGCTGAATCAAGCCTTGCAGGAGACTGCGTTCTGCCGACCTCCTGGCGTGCTAATCAAGCATCGCGGTTTTTGGATGGTCACTTTTCTCCTGCTATCTCGATTCTGTCGATTGGAATGACCTGGCCCGGACATTCTGCGATGGCTAAAAAAGTCCTCCCCAAATCTGGTTGCCCAATGGGCGGATGTGCCACCTCTTCCTTGGGTCTCCCAGCGAAGATGCCTGCGTTGGTGGTTCTTGCCCTGTCGTTGGTGGGTGGCCTGCCTCTGGTGTCCTGTGGTGTTCTGAAGTGCTTTGACTATGATGCCTGTCCCCAGCTCTCTGCGAACAAGGTTCTCGGAGTAAAGGACCTTCCTCCGTTGTCGGCCCCTTCTCAACATATATTGCCACTTCGGATGGATGGTCTCGGTCTCTGCCAGCCTGTACCCCGGGTGGCTGACTCGGTGCATCTGCTGACCTGGTGCTCCTTCGATACCTGGTGCCCCTCTGACATGGTGCCTCTTCTGGCGATAGCCTGGACGACTTGTAGTATCTGGAATGACATGAAACGATGTATCTACACCCTTGCCCCACTCTCTCTGTCTGTGAGCGAGCCTCTGGGAGGACTGATCTGGTCCCATCTGTCGTCGGCACTCTCTCTATCAAATCCGCCACCTCGGATGGGTGATCTCTCTCCCCTCCAGCGCGCTCCCTGGGCAGTTGACTCGGTGAGGTATCTGACTCGTCGCTCTGTGGTACTACAGATGCTGATAACGGCTGCCTGGACGGTGATGGGGTGTGTGGCTGCGGTGGATGGTGTGTGTGAGCGCCTGCGCTTGTGGCGCCGAGTGTGCAGTGTGTGCTGTCGGGCTCCTTCCCCTATTTTCATCAGAAATTCATTCTTTCATGGAGGAGTTATCTTCGGCCCCACATGCTTGGTGTCGGGAGCTGTAGGTGGTTGCCTTGCTGTTCTATGGTAGCCTCGGAGGCCGGGGTGTGCTCCGGAGCAGCCTTTCCGGTCTGCTGAGCACTCGTCCCGTTTGAGCCTTGTGCGTATCCTGTCGTGGTCTTGTTCCCTATATGAGACCCTGTAGTTGTATTCTTTGGGCTACTCTTGTGCTGAGTACATCTTCTGCTCGGAAAAAAAAACTCCTTTCTTGACTCTTTGGAGCTCCTGCTGCATTTGCTGGACAGGGCGTTCCTGACCAGTGAGTGTTTGTAGGGTACCTTCTTAGGTCCAGAGGGGTTTTTGCTGGACGCGATTGGACCTCGAGTTCGTCTTATTCAGCCTTGTTCCCCAGACCAGCCTTGCTGGTGATAGGTTGGCAAGGCGTAGGTCGTCCCGTCTACATTCCCAGGGCCCTGGGCGTAGACTGACGGAGGCTACCCGTGGGTTTCATCACCGCCGGTGTCTCGTCAAAACGCCGCGAGGGTATTTTCTGAGCTGGGGGCCTGTGCCGTTTTGCAGTCAGCCTGCTTTCTTGTGAGGTCTATCCTGGTGCTGCATCTGTTTGGGCATTGCCTTCTTGGTTCCCTTTTGGTCTTTAAACGTTGATCTGCTGCATCTTGGGTCTGTGGAATTTCTTTCGTCGTTGATTCCTGGCTTCATCTGGTCATCTTTGCGATCTACGTTGTATTTGGCTTCCTTTAGTTTTTTGGAGGCTAATCGAGAATCGTCAGTTTACGGTTGACACTTTTCCTCTTCTGGGGCCTCATTTTTTGGGCTCAGTTCATCATTTTGGTATTCTGACATGGTTGGTGTCACTTTGAATGATGTGAAGTGTCCGATTGGCCGTTGCGAGCAGCGTTTTACCGGTTCTCCGGCTGGTCTTGCTACTCACCTGCGGGGTGTCCATCAGTCACCCGCGTTGTCTGCGGAGGTGCTGGAGCGCCTGGGCATTGCGATCTGCCCCCATGCGGCTTGTTCGAAGATCTTTGTGGCTCGTGGAATGGGCACACACCGGGCGAAATGCCCCCACAGACCTAGAGCTGGTGACTTGGCTCCTGTAGCTAGTGGTGTGCTCCCCGCCACTGAGCAGACTGCCTTGGGAGGTAACTTGCCACCCCCTCGGCGAGTGGGCCTTGAAGGAGAGCCTAGCACACTCTCCTCTGTCATTACGCCTGGTTTTGTGCAGGTGGCGAAGCTCGTGGTGGGGCGTGGAGGCGTGCTTGCTGAGGGCTTGCCTGATCCGGTTCTGGGAACCGATCTCTCCACTTCTCAGGCCCACACACCTTTATGTGATGCCCATCCACAGGCTCCTGATCTTGTGAACGGTCCAAATGGTGGTGTGGGTCCCCTTGGCTCTCTTCCTGATCCTGGTGTGGTGTCATCCCAAACCTCTGTCCCGGGTGCGCCTGGGCCCACCATAGCGGCTGCTGCAGTGGTTACAGATGGGTGTGCACCGCTTGCGGCTGGTATGGGCTCCGGCTCTGCCAGTCGCTCGTCTGAGAGGCCGCCCACGAGTGAGTACTGGCTGGGTCCTGTCCCTCTACCTGTGGCTTCTCAAACCTCTGCCCTGGTATCTTCAGGGCCCACCACTTTACCTGCATCGGCGTTTGACGGGGTCATGCCTGATGTGCGTCCGGTTTTTGGAGGTGGCGGTGCTCCTGGTTATGACTCTTCTCTTGTGGCTTGTCAAACCGCTGCCCTGGCTACTCTGGGGCCCACCAATTTTCCTGGGCTGGCGTATGATGGCGTCATGTCTGATGTCACTCTTCCTGTTCTTGGAGGTGGTGTGGGTTTTGGTCCGTTGTGCCAAACCTCGGCCCTGGATGCCCCAGGCGTCACCTCTGATTCAGTGTGGTCGGCTGGGGTCACGACAGATGATCCGTCTACTCTTGTAGGTGGTCCTGGCCTGCTATCGAGTGCTCGTTCATTACCGGTGATGACTCCGCTCAGCCCGCTGGGGCAGCTGTCTGTTCACTCATGCCCACCTGTACTCCTTGGCGACTGGGCATATGGGAGTCCAGGTGTCTCGCTGATGGATGGTCTTAGTTGTCCCAGTCCCTTAGGCCCGCGGCCTGGAGTGATTGCCCCGGTGCCTGGTGATACGGGGCCCCAAGGCGTCTTGGGTTCCCCTGCCATTGTGGGATCATCTGATGTTGGTGAGCCACCCATTCCTTTCCTGCCTCCCCCTGTGATGTGGTCGCCTGGTGGTCTGCATGGTGAGGGGGGGTTTGGTGGCTCCCCGTGGATGGAGGACAGTGATGTCTCTGACCTGTCCAGTTCTGCCCAGTTCAGGGACCGCTTCGCGGGTGAGCGACTTGACCAGCAGGTCTTGCTGCCTCCCCCTGTGGCCCTTGGTAGTCCACTGCTCGGGCATTCTCGGCCGATGCATGATCTGGCGAGTTCTGCTTCTGTGGGTGCACCCTTACAGCTCGGGGCTCATGGCGACTGGATTGTCGGTCCCGTTCCCCATGAGGATGGTGTTGTGGGACCTCCGTTGGTCGCTGGTAGTGAGGTGGTGGATACTCTTCAGCCGGTTGGTCATCAGGCTGCGTTGGATGGCAACGTGGTTGCACCGGTCCTGCAAGTGGATCAGTCTGCGGTGGCCCCCATAAGTACTCGCTTGTCTGACCCTGTCGAGTTGCTTGAGGGCGATACCCCGGAGCGGAGTACCTCCACTGCTGATGTCCAGTCTGGTGGAGAGGCGGGGCTTGGGGTCCCTGTACCTGTCCAGTCGGTGGCCCCGGCGAATGTGGTGCCCATTGAGGCCCGACTGGCCACTCCTGGTGGCTCTGCTTGGATTAGCTCGATGCTACACTCCACCCCTGAGGCGCGTCAGAGTGTTGCAGGGCTTGTGAGGGCTTGTGAAGCCTGCGCTGATTGCCCATCAGATCTGTCTGGTGCTCTTCGTGATGTTGAGTCATCTACTCCCTCTCTCCCTTCTCTCCCTGTTGCGGCCCTTGAAGATTGGCTTCGCCGCTATGGGCTTACTCTTGAGAATACCCCGGCATGTTGTACGACCCTCAGGGTGATTACTGCTCTGTTGCGGTATCACATTGGCAATATTGATGGTGCAGAGCGGTCTGATGATGTCCGTGGGGACCTGGATGCTCATGGACAGCCCCCGCCGTGGACCACACGGCTTGATGCTGGTCAAGCGCATCTTCTTTCTAGTAGGCAGCTCAAGCGACTGAAGGAGATGCACCCCAAGGCCTGGGGCCTTGTACAGGGGTTCATCATGGATGTCTGCTCTGGGCCCACAGCGCACGGGGATGATCTGGTTGATTCATTCAGTGCATCTGTTGGTTCACATGACGCTTCTTCTGCTCGGGAAGATGCTTCGCGTAGGCGTAGATTGGTTCGGGCGGTGGCACAGTCGGGGTATCACACGCCACAGCGGGTTCCTCCGGTCCCTCGCTCTCCCCCTCCCAGATCGCATGAACGCCGTGTTTATGTGGTTGACTCCAGTGTTGCTGGGCGTGCTGTTCTTCGGCAGGGTGATCGTGCTGTCCTGGGTGGCTGCGACTCTGCTGATGTAGCTCAAGAGGGTGGAGTGGCTGATGAGGGTATGGGTGATCAATCGGCTGACACTGATCCTGACTATTCGCCCTCGTCCTCGTCTATGGATGTATCTAGTGGGACTTCGTCCCCTGCATCTGATGATGATGCTCCTTCGCCGCCTGGAGCAGGTCCCCCTGATGGTGGTGGAGAGGATAGTGATGGCTCTGGTAGTCAGCCGCATCGTGGTGATGGTGATGGTGCTGGAGATGGCTCCCATGGCGGTTCTGAGGGACATGGTCCTGCTGGTGCGTCTGGTGCTGCGTCTGATCCCCTGTCAATGGCGCTGCACGTTCGCCCCCCCTCGAGGGACATCCATGAAGTGGTCATGCGATCGGTTGATGGTCGTACGCTGGCATATACCAGACCACGTGCTGGCGGCCCGATGGGTGGTCGCTTTCTCCTCCAGAATGGCCTGGATGCTGTCGAGCTGGGTGGATCTGGCAATTGCTTCTTCCTGGCTGTCTGCTATTCTGTGCTTGGCGACTCCAGCCTCCACAGACAGTTGCGTGCTCGTGTCTCTGAGCACATGGCGGCAAACAAGGGCTCGTATTTCCCTGAGGCCCTGTTTGAGGCCAATCTCCGTCGAGAGGGCACTGCTGTGCCTCCGTTTGCCTGTTCTGATGATTTCTTAGCGGCGCTTCATGATGGCAATGAGTGGGCCAGTTCGCCGGTGGTCAGGGCCACTGCTGATTACCTGCACGTCAACTTCAGGCTCTTGGTTGACGATATGGACAACATTTGTGTTGTCCACTCGATGTATCCTCAGGTCCATATTCCGGATGTGCCATATTACATAGCTAAGTACTCAGATATGGGCGGGCACTTTGTGGCGCTGCGTGTCCCCCTGGCTCATGACCTTGATGTGCCGTGGGACGAGGAAGTCGACACGGACCGCTTGGAGGCCTTGCTTGCTGATCTGTGTTCGGTTGGCAAGTTGGTCGATGGTCGGGGTCGCCTATGGACCCATGTCCCTGACAAGGCTAAGAGGCTGTTCGTCAGGATGTGTGAGAGGCTCTTGGTCATGTACGCACGTGCCAGTCGACAAGGGTCGCAGTTGGGTATGGCGTTCGCGATCGCGATGCTGATCTGGCTACCGCGAAGGGCCCTTTCCAAGTTCCGTGGCGGTAGACGAAGGGCCGTGAACAGCTTGGTGTCCCGCCTTCGTCATTATACTGATGTGCTATCGATGGATGAGGATCCCTTGGCCCCGGTCACTGCTGCTGGCCCTCCGCCTCCGGGATTTGAGTCGTTGGAAGGCGATGACACAGCTCGTCCCCCACAAAGACCGAAGCGCAGTCCGGCGGATGCGCAGGCGCTTGATCTTGTGGTTAGGGGCTTCCTGCATCGTGCGGCCATGTGCTTGCGTCGTGATGAGGCGGGTCTGCTCTCGCCGTCGGATCCGGCCGTGTGGGAGCATGTGGTGCGTGCACACCCTCGATTTCGTGATGACCTCGGTCATATGCCGCCTCCTCCGGATGATGAACCAGTCCCCCTGGTCCTGGATGATGAAGGTCTTACGGATTTGGTTCACAAGGCCAATAAGGGTGCTGCGGCTGGCCTCTCTGGCATGACCATGGACATGCTGGTGCCATTAATGGACAGTCAAGCTTGCCGTGAGGGCTTGATTGCGTTCATTGCTGATATGGCGGCGGGTCGTATATGCAACCCGCTTGCCCGTGGCCTCCTCCTTGCTGGTCGTTTGGTCCTGCCTCCCAAGAAGCGTGGTTTGCAGGTGCCCAGGCCGATCACCATACACGAGACTTTGGTCAATTTGGTGACCGATGCGGTCTATGCGCGCATCCCAGAGTCCCTTGCTACCGACATGCAGCCATTCCAGATGGGTATTCGCACCCCTGCTGGTGTGGAGGCGGCCTTCTCGTTTGCTGATCTTGCTGTCAAGAGTATGGTTCCTGGTGATGGCAAGTGTCTCGTCTGGCTTGACATGCACAACGGGTTCAATGCCATAAGTCGTGCCAGGATCCTGAAGGATGCTCTTGATGAACCCCGTCTGGAGTCGGCCAGGCACTTCATCTACTTCCTGTATCACTCGCCGCACGCCTTGTATGCTGTTGAGGGTGGTGATGTGGCACGGGAGATCACCTCGGAGGAAGGTGTCTGCCAAGGACACAAGCTTTCCTCGCTGTTGTTCGGTTACTCGATGCACCGTTCGTATAAGGGGTCAGTGGAGGGCCTGGATGGTGCCTCGATGACGGCGATAATGGATGATGCCATCTACGCGGGCGACCTTGACTCTTCTCTGACTGCAGTGGAGCGTCTCGTTGCGGCGATGCCTGGGTTGGGTCTTGACCCAGATGTGGTTGATAAGCGCTGGATCATACTCTCCTCGCCACCGTCGCCTGCTGCCCAGGCCCGCATTGAAGCTCTGGGCCTGCATGTTGTTGATGCCTCTGTGGATCTTCTTGGAGGGTTCGTAGGCCGGGATCAGGAGGCTGTTGCGAGGGATGCGGCTGCATACATTGACGCCCGTGCGGCTCAGCTTGACAAGCTGGTGGATAGTGCCCTGCCTGTTCAGATGAAGTTCCTTTTGCTACGATGCTGTCTTCACCCCTCCCTTGCATTCTTCACGCGTATCACCCCATCCACGGTATGCCGTGACGCCTTGGTGCGATATGATGCCCGTGTCCAGCTGGTTCTCAAGAAGCTGTTGAGTGTGAAACGCCCCCTTCCGTTGTCGGCCCAAATTCAATCATCTTTGCCACTTCGGATGGGCGGTCTTGCACTCCGCCAGCTTGTTGACACTGCTGACATGTCTCGGTTGGCCTCGTTCTCTCAGACGCTGGAGATTGCGTTGCCGCTGTTGGGCTGCTCACAGCATGGCCCTTTCCCCGCCCCTCTGGTAGATGAGGTGACCCACCTGATACCGCGAATTAAGCAGCTTCACGCGGTCGATGAAAAGGTGACGGGTGTGATTGGGGACCTGTCCTCGGTCCAGGCGCTGCTCACTCGCTTTGCGACGAGCGCCCTGCCTGCAGGCACCCTGTCCCTCCAGAAGCTCCTCCAAGCCTCGCATGACAAGCATGTCCTTGAGGGCCTCATCCAGCTGTGCGACCGTGGCCCGCGACCACTGCAGGATAAGGTTCGAATCAGTGCTGCTTCAGCGCGAGGAGCGGCGGCATGGCTGGTGGCGGTCCCGATCGAGTCGCTGCCATACATGGCGATGACTGATCTGGACTTTCGCCTTGCGCTTCTCTACCTGATGGGGCTTGACCCCTTTGAGATGCAGGCTCGCCACCGCAGCACTTGCCCTCTGTGCGGACGGCCGTCTACCGCTGGCATGGCTGCACACTTCCTGTCGTGCATGTCGGTGGTGCCCTTGACGAAGGGCGATCGCCATGATCCCATGCGGGACCTGTTGCTCTCGGTTGCGTCCACCGTGGCTGGCCTCTACGTGAAGCCGGAGCCTCTGATGCCCAATGGCACGGCTCTTGATGGTCAGGTCACCATGGTGACGGCGCCTGAGACCTACTTCGATATCTCCATTGTCTGCCCGGAGGCTCCATCGTACATCATGGCTGCTGCGGGTGGGCCCATCGCTGCCACAAGGCCCCGCGAGATGGTCAAGAGGCAGAAGTATGAGCCCCTCTTCAATGACCCTCACCCTGACAACCCCCTGGCTGATGCGGAGTTCGTTCCTGTCGTGTACACGGCCCATGGTGGCGTATGTGACGCAGGCAGGCGCTTCATCAAGGATCTGGCGTTCGAGGCGTCGGATTATCGCGGTGACCTGCAGCCGTATTCGTCCGGTCTTCAGGCTTATGGCACTGTTGCCGCCTTGATGAGTGTCGCCCTCCAGAAGGGTAATGCTCGCGTCCTTTCTCGGGCTCGACAGCTCATGGCCCACCGTGGCATCTTGGCCCGCTCCACCATTGCTCGTGGCCGTCGTGGCCGGCCTAGAGGTGTTGCCCCCACGGCGCCGCGTGCGCTTGTCGGGGAAGGTCCCACTGGCTTCTAGTTAGGTCGCGGTCCTTGGCGCGACGTGGGCCGGCTCTGACTGTGTCGGTTCCCATGGCCTGACAGTTGTCTTGGCCCTGCGCGTATGTGCCCGTTGGCTGACTCGGATCCTGCCCCTTGTGGCTATAGAACTGTCTCGCTGAGATAAATGTAGCTGCTGCTTGTGGTACTCATGGTTGAGCCCACCTGTTTGGTGTTTTGGATGTTGCTTTGGCTTCTGATGTGTAGTTGTATCTTTGTGTCTCTCTCTTTGTGAGTACACCTTGCTCCCTCGAAAAAAAGTGGGGTGTGTGGCTGCGGTGGATGGTGTGTGTGAGCGCCTGCGCTTGTGGCGCCGAGTG
>JAAEPW010000550.1 GCA_024232355.1 Chloroflexota bacterium | reverse complement strand
TCGGAGCGTCCCCAAGTGACTTTTGCGGCATTGCGATAAAAGTACAAGAATGTAGCCGCGGTTTCCATACCGCGGTATGGAAACCGCGGCTACGACTATAAAGTGTCCTGGTTAGGCTTTGTTTGAGGTGCCCCGGCTCAGTCTGAAAAGGTCTCGACCAATCAAGGGAAACCATATTAGATAAAGTGGGCCAGCAATCGCCATGAGGATGATGTTTGCTCCAGGCACAAAGAAACCAATCAAGAAATGGGCTAAATCGAGCCCATGTGTCAGAATTCCCACGTGAGCGGTAACTTGACCAAAGACCTTGCTCTGCCGCATAACAACCGAGATCAAGACCCACGCACTTTGTAAGAGGATGCCTCCCATGATGGCACCAGTTCCATGCCACATGTCTGAGGCGATTGTTGACTCTCCGGCTGCCAGGAATAGGGATTTCTGCGTTTCTGTCGTTGCAGCCGCATATTGGTCGCTCAGGTAGACCATCGAAGAAACCGAAGGCGTTGCGAGGAAAAGTGTGATACCGATGAAAGCAAGCGCTGTCGCGAGTGCGGCATAGGTGCCGTTGGTTCGTCTGAGAGCAACATAGATGCTGGCAAATAAAAGATAATAAAGCGGCATGACGATGATCGTCAATACATCAAGCCGCAAGAGTCCAACAACCCGATTGTTTTGCAACAAGGTAAAGATTTCCTCGGCGGTGCTCGGTTGTCCTCCTACAAGGATGAGGAGCATCATGGTGACTAGAGAATAGACGATTAGAATCAGGGTGGCCATGCCGCCAATTCTGTACAGACCGTTCCCGTCAGCGTCTGCAATTTGAATTTGTTTTGATTGTGACATTTTTATCTCCTTTTTCTGTTTCTGTAGCATAGGGCCTTGTGCCCGTTGTTGACCTGTTGAGCTATTTTGCCGCTTACAAGCCTACATCTAAACCCTCTCGATCAGCAGTGGATGGACGCTATCAGCCCAAGCACGAATTTCCTCCCAATTTCGGGAATCCAGGGTCGGGATCAAGCGGCGCATCCAGCTTGGCAAGCCGGGAAAGAAAATCTCGTACGTGTGCTGGTCGGCTCGACCTGCAAAGTAGCCTTCGGCTGCCGGTTGGAGAAGCGAGCGAGCCTCATCCAGATAAGCGCAGCGCTTTTGCTGGCTTGTTTTGTCATTTCCCATGAGTGGAAAGTGGACGCAGAACGATGCCACGGGCACAAGGTTGAGCGCTGGCTGATTGGCCTGGGCGAAATCGACCGCCTCGGGCAGCCATCGCCCTCCTTGGATGGCGCTGCCCAGCACCACAGCTTGATAGCCAGCAATATCCGGGGTTTCTTTTATGGGCTGAACGTCCACAGAAAAACCCTTGGCGCCGAGCGCCTCACCGATGGTGGCAGCTACGTCGACGGTCGACCCCATCGCACTGGCATAAGCGACTAGAATACGGTTGTTCATAGTTTTTTCTCCATACGTAAAAGATGATGACGTGTTATTCATTTGGGGTGGTGGGTCAGGTGTAGCCGTGCTGACACCACAGATCGTTAATCCCGCGGCGGCTACGGTGAGGCAGCCCGCCTTGAGAAACCCCCGGCGTGACATCGTTCTGGGTGAATCAAGCTGCGAAACAAGTTTCGGCGACATTCTTCCTCCTCAAGTTCATGCTTTACAGTTTACGGACAAGAGTCCGACTCCCCGCCCGTGCAAGTGGCGTATCAGCCCAATGAGGCCCGACTGGTCGGTGCGAATGGTAAACGACGTTGAGGCCATATCCACCTGTACTACCGCCATTTGGGTGGGGCTTGTGGCGTTGAGTTCGTTTTCGTCCACTTGGCCGCGCACCTCGATCTGATAGGTACAAATATCATTCATGTGCTTGCTCCTTTCTGTTGTCTATTGGAAACGGCTTGCTGCCCCAATCGGAGGAACTCGCGACCAAGTCGGATGCACCATATCACACTACCCAGCGTCGATAGAAACAACAAGACAAGACCGATGCCGGACAAAAAGGGGCCCATACCTGCGGCTGCATTTATGGCAATTCCCAAGTAGGCGGTCGTTTTGGTAAAGGCATTGCTCTGCAGCATGAGGAATGAACTTGTCAGATAGGAAGCACTCATGAGGAGCACATATGCGAGCCAGGCACTACCGTCAAAGACTGCAAGCAATGCTTCTCCGGCTGCCAAATATTGATTCCTCGCCGCATCTGTTGTCGCAGCCGCGTATTGGTCGCTGAGATGGAATAGCCCAGAGATCGGCCGCGCTGGGATGATGGACACAATCGAGACTAGGCCGAGCACTAGAGCGATTAGGGCATAGGATTCGTTCACCTGTTTGAGCGAAACGTACATTGTGAGGACAACCGGAATGGAGCAGAGGGTAGCCACCAAGAGAAAGAAATCAAGAGCCATCAGCCCGCCCAATTTATTGGTCTGGATCAGCGCAAAGATGTTTTCGGTAGACATGTTTCCAGGGGCGTAGGGCCAGATGAAAAAAGCGATCACCGCCATGACGACCATGATTGCTAAAGCGACAGCCGTTGTTCCACCAATCTTGTAAAGATCTTTCCAGCGCAGGTTTGCGGTTCCGGTATCAGCAACGTATTGTGACATTTCATTCTCCTTGTGTTTTATGGACACAGCTTACCACACCGCAAACCAGCGCACATCACACAAGTATGTGATTTGCGCTGGAAAAAAGATGTGATCTTTGTCCGGCGGGGGATTATAATAGACGCAGTTGGCGCGCTATCTCGATCGCTTTGGTGCGGTTGTTCACGTTGAGCTTGCCATAAACGGCTTTGATGTGAGAGCGTACCGTGTTCAAGGAGATAAATAACCTGGCAGCGATATCTTTGTATTTCAGTCCTTTGGCTACCAAGCGCAATACGTCCAATTCTCGGTCAGTTAATGGTTCGACTAGATCCGCTTGCTCGCTGTGCACGGCATCTGGCAGCGGGGATTTGGAAAAAGCGGTCAGGACATTTTTGACGTAATCCGGTTGAACGGTTCCAAGCTGATTTTGCTCAAGCAAGGTTGCCAGGCCCTCGGCCACAGGTTGGCCTTCTTCGACGAAAATGCTGATGAATCCTTCCGGTTCGCCCAATTCCAAGGCATGGGCATAATCTGCCCGGCTGAGCTGATCGTTCCCCAGCGCGGCGTGCATCTGGGCACGGAGCAGAAGCGTTTCTAGTACGACGGGAATATATTGGCTTTGGAGCGATTTGTCGATCAAGCGGTCCGCCAGCTCGATGCCGGATTTCAAGCCCGCCAGCTCGCGCCTGGCCTGAGCACGGTACAGGAGGATGCGCAAGGCACTGATGTACAGCAGCCCGACCGGGCGAGTGGTGTGCTGGTCGGGTTCGAGATCGGGGATGAAAAACTTGCCTTCCAGGGAGAACCCCTGTCTTTGAAGTGCCGTCTCTGCCGCCGTGAGACGATTCTGGGCCAGATAGATGCGAACCTGTTGCGAAACGACTTCTTCCCGGACCCGAGCAGGTGCGTCAACTTGCATCCAGTCGACGGCTTTTTGGATCTCTTGGGCGGCGGCCTCCAGGTCTCCTTCTATTTGGAACATGCGCGAGAGGACCACGCTGTAGTAAATTTCTGCGTCACTGTAACCGCTCAGAGTGCTCATTTGGATCGCGCGTTGAAAATAGACGTGGGCTTGTTCGAGTTGGTGCCACTGGTGATGTACGTGTCCCAGCTCTCCATACACGGCTGCGCTAATGGGGAGCATCGTTCCCGAGCGCTCTACCCGGTCGACTCCTTGGGAAGCGGTCTCAAAGGCCAAGTGCAACTGACCGCGCTCAATAGCCATCAAGCCCAGACCAGACAAGCCCAGCATTTCGGTGACAAAATTCCCCGCAGCTCGGCCCTGTTGGATGAGTATCTGGAACGCCTCCAGCGCGAGTTCGTACTCGTCCAACAGCTGATAGGCGGTGGCCAGTCCCGCATAGATCAGGCTGCGCACGTGGACGTTTTCTTCTGGTACGATCTTTAATGCTTGCTTGGCCAGGTGTAGACTCTCTGCCGGTTGTCCCTGCGCGTTTAGCAGTGTAGATTGCATAGCAAACCATTCGGCCTGGATCAAAGGATCTTGTTCGTCTGCCTGGGGATTGGAAAAAATCGCTTGCAGCCGTTCCAGGCACGGAGCTGCCTGGGGATAGGTGCCGCGCAGCAGATGCATCCAGGCAAAGGCCAGGTTGGCTTTGGGGCTTTCTAGGGCCCATTCTGACGGAATCGCCTGCATCCAACCATCCACCGTCTTGACGTGCCACTGCATCAGCATATCCAGAGAGTAGCTTTCCAGCAGGCGTACGGCCATTGCATAGTCGGCTGCTGCCAGCGCGTGTTGGATGGCCTCGTTGACAAACGTTCCGCCTTTGTTGCCCACTTGTGCGTACCAGCGACTGGCGCGTTGGTGAAGCTCGGACGTTTGCTCTTTGTGGTACATGTTTTCAAGGTTTCGTAACAAGTCGGCAAACAATTTGTGGTAGCGGTACCACTGCCCCTCGTCGTCCAGGGGGATCAGGAACAGATTGTCGTTGAACAACCGTTCCAACAGAGAATGGCTGTCTGTCTGTCCGGTGGGTGTTTCGGCTATACCGAAACGCACCGCATTGCACAGATCGCCGTTCAACCTGTTCAAGATAGACGTTTGCAGCAAAAAATGCTGAACCTCTTCTGACTGCCGGTCGAGCACTTGTTCGGTGAGATAGCTCAAAATAAATCGGTGACTGCCGCTCAGGGTAGCGATGAAACTGGATGGGTCTGTGTGATCTCGGATAGACAGCGCCGCAAGCTGCAATCCGACAATCCAGCCTTCAGTTTTGGCATCCAGCGCGGCGATGTCTGCTTGTGACAGAGACAGACCCATTACGTCATTTAGGAAAAGCTCAACTTTTGAAATGGCAAAGCGTAAATCGCTCACCCGAATTTCGGTCATCTGGTTGTTTGCCCGGAGCCGGGCCAGTGGCAGTGGAGGGTCCTCTCGGGTGAGCATGACCAGGTGAAGCGGTTGGGGCAGGTTGGCTACCAAGGTTTCTAAAACTTGGCCAATAAATTGATCCTGGATCACCTGAAAATCGTCCAGGACCAGCAAGAACCGGTTCTCCAATTCCAGGATGTCGTTGATGAGAGTCGTGCTGATGATCTCGCTGGGAGGGAGTTGCCCGGAGCGTAAAGCGCCCTCGATCTCGTGGCCCAGGTTTTCGTCCACCTTTTGCAGCGCGGCGACGAGATAGGTGAAAAAACGCCCGGGGTCATCGTCTGCGGGGTCCAAGGATAACCAGGTGACCGGCATATCTAATGTGCTCGTCCATTCGCTGACGCAGATCGTCTTTCCAAATCCCGCTGGTGCTGATACGAGCGTGATCTGCCGGTCGAACGCCAGCCCTTCATTTAACCGTTGAATGAGGTGCGGGCGTTGGACCCGTTTGGGAGGGATGGAAGGGCGACGTAATTTTGTGGCCAGTAGACCAGATGTCATGACATCTCCAATATCAAATGTAATTTCCGAGGGGTGATGAGCGAGCGTATTATATATGAGTCGTTTCCAATGTGGGGTACTGGTTCAGTTGGGTGGGATTTCTGGATAGTCAGCCAATTGTGGCTCAAAAAGAGGCTTGTAGCCGAGGTTTCCATACCTCGCAGGGCCTTACGCGCTATGGAAAGCGCGGCTACATCGTAATCCCATTCAACTGAACCAGTGCCGTTTGATCCACCCTAGGGCCGTTCAGTTCTCACACAAAAATCTCAATCTCTTGTCCCGAGGGCGCCTATGCAACAGTATGACATTTCCAAGCAAAGTTTTCGTCCCAAATCCGCCCCCGGGACTGGAACTGAGAGCCTTGGGAAACCAGAACTGGACAGTCATGCAGGTTCAGCATAGTTAGAACAGTCCGCTTAATCCATCAACTACATCGACGATCATTTCTTCGCGACTGCCGCTGCTCCAGATTACGATCCCCGATCCGCAGATGGTCCCATTTTTGGATTGGCAGATTTTCTTTATCTTGCCAACGGCTTGTCTGCCTCCCGTCCAGTAAAAGGGCAATTGTTTGGTGATGAAACAAGCGACTTTTTTGCCCTGTAATGATGATATCTGCGGCAGATAGCGTTTCATAACCGGCGATAGACCAAAAGCCATTACGGGCGTGCCGAACACAATCGCATCGTATGCGTTGACCTCGGGTCGCGTTTTGATACGGAAATCTGCTGCTGCCGATCCCAGTTCGCCCTCAATCTCTACCCGTTCGATGTTCGCCGAATGTCCGGCTTGGACGAGTTTCTCCTCAAGCCTTTGGGCAACAGAGTAGGTGTTGCCGGTCTGCGAAAATACAATGATGCCAATATTCATACCGTGCCTCCGTTTTGATGTTCTTTGCATTATATGTTAAACGAGTGGATGGTGCGATTTATTCGGTTTGTGTCTGTCCGGTTACAAAACCACTTTGTGCCAGATGTCGAGTGAGCACACCTCGTGCAAACGACTCTACAGTTCCCGTTCCGCATTTCTGAATGCACCGCATCTGGGAATGTTTCACTCCTCACGACGAGCGAAATTTGACATTCTCAAAGCAATCACCCTGACGTGCAGATTCGGGTTGTTTTCTTTATAAAAAACGCCTGTCGGATGGTAATGGTTTTTGTGTTACTACCTCAGTCAACGCTCCAGCCCCCGTCTCGGGGGCGGTTTGTGTGACAAACATCTGCGCAGAATGAGATGCTCTTGCCAAAACCGCCCTCGGGGACGAGGGCTAAGAGCCTGAAACATCCAATTCTGTAGCCGACTGAGTAGTAACTGGTTTTTTAAATAGGATCACATCTTTATCAACAAAGTTTGGTTTGGTTCCCCATTGCTCCCCCAACCATTCAAACGTCTTGCGCGAAAAATAGCTGATATGTGTTAAATCATTTTTATAGTGCCATCTTGCAAAGGCTTGTCGATCAAGCACTAACTTTGTCATTAGCCCCAGTAGACCGTTGATCTTGAGGCAAGCCCACAATCGTTCTAATTCTTCTCCTGGTTTCCGTAAATGCTCCACCACTTCACTGGCTGTAATAAAATCATATTGTTCTTCCCAGACAGTCTCATCCTTTGCATAATAATAGTCATAGATCGCCATTGAATGCCCTATCTCTTTAAACATTACTGATAGCGTGGGCCCTGGTCCCGACCCAAAATCCAATCCTCGACTCTCGGGAGTTAACCGAGTTTGCATGGGGTGAAAAAGCCGGCTCAAAAACTGGCGGTATTTTGGGTCATTGGGAGAATTTTGATGTAGATCATATCTGGATTTTTCTGCCTCTGCGGATATAAAGTGCGTGGGTGGAACAAATACCAAGTGACACGTTTGACACTGAACATAGTCACGGTGACTGTCTTGGTAAAATTCTTTACCGCCCAGATTTTTACACAGGGGACAGGTTTGATCATTCATCAAAATGCTCATTTTTGCCGAGTACTGATTCCACTGCCCACTCGCTAGGACCTGACGAGCCCTGGCGAGCGAGCAAAGACAAGTCATCGAATGTGACGTTGTCAAAGCAGCAATGCCTAGCGGACGAGTTTAGAAATCGCTCAAGTACCACTTGCCATCCCTCTGCACAAGGCCCATCGTCTCTTCTTGATCTCCATCGGGGCCGAACAAGAAAGGTATCTCGGCTCTATCCCCGTCAATGACGACGTCGCTGGCGATCTGGGCCTGGGTAAAGTATTCGACGAACGAGTCTTTGTCGGGATGATCGGCAGTGATGGCGCAGATAAACATTGTATCCTCGTCGCCCTCACCTAGCGGATCGCACAGGCTGGACAGAATGCCCAAGTCCTCTGTCTGTGCAGCAGTGAACACCGCCTGCAAGACGTTGACAGGGTCGGTAAAATCAACTGCCAAAGCGGTTGAACCACCTGATTCGAAGAAGGCGAGACTGTTGATCATCTCCACAAAGGTGGGACGAAAAGCATCCCATTGATCGGGCAGGGCTATGGCCTCTGCGAGGAAAAGCTGCTCCCCCACCATGATCATGATCATATTGCCCTTATAGGGCGAGTCTGCCACAGTACCAGCAGTGGCGGCGACCACACCCGGATAGCCGACAATCTGTGCGCTCTCGATTTCCTCGGTCTCAGCCCCGATCCTCTCGGTCATCACTTGCAGGAACTCGGCTGGAGTGGCACTCTCATCCAGGCCAAAGCCCTCGGCCGCCTCGACCAGAGGTGTGACGAAAAGTGTGACCAATGGCGACTCTAGCGTAGGAGCCTCATAGCCTTCTCTGCTTTCGGCAAAGCTGACCCTGGTTCCATCCTCAGCATAGTACCAGCCTGTGGGATAGAATAGACTATAGCCGCCTGCGGCGTTGTTATACTTTGTTCTCGCGTCCGCCGTTGCTTCTTTGAGTTCGGCGAGCCAACTTTCTACTTGTGCCCGGCCCGGGTTGTTGGGGGGCGCCAGTTGGAGAAAGGTCTCAAACTGGACGATAGCTTCCTCATATTGGCCCTGACGGGCATGGACGGTACCCATATTTTCGTATGCGTCAACGTAATTGGGGTCGACTCGGACGGCCTCCTGGTATTCGGCAATGGCCTCGCTCAATTGCTCCATGTTTTCGTAGGAGAATCCCAGGTTGTAATGGGCTTGGGCGTCATTGGGGTCAAGTTCGATTGCTTTCTCGAACAGGGGGATGGCTGTATCAATCTCTCCCTGTGAGCCATAGACGATCCCCAGGTTATTGTATGCCGTGGCATAATCGGGGGCCAGTTCGATACCCTTTTCGCCAGCAGCGGTTGCCTCGGCAAGTTTTCCCACGTAAAAATAGGCGCCTGTCATATCGGCATAGGCCTCTCCGTAATCGGGGTTAATTTCAATGGCTTGTTCGTAGGCAGCGACACTCTCTTCCCATTTACCCTGCTCCCCATAAGCGGTACCCAGGTTGCGGTGAGCCTCGTCATCATTGGGGGCAAGTTCGATTGCTTTCTCAAACTCGGCGACAGCTTGGGCCAATTCACCTTGATCATAGTACTTCATCCCCAGTTCCACGTGATCTCCCGCCGAGAGAGTGGGCGTGGCGGCGGGCGCCGAGGTTGGCGGCACAGGTGTTGGGGCCAGCGGTTCTTCTTCGCCTCCACCACCCCCGCAACCGGCCAGCAGCATCACTATTATCGCCATAATCCACAGATATTTTTTGCTTTTCATTGTTCTATTTTCTCCTTGATTAAGTTTGATCTATACGTGCTCATCTGTAAAAAGTATTCGCTATATCATCTTGGATGACTATTGCATCCCGATACCAAATTTCATCATGACAAAAAAAAGTGCAATACAACTCAACACCACACTCACGATGACGATGATCACGCCCATGATCGCGCAGCCCCCGCCGCCAAGGATTCCCGTCACAGTCGATGCCAGACTTCCGGCGGGAGCCGCCTCTTCCGTAGGGGTTGCTTTTTTGCGTTGGAGGATGATACTTGCCACTAATCCGCCCATAATGCCGGTGATTGTCCCAATGCATCCCAGGACGAGAAAAATCTCTCCGCCTCCGCCAGACCCGACAATGCCGAGCAAAAAGATGAACAGCCCGACGCCAATTCCCACGACGACGCCGGGGAGCGCGTCCCGCCACAGCCCCAGCCACAGCCCAATGATGATGATCGGCAAAAAGAGATGGCCTCCCCAAGAAAGGAACCGCGATATGGCAACTGCTCCGTCGGAGAGGGGGCGCGTCTCGGCCAGGTTGACGACCGTGATCCCCTTTCTACTCCCGAGCCAGAGATGCCCCTCGCGATCCACAGAGTGAGCGTTGATAGCGCTGGTGGGTAGGGCCGAGTTTGCCGAGGTGTAATTCGACCAGGTTTCTCCTGCAAAGACGCGGATGCCCCTCGATCGGCTTGGTATGAGCCAGACCTGCTCTTGCGTCAGGATGACGTCTTTGACCGTGTATTTGCCATCTCGCAGAAGCAATTCCCCACTCGTGCCATCCAGGACATTCGCTCCATCGTGGACGCCAACCCAGGCCCTGTTCTGCTCGTCAAAGGCGATCACATAGGGTCCTCCATATTGATTACCAGTCACAGGAGAGCGATCTATGGGATAGGACAGCCAAGCTTCCAAGGAAGCCGCTTCCTCGGAAGCCGTTTGCCCATCAAAAACGTTCAATTCTCCTTCAGCGCCGATCCAGGCCCTGTTCTGTCGGTCAAAGGCGATCGTAAAGATGTGATTGTGCAGCAAGCCCGAGTTTTCTGTGGTGTAGGTCGTCCAGGTCTCTCCGTCAAACAGACTCAACCCTTCCTTGGTGCCGATCCAAGCCCGGTTCTGAGCATCAAAGGCGACTGTTGAGACCCAGTTGCTCACCAGGCCAGAATTGTCGGTCGTGTAGGTTATCCAAGTCGTTTGACCATCAAACAGACTCACGCCTGTCATGCGGCTTCTGGGATAATAGACCCAGGTTCGATCCTGTCGATCAAGGGTAATCTGAGCGATACCCTGACCCGCCGGTAGGCTCGAGTTTGCCGAGGCGTAGGACGTCCAGCCTGTACCATCAAAAACGCCTATTCCCCTATCCGTAGTGGTCCAGATTCGCCCCTGGTGGTCGAGGACGATTTGATAGGCCTGGTCGCTTGGCAATCCATCACTTTCTGCAGTGTACGTCGTCCAATCGTCACCATCAAAGACGCTCACTCCCCAGTTCGTGGCAGCCCAGGCACGATGCTGCGCGTCGAATAAAAGGTCGTTGACCGCCCTACCTTGCAAGTGTTCGGCGATCCACCCGGCTTGCTTTCTATTGTCAAAAAAGCGTTGCAGCAGGATCGTGCAAAGCAAACTGGGTATAATCAACAGGGGAATGGTCCACAGTAAGATCTTTTTTGCGTTCATATTCCAGATTCCTTTACGAGCAGATGACGCCCGTTCGGTTTACTCTTGTCATGATTCCGTCAAGCCATTCCTGAAAAGCACTCTCGGTCGGCTCACATAGCTCTGTGTCATTAAAGCCAAAGAATTCCAAATTGGAGAGTTTGCTCAGTTCCAGTGGTAGACTGCCGCTCAGTTGGGTGTTGTTGATAAAGAATTCCTGCAAATTCGACAAATTTCCCAATTCTGGAGGAAATAGTCCCGACGAGTTGTTTTTCGCTCAGGTTGAGTTCAGTGATGTGTGTTATCAGGAAACCACCATTGTAAGGCTTTTCCAGTTTTCAAGTCCTCCCAAAATTTACAGTAGAAAAGCTCATGAATCGCACGCGAGTTACAAAACAACCGGAAAGCTCAAGGAATTCCATCACAATCTGCCTTTTCAGGGTGTCGTTGACTGCATCACAAAATCTGTTTGGGAGATTTATTTCTCTGGAATTCCCCAACATCCCACGCCCTCCCAATTGCAAGGCGACTTTTACCAGGATAACCAACCTTGGTGAGTGCTCCTATCTCGGTATGCGCGCAAAGACCACGTTGCCAACGATCCTAAGCCCTATCAGGCACGCCCAGACGGCAACTATTCCCAGACAAGAGATCGTGAACACCCTATTGGCCTGAGCGCTCTGGCGGGCACGCATCTTTTGGACGATGACTGAAGCGATCAAGCCCGCGATCAACGTGACGATCAGGGCCGCAGGCGAACAAATGAACACTGCATATATGAGCGCCATGTTGAGAATACTTTCTCCCCCTCCTGTTACGGCGATATACACAACTAGTACAATGCCGCTCACCACAAGCACGAGCACGCCAAATATAGAACCAACGAACAGGCCCGCGAACAGACTGGAAAGTAACTGCAACACGCGAGCACCTAGTGTTTGCGGCAATTCTGGTGATGGTGATTCTTTCATTATGCGGTTCCTCCTGTCAAATTAGCGCGGAAAGGACCAAACGATTGTTCACTCTTCTGTAGAAAGCAATTCATACATAAACAATGAGGTACGTTCCTCCTGGTTGCATCGCAAATAGATCGTAAATCCCTGTTTATTATAGGTCAAAGTCGATGTGCCGTCAGAGCACAACGAATTCGAATACTGGTCCTGGTACACGTTTGTCTCTACTTTTGTGTATGACACGGTAGATCCGTGATCGAATTCCACAGTGACCTCGTTTTCACCAAAGGTGTGTGTGATCCAGGCATCACCTGGTCCCGTTCTGCCCGTTATCTGGTCCTCAGACTGGCGACTGTACAGATGACGACCCTGGTTGGCGTTTACGGCCACGCTTAATCCGTTTTCCAGTAATCGTGCATCGCCGGGATCGGCCACCGGAGTCGGGATGGGTTTGGGAGGAAAGAGGTTGATGAGTATCCCATGGCCAAACTCGCCGCAAGCCAGGATTGGCATAGACAACACCAGTATAAGTAAAACGATATAAAAGCGCTTTGATGACCATGTCTGATGCGACAAAACATTCACCTCTTGATAAAGGGTATGCGCCTGTGCAATTACCCCATGTAGACGTGGTTTCCATACCACGCATTGCGCGCAAGAGCAGGTCTCGCGCTATGGAAAGCGCGGCTACATCCCTCGAGTTACAAGGTTGTCATTATGCGCTTAAAAAATGTCTGATGGTATTGAATTGCTGATTTTGTACAGCATCGATTGAAACATCAACGGGTTGGCCATTTTGTGACCCCCTATCCGCTTCCACGGCAAACGCTTTCCCTTTTTCAAAATCGTCACGGCGTTATCTTTTCCCAAGTTTACTTTTGCGACTTGATTCCAGGGCAGCAGATTGCCGCCGACACGAAGGCCCTGCTGGCTGACGCTGAACTGCGGGCCGAACCGCACGTCGTCACCGGCTTGATATGCATCTACAGCTTTAGGCAGCGCCCGTTTGGAGACCTCGGATTGGATGACCTTGCCCAACGCACTCACACCCTGCAATCCACTGAGCTTTGTCTTTTTGCCGTCATTGCGATGCACAGTGTAAATCCAATTTGCGATCCGACCAGTACTGTATCCGCGCGATGTGTTTCGATAAATAGGGGATGTATAGACCTCTGTCACATCGTCCCAGCGGAACGCCAGACTTTTAAGCCAATCGGTAGAGACAAAACCATCGGCGTACAAGTCCACTTGGCGGTTCTCGTGGTGATAGTGGATTGCGTAAAAGATCACGGACAGTAATATCATGGTCCCCCCAATGATCGCATTGATCATGATACTGTCCGTTCGGAACCGGTCGCTCAAGACCGTGTGTTTGGGAGAAAAATACTTTTCAGTCGCGATGGAAAAGGGCAGCAAACTGACAACCAGGCATCCAATGGCAAGTGCTGGCATAATTTTCCTGGACGTGACAGTTGGCAAGTATGTGTTACGGTGTTCGCCGAGTTGGTGTTCATGTTGAGATAGTGGTTGCTTCAAAAGTCTTGTTCCTCCTGATTATTTTTGGGGCTCGTAAAAGCCAGATACGACGATTGATACAATGCTTTGTTGTTTGCCAGCGAATGAGTCAGGCAGTGTGAAACGGAATTCAACAGATTCGCCGCTGGTGAGCGTCAAGTAATTGTGATCCCTTTTCGCCACTTGGGCCGTATAGTGACAATCCGCGTCTGCGCGCACCTCAATGCCATCAACGATGACGTATAGCTCATCAATAAAAGTGATCTCGTCTTTTTCCTCGACCACCATCAAAGTAATAGTGCCGTCGACAATCTCAACCGGGCCAATGGGGCTTGTCTCTGTCTGTTCATTCTGTTTCCCCCGGACGTTTCTGAGAATCTCGGTTCTTCTCTCGAAAGAATGTCCGTCGTACACGTACAACCACGGACATGCCCAACCGTCGCTGTCGGTTAGGCTCAGTGTGATGGTGTTCTCTCCCGGCTCGATCTCGGTCATCCAATAATCGGTCGACGCGCCACCTCCCGTCATGCCCGCGTACAAAATGGCATCACCCTCTCTGCTGATAGGAGCCGCAACGAACGCGGCAGCCACGTAATACGTTCCGGGCTCAAATTGGCCGCGAAAATACCCGCCGGGAGCATCGTACACATGGTTCAAGGCCCAGGCAAATTCCTCCCGACCCTCCCGGACGGAGAGAGCGCCCGGAATGGTCGAGAAATCGATGCTGCCAAAGACCTGGTCGGCGGTGGCCCTATCCACCTGGCTTGAGGGCATCACGAGGACGAAATGCGCGATATTCTCTGCCTGCCGAGTATAACTGAATGTCTCGCGATACCAGTTGCCGCGATAGTCAACGTCTACTTGCAGGGCCCCGGCACCGTCTGATAAAGGCTGCTCTGTTGGCGGTGTGATCAGCAACGAAGCAACGAGGGCATCGAGCAACGCCAGATCGGGCGTAAAGCTAGAGCCATCTAGCGCGTCCAACTGGCGTTCTGCCTCCTGGTTGTATTCGCGCAGCACGGCGCCCGCTTGCACGTCGTCCTCTGGCAGCTCTGGGACCGGGATCGCGGCCTCGTTCGTGTTGTCTGCGGGATCACAGCAGGTGCTGAGCAGCATCGGAGCATCTATCGGAAACGTCGCCGCCACATAGTATTGGCCGTCATCGGTCAGCCCGTGGAATTCGTACACTACAGACTCGTTGTTGGCAAAGACGGTGTCCTGACCGATCATCACCACCGCCCGGATTCCCGCTCCGTTTTGGAAACAAAAGTGTCGAGTTTGAGCGCGCAGCAGAATGTGCGCCACAAGCACCGGAAAATAGTTATTTGACTGCATCTCGATGGCCGATTGCAGCCCGTCGATGATGTCGGCGCCAAACATGATCTCTTCTCGATAGTATTTCACCGGATACACCGTCATACAGCCCACTTGATAACAATATCCCTCTTCAAACAAGAACTCGGTGCGGCCGGAGGTATCCGACGCCGTGCTGACCAATACCTCATCACCCAGCGTTGGGTCGATCGTAAAGCTGACTCCATTGTGGGCGATCTCTGGTCCTGTCAAAACAAGCGCAGAGGGGGTAGGTTCCTCGGTGGGTGCTGGAGGTTGGGTCGGTTTCGGTGGGGACGTAGGGTTGGGTTCGGGTGTTTCGATCACAGGGAGGGGCGTGGGTGTCGGTTGTTGGGGAGTAGGTGTTTGACTGGGGGGAAGAGGTGGGAAAGGTGTTACCGTCTCTGGGATGCGAGGGGTCAGA
The DNA here is from genome assembly GCA_024232355.1 of Chloroflexota bacterium. The sequence continues at coordinate 48,412 of JAAEPW010000550.1, read as the reverse complement.
CAGCAGGCAAGTGTCCCCAAGCTCAACAGCAACAGGGTTGTGAGAAAGCGCGTGTTTCTACGAGACTTTTGCATCACGATCTTTTCCCCCTTTTGTGCTTGGAAACCCCGATTCTGGTCATAATTGTACTCTGAATCTAAAATCAGATCAACTGAGGCCCTCGGTGAAATGCTTGGCAAATCACCGAGGGCCTATCCAGTTTTTTTGACCCTGGCTCCAAAACAAGTGATCGATGCGAAACACTAGTTCATTTGTTTTTCAGTACCAGGGGCAGATAGATCATGTTCTCCTCACTGCTTTCACCCAGCATGGCAAACTTGCTGAGATGGCAAACCGGCGCGGCGAGATAGTTCAGGTCGACATTGGGACCATAGACCGGCACTGGTGGGCCGCAGGCATTGGCGACGTCGTCCCAATCGTCAAGCCCCGCGTTCCAATAGTAGAGGCGTAGCGTGCTTTCGTCCTCAATACCGGCATCCATCCAGTCTTGGTCGCGGTATTCGAGCGTGATTGTGATCTGTCCACTGATTTGTCTGGTTGCGTCCAGGCCAAAACTGTGTCCGAAAAACCCGAAACCTGACGCGAGCGGGTGAGAGATGGTGACAGTAGGTGTGTAAACAAAGCCAGTAGTCCCGCTCAGAGCGCCGCTCGGGATCTCTATCGTGGTCCTCAGACCGGAGGTGTCGGTAAAGATCAAGGTTTTACCGGCGGGTCCAGCAACGAACACCTTGGCGATCAGAATCGTGTGTGTGCCTGTTACACTACCGGCATCGTTGGTGGCTGTCACAGTGATGACTTTTGGTCCAGGAGTGGACCAGCTACGGTTTGGCAAGGGAATGATCCTGTTATTAAGTTGCATTGTCGATGGCGGACCTCCCTTGTCTGTATAGTCCAAGGTGTAGGTAAGTGGCAACACCACATCTGGTGGATCGACCGTGACGGTAAACGCATACGACCCGGTCGTCCTGCCGGTGGTAGGGCCGGTAATGATCACGTCCGTCGGCGCACCCGGGAGGGGCGGCTCACTGATAGTGATGTCGTGCGTGTCTTGAGCACTGCCCCCATCGTTCGTGGCGGTGACGGTGATCTGCTGCGCGCCAGCAACGCCCCAGGTGTAGGTCGCGTAGACTGTGCCCTGCCCGCTGTCCGGTTCTGGCGACCACGTGTATGCGACGGGCTCGGCGGCGTCTCCTGGCTGGACGGTAGCCGTGAACGTGTAGGCTGTGTCCACGTCGCCTTCCGTCGGACCAGCGATAGTCACGCCGGTTACCGAGATGATGCTGCCGTCAGTGACCATGATGGTGTGCGTACCCGTCATAATGCCGGCCTCATTGGTGGCCGTCACCGTGATCGCCTTGGTTCCAGGCGTGGCCCAGGCGACGTTTGTATAGTTGATGGCACGGCCAAGCTGCCCCGTCACCGGCGTGGCAGAGTCGGTGCGCCGGATGACGTAGGTGAGCGGTGTCGTCACGTCTATTGGATCGACTGTGATGGTAAAAGTGTAATTCACGTTCATCACGCCGATGGCGGGTCCGGTGATGTTCACCGCAGCCGGCGCCACCGTGCTGATGGTGATGGTGTGCGTACCGGTGACGATGCCACTGCTGTTCTCAGCGGTAACGGTGATGGTCTTGACGCCAGTGGTGGCCCAGGCGACGTTTGTATAGTTGATGACACGGCCAAGCAGCCCCGTAACCGGCGTGACCAAGTCGGTGCGCTGGATGACGTAGGTGAGCGGCATCGTCACATCTATTGGGTTGACCGAGATGGTAAACGTATAGCCGACACCAGGGCCGCCGACGCTGGGGCCGTCAAAGTTCACGGCGCTGGGCGCATTCGAAACGGGATCCCCACTGCTGCTCAAGTTGATCTCGCTGCGGCTGCCGCGTCCTTTCCAGGTAGGGGTTCCAACAGTATACGTCAGCAAAAATGGAGCGGTACTGAGAGGCAAGTATGCCTTGAAACTGATGATATCCCCCATCTCCGCGCCCTCATCGCCTGCGGTATCCGAGTCGTCGCCATAGGCGTGCAAAAAGCCGTATTGCCCGGCCTCGGTCAGGATGAAATCGCCGATGTAGACGCCATCCGGGTCGTATGCGGCCACGATGGTGCCCACGGGCGCCGGGTTGCCGTTAATCGTCAGCGTTCCCCAAAAGTCGGACCATTGATCGGTCGCGACAAAGGGTATGGTGACTTCCAGGTTGACTTCTTTGGCATCAAAGTCCGAGCTCCACACCGTCGACTTTGATGGTGCAGCCAAGCGGCCATTGACGGTAAAGCGGACCTCGTCCCCGTCTTGTATCCCTTCATCCCCTGGCGTGTTGGGGTCGTCTACGTAAACGTGTAGAAAACCATAGTACCCAGGAGTGTGAACGGTGAACGCACCCGCGACGACGCCGTCCGGGTCGTAGGCTATCACACTGGCGTTGTGAGGAGCAGAAAAGCCACTGAGTGAGGCAACGCCATAAAAATCAACCCACTCAGTGGTCGGTGAAAAAAAATCCGAACTTTGGATGCTTTCTGTTGTGCCCGGTGCAGCAGGGGCCGTTGGCGGCCCGCCCGTTTCCGCCTCTCGTAACAGCATGACCGGAGTGTCCGCGCCCGCATAGTTCAGAATAGGCGCTCCGGCCCCTTCGCTTATCTTGATCCAGTACGCATAACCGGGTTCCAACACGGTCAGATCGCTGAATACGGGCTGGCCGGGCATATAGGTTTTGGCCGTGCCGTCAAAGCCGCGCACCATGTCGTATTGGCCACTGATGCTCTCCAGGGCTTTTGTGATGCTCAACGTTCTATCGGGTAAATAACTGATCAGATTCCAGCCTTCGTAGAGTTGGATGGCAGTATCGTCGCGCACCGGCTCGTAATCTAGGGTCAGCGTTTGGGTCGTGGCAGCCGTGATGCTGATCCAGTAACCGTGCTCCACGTCAATCGTGGTCAAGTCGCTGGCGCCGGGGTTGCCGGGGTCGTAGGTGCTGCCGCCGCCAGACGGCCCGCCGTCGAAAGCGAGCACCAGATCGTACTGCCCAGCCAGACTGCTCAACACCTGGGTGATGTCCGGGTCGGGCGGGACGACGTCGATGGAAAACAGGTTCCAGCCGGGGGCCAAGTCGCGGACAAAGGTGGCGTCGGGGGCATAAGCTGGGGACATCATGACGGTCGTGCCGGCCCAATAGTCGGCGATGATGTTATCGTCTTGCGTCGTGGCCAGAACGCGGATACCGTGATTGGCCGGCAGTGGAGCGTCCAGGGTAGCGGTAAAGCGAGCTGTGCCGGCCACATTGTCGATCACGGCAGTTTTCAGCAACTCGAGCGCGTCCTGTTCGTCGTCCAGGTCATCCAGATACAGTTCTACCAGGCAGTTGGGGCAATCGCTGCCCACTTGGGTCTCACCGACCACGAGCGTCCCACTGATGGTGACGATGCGGGGCGGGTCGAACAAACGCAGCGCTTCCGGAATGGCAGAGCCGTATTCGATCACCATACTGGTGCTGTCGCGCACGATATTGTTCCGCACGGTGAACTGGAGGGCGAGGGGCGAACCGTCGTTGATAAAGATAGCGCCTTCGGTGGGGTCTTCGCTTTGAGCGTCGAAAAAGCTGGTTCGGGCGTTGGCGATGGTGTTGGTCAACACGTGAATCCCTTGGCCGGTGACAAAGATTCCCTGGCCGCAGGTTCCTACCTCAGCAGCGACCCCGTCGATGCCGATGGTGTTGTGGGCGACGAGGGTATTGACCCCGCCAGTCCAGATCGCCGGAGGGGCGGTTTCGGTGGGGGAGTGGGGCGAGTGTGCGCCGGCAATGGTATTATAAATGATCTGGTTGTTGCTGCCGCTAGAGATACTTATTCCCCACCCACCATACCACTGCGCCGGGTTGTAGAGGCTGGAAGCGACACACGTGAGCCTCCCTGCGGGGATGGTTTTATTGCCCCGGGTGCCGATATGGTTGTATTGGATGACGTTGTCACTCCCTTGAACCGATATCCCCGTATTGGAGCCGGTGACAATCGTGCCACTGATGGTATTGCCGTCGCCCTGAATGGTAATGCCACCCCCGGCCAGAGAAATATCGGGGTTGGAGCCGGGGACAATTTCCGTCCCGTCGGCGTTCAGACCCACCCAGACGTTCTCGACCAGGTTGTCGCCGCCAATGCCACTGACATCGTTCAACAAGATGCCGCCGCCGCCGTTAAAGGCCAGGTTGCGGATAGTGTTGTAGCTGACCTTGACCAGATCGAAAGAATGTTCGCTGTTGATGATGATTATGGGAGCGCCGTTGGTGCGTCCGCCAATTTCTCCCTGCGTATCGCCGTCAATGGTGATATAGCTGTCGGTGTTTTCAGGGTTGTCAAGATCACTGGGCACAATGGCTTCGCCGCCGGCGCTGCTGGAATAGTCGGCATCCATCACAATAGTCCACGTCCCCGTAATGGGATTATAGTTGGTATCGGTGGTGGGGATGTTGAACTTTATCAGAATGGGTCTATCATCTTCTGGGCGGTGGCTGGCCTCGACCAAGGCACGGCGGAGGTTGCACAGGCTGTCACTGCTGGGGGGATAGTATGTCCCTGTGCCATCAGATACGTAGCTATCATAGTAGCACGTTCTGTTTTGATATTCACCAGAGGTGTCTACAGTGGTGTTGATGGTAATGACGGTGGTGTAGGCCACGGCGGTGTTGGCCGCGACACGGTTGGCCGGGTCATTCTCCTCTTGAATGATTTGAGCCTTTGCCAGATCAGGTGCTGCCTTATCAGCAGCGATGGCTATGGCGACGCTGCTTGACAAAAGCACAAGCGCCAAGGTGAATAGAATTTTCCATATTTTGTGTTTCATTTTTATATCCTTTCAGTATGCTAGTTTTAGATTTCGAGACGATCAAATCGGGTTTTACTTTTCATCATCAAATTGTGCTGTGTTTACCTCCTTTCTTGATCATGCGAAACGACTCTATCGTCTTCCGCCCGATGTTTCTCGGCATCTACCCGAGTTTGCAAAAAGGCGAACAAATCTTGCAGGCTGGCGAATCCGTGGCGCTCTTCGGTGAAAGGGTTCTCAAGAAGAGCCCGCCAGACCACATTCTCGTCGTCGCCCGTCTGCCACAGGCGCAGCAGGTATGATAGATAATCTCGCTGTTGTTGTTTTTTCATATTTGCCACCTGAACAACCCCATTATAGTGACAGAACGTCAAGAAAACGTCAGGAGCTATTAAAGAACTATTAAGGGAATTCCTCGAGGCTTTTGCCTTTCGCAAAAGCTTGTTGCCTACTGGGGCAATGTCGGTATAATAGTGACCAATGGCTCATTTGTCTATACACTCACTGGGCCCCTTTCACGTCACGCTAGATGGAGCCCCTGTCACCGGGTTCGAATCCCACAAGGTGCGAGCACTGCTGGTCTATCTGGCAGTGGAATCCGACCGACCCCACAGCCGAGAGACTTTGGCCGGGTTCCTCTGGCCCGACCAGCCCGAGAAAAAAGCACGTCACAGCCTGCGCCAGGCACTCTCCAACCTGCGCCGGGTCATTTGCAATGATGCCGATCAGCCTTTTCTGCAGATCAACCGCAGGACGGTTCAGTTCAACTCGGACAGCGATCATTGGTTGGACGTGGCGGCATTCAACACGCACATTACGGCCAGCGAGATACACACTCATCCTCGCATAGAGACTTGCGAGCCTTGTATCCAACAGTTGGAACAGGTGGTCAGATTCTATCGGGGCGGTTTCCTGAAAGGGCTCTTTGTAGACGATAGCGTCTCTTTTGAGGATTGGACTTTGCTCCGGCGAGAACGCTTCCATCGTCTGACCATAGATGCGCTATACCATCTGACCAGGTATCACGAACGTCACCGAGATTACGAGCGAGCGCGACGCTACGCCCGGCGGCAGGTAGAGATGGAACCCTGGCGGGAGGAAGCCCACCAGCAGTTGATGCGCTTGTTGGCCCACAGTGGACAGCGCAGCGCGGCGCTCGCTCAGTACGAGATATGCCACCGCATCCTGGCCCAAGAACTGGGTGTAGAACCTGCTCAAGAAACCCAAGCGCTGTACGATCGCATTCGGTCCGCAGGTAAAGTGCGCCCGAACAACCTGCCGGCCCAACTGACGCCCTTGATCGGACGCGAACAAGAGCTGACCGAGATCGCCGAGCGGCTGGCAGACCCGGACTGCCGCTTGTTGACCCTGACCGGTCTGGGCGGCGTCGGAAAAACCCACCTTGCCCTGCAAGCGGCCCAAGAGCACGTCGAGATTTTCCTGCACGGGGTTTATTTTATCCCTTTGGCTCCTTTGAGCTCGCCCGCATTCCTCGTCTCGACCGTGGCTGATGCGGTTGATCTCTCTTTTTCCGGTCGCCAAGACCCCAAGACGCAACTCGAAGACTATTTGCGCGAAAAAGAGATGCTCCTGGTGCTGGATAACTTTGAGCACCTGCTCGAGGGTGCCGGGTTGCTTTTGGATATTCTCCGGTCCGCTCCCGAGGTCAAGATCATGGTCACATCGCGCGAGCGCCTGAACGTTCGGGCGGAATGGGTTTTCAACGTCCGAGGGCTTGCGTTCCCGGAAACAGACGTCTCAACGGAGGTCGAGGGGTACAGCGCGGTGCAATTGTTCTGTGATCGCGCGCGACGAGTGGAGACAGGTTTTGGATTATTGGCGACGACCACACCGGCGGTGGTTCGTATCTGCCAGTTGGTGGAGGGCACACCCTTGGGTGTCGAGTTGGCAGCCGCTTCGATCGCGCTCTTTTCGTGCGACCAGATCGCTGCCCAAATTGCGCAGAATCTTGATGGGCTGGCTACCACGATGCGGGATGTACCGGAACGGCATCGCAGCATCCGCGCGGTTTTCGAGCATTCCTGGAATTTGCTCTCGGAAGAGGAGCAGCACGTTTATCAGAAATTGACGCTCTTCCACGGCAGCTTTGAGGCACAGGCCGCTCATAAAGTAGCCGGAGCACCTCTGAGGATTCTGTCTGCACTGGTCGATAAATCCCTCGCGCGTAAAACTCTTGCGGGCCGGTACGAGATACACGAATTATTGAGGCAGTACGCTGCCGAGAAACTCGACGAGTATCCCCAAAAGCAAAATGAAACGCTTGACCGCCACTGTGACTATTACGCTGATTTTTTGCACCAAAGAACCGATCACTTGAAAGGAAACCGTCAAAAAGAGGCTCTGGCAGAGATCAATGCCGAGGTTGAGAATGTGCGGGCATCCTGGCAGCACGCCGTTACCCATAGCAAAGAAATCGCTCTCGAAAAGTCTCAGATGAGTCTTTACCGCTTTTATGAAAGACGCAGTTGGTTTCAAGAAGGATTGGCGGTTTTTGACAAAGCTGCCGCGAGTTTGGAGACATCTTTTGGCCCGGCAGATCAGATCACGGGTCGAAAAGCCGCCATCCTTGGCTCGCTTTTATCCCACCAAGGATGGTGTTCTCATCGCCTGGGTCTCTCCAAGAAAGCAAAAGCTGTCCTGCAAAAGAGTCTGGCGATTTTTCGCCGCCTGGACACTCGATGGGAATTGGCCACTGTCCTCAACCAGTTGGGTGTGATTACCTACCGGGCTGGAGACTATGTCGGAGCGAAACAGCTTTACAAAGAGAGTCTGGCGGTTTGTCGGGCGCTTGACGAACGCCGGGAACTGGCCGTTACCTTGAGCAATTTGGGCAACGTTTGCCGGGCGCTTGGCGAATACACGCAGGCCAAGGAATTCTTACAGGAAAGTGTGGATGCCTTTAGAGAACGCGGCGACCAGTACAGTATGGCTGTGTCGCTCAACAACTTGGGCGAAGTGTTTCGCGTGCTGGGCGATCATCTCCAAGCCCGGCAGTGTTACCAGCAAGGCTTGGTCGTTCGCCGCGAGATCGGAGATCAAATGGGGATCGCCGTGTCTCTCAACAACCTGGGAGGCGTGGCGCACGTTCTCGGAGAATACGAGGAGGCCACCGAGCTTTTGCAGGAAAGCCTGGTGATCTTTACCGAGACAAAAAACCTGAGAGAAAGCGCTTATCCTCTCAGCATTCTGGGCCGTGTGGCGCGGGATCAGGGGGATTATGACGAGTCTTGGACCTATTACCAAAAAGCCCTGAAAATCAGTGTGGAGGCGCAAAACGTTTCCAAAGCTTTGGACGTTTTGACCGAGGTTGCCCTCTTGCTGGCGAAAAGAGGAGAAAAGACACGATCCGTAGAGCTTGTGGCGTTGGTCATCCACCACTCGATAACCCAGAAAAAGACCCGGGAGGACGCGGAAAACATCCTTTCAGAGCTAGAGTCTGAACTGCCATCCGATGTGGCAGCCGCCGCTCGGGAACGCGGTCAGAAGCAAGAATTGGAAGCGGTGGTCAAAAACATCATAGGCGAATAAAGTCCAGCCACAGTATCACATCTTGCTTGGTACGGTTGCAGTCATCATGCCCCATGTTCACCCTCAAGGATGAACATGGGGCTATTTTTGACTTGAACTGCACTACAACGAGATTTGACGGAAACGAATCACTCCGAGTCTCGTTATAGTACTGGGTTGTATTGAATCAACTATTTTTTAACACCAGTGGCAGGTAGATATTGCCAGCACCGATCAAGTCTGGGTCGACGATGATGAGCCCGGTATTGCTCGGGTTTTCTCCATCCTGGTAGACATAGGTCTCTGCCATATCCAACTGGAACAGGTACAATTCGCCAGCAGCCAGCACGCCGCTGTCCCACCCGCCGGTGCCGATGGTGCCGGAACCGTCCGAGGCAACGCTGGTGGCTGTGTGGTCTTGCACATCCACGTTGACCCACTGGACCACCGCGCCGGGCGGTACCCACAGGACAGCTGGGTCGAAACCGTCGCCATCCACCGAAACCACGTAATCCGCTTCTTGTGTGATGACGGGCGTCAGGGTGATGTCGTCGTACAGTAGGTTCCCGACCACGGCGATGTCTTGGCTACGATAGGGCTGGTAGTCGGGGTGCGACACGTCCAACCGGTAGGTGCCGGGCGGCGCCCAAAAGCTCAAGGTCCCATCGACGGTCGTGGTTTGGGGGTTGGTCTGGCCATAATCCTCGCCAAACCAGCCGTTATAGTAAGCGAAAGGAATCTCGCCCGAATCGCTCACGACCGTAAAGGCCGCGACCATCGCCCCTTCCACCGGATTGGCGTCATTGACATCGTACACCACTCCCCCGGGCGCCGCCTCTACCGTTCCGCCAAAGATCGACTCGACCTGGCCGCTCAGGATAGAGAGCTCCACGTCATATTGCGTCGCGCTTGGCGCCTTGACTCTCTGACCGGAAGTGGGGATTTCGGGCGTAGTGAACGTGCCCTCGTAAATGTCATCCTCATCATCGTCGGTGAGAATGATCTTTGTCGCTCCCACCCATACCAAAATATTGGCCTTCTCCGCTTGCGAAGCTCCGCCGCTGAAACGCAGAGACACGTTATAGGTCTCGCCCGGCCGTAGTTGTGCCACCCAGCCGCTGGCGTCCTGACTCCCGTTCCCGATGCCATCCACCGGGTGAATCGTGTTTCCCTTTGAATCTGTAAATCTAAAGCTGCTGGGATCCCACCCCAAAGAGAGGTTTATTACGAGCGATGTACTGGCTTGGAATTCGGGCCTGGTACTCACAAACACGCCCACGTGGTGTCGACCTTCAGGCAGTGTGAGGGGAAATATCCAACTGCCATCGGCGGCGACAGTGGCGGAGCCGATCTCGGAACCATCTCTGATGATCGTGAGAATGTCACCTGGATCGCCACGACCGCCCAGCACAATGTTGCTGCTGCAGGTGGTGCCGCGCTGAACAAAGAGTTCATCATACGGAGGAACTCCTGACTCTGCGGCGCGGAAACCGATGGTGGGTGGGGACGGTTCCGGTTTCGTGACGGCTTGTGCTGTGTTGTTACTCAGATCAACGTCGTTGCTGCAGGTGATGACCACGCTGCTGGTGAACGTCTCGCTCACCGAGAGTGACTTAAAATCGACGCCATCACCGTCAAAATCCCCTACCGTCCACGAGACAAAGATCACGCCTCCTTCACCGGGCTCTAGGTCCCCCAGTTGCCACGTGATCCTGTCGTTGTCGAATGTAACATGGTCATCTGGGATTGCGGGAACTGCAATGATGCGCGGTTTTTCCTCACCCACAAACGCGGAGGGAATATACTGGGTCAGCGACACGTCCTCTGCGACCAGGTTTCCCACTTGTTCATAATCGGTCCTCTGCTCGACTCGGAATTGCTCAAAGTTGTGACCAACTACACTGGGAGCCTTTGCTGGCAGTTTGGGACGTCGTTTGAGGAATCTTTGCAAGAACCCGGTCATCTCTATATCCATATCGGGGCCGAATAGGGGGTCTGTGCTGGGGCGATAGATAAAGTCCTCGGTCTCGCCGAGCACAAAGGGGGTGGCAAAGCCCCGCCCGTCACCGTGGTCGACGCCGCCGCTGTTGAGCGGCTTGTTGGATTTCGACTCGCTCAACGTGACGCGCACCCAGGCCGCCTGGCCGCTCTGCGCGGACCAGGGAACGCGCCCGGTCTGCACCATGATGGTGTGCAGGCCCGCGCCCAACGCCACCACGTCGATCTCGTGGTCGATGACGACGTGTTCCAACGCGCCTCCGACCGTGCAGGTGATGCTGTCCGCCCAGTCGCCGTCGTGGTTGCCGTCTATCCAGACGTTCAGATAGCCTTTGGTGCCGAGGTTTTCAAAGTACGTGACCGCTCCCGGGCGGATCGCCACGCGCACCGGGAGTACTGTGCGCTCGCACTCTTGGATGGGTGTCAGGGGTGCGCGAACGCCGTCGTCGCGCTCGTCGCGGTCGGGCACGCCGGTGGCGGGCAGGATGTTGTTGGTGGGGTCCATGTCTGGCCCGACGTCGGCCTCGGCTTCGGGGCTGACTCGGCGGCCCAGATGGAAGGGGCGCGGATTTTTGTGAGCTGGCCCCTGGTCCGATCCGGTGGAAGGGGCAAACACGGTGGGAAAGTTAGCCTGCACACCAGGGTAAGCTTCCATCGCTGCCGCGGCGTAGTTGGTGCTGTCGGGGGCATCACCCAGGTCTCGGTGCTCGACGGTGACGGTTACCGGTTCGACCCATTGGATCGAAGGGGGAAATTCAGGGCTGTCGGGAATAGCGCCGGGGCACGTGAGACCATCGAAAGAAACACAATAGCCCAATTTGTTCACCAATTCGGTTCCGCCTGGCAGATCTATGACAGGGGCGTAGGGAATATCGATGGACCTGGTTTCACCCGCCCCCAGCGTGAGCTGAAATTCGATCAAGTCCATTTCTCCACCTCCTGCATGATAGCCTAGATGCGGCACCCGGTACCCGGCCAGGGCTGAATCAAGGTATGGACGAGCCATCATATCCCGGCTGGGAAAGATGCCCACCAAGCCCAGTACAGCCGGGTTTGTATCGGTGTTGGAGGCCACGATTTGCAGCGTGTTGGACCGGTTACCGACCACAAGCCAGTCCACAAGAGCCTGTAATTCCTCGTCGGTCCCCTTGAATCCAAGGGAGACGTTGATCTTGAGCGGGTCCACTGATGGGTAACAATGAACTAGGATGTCCGTTTCCAATGGTTCATCCCAACCTTCTCCCGCAGTAAACATGCTGACCTCGTTGTGAATAGAGAATGGGTCTGGATCGTAACACGCCTGAACCTGTGCCCGATAGGATATGCGCAGTGCGGAACCATTTCCGAGGCTGCCCATCCACCCCAGGATGGTACGAGTATCTCCTTTTACCACTCTCCGTCTAACCATCGCTCTCAACGGCGTGACAGTAGAAACCACCTCTTGGAGCCATACATCGTCGCCGTGGCTACCGGCCAACTTTAGCCCCGATGGCAGGGTATTGCTGAGTATCACCGTCGGGATCGTCACACTGCTGGGGTTGGTCAAGTCGATGGTATAGGTCACAATGTCGCCAGGAACGACTGGGGTTTGGGGCGTCTCGACCGTCATCGAGATCACTTGGTTGTTTGCCTTGGCCGCGAATGATCCAGAATCATCCCCAACATTTGGCCCGGCGGCTGCCGGTGAGATCAGCGCCAGCCAGATGGTGAGCACGGTCAGGCCAAGGGTGGCCGTCGTCACGCCGAATAAGCGCGACCAGCGTATTACGTTGCGATTCTTTGCTTTCATTTTGAACTCCTTATATGTGCGCTACCCCACCTGTGGGACACGGACGGGGGGTAACTAGGCAAGTCAGACCTGACAGATTTCCGGGTGAACAGAAACCTGTCAGGTCTTGATTTGATATCTACTTGATCATCACCAAATGGTTCGGCTCGGCGTATTCGACGCCAGGTGTTTCAAGCAGGCCACTGATGATGGCTGTCTGCTGATCAGTGGGAACAGACAGGCGATAGACATTCAACCCTTCGATCACGTCCAACACCCGCAACTCGGATAATTTGAACCCCATCTCGTTCCAAACCTGACCCAAACTGGCTCCGTCACTTAGCTTGACTAAAACCTCATCCTCCATCATGGTGGTGGTTTGCCGTGGAGCATCAAGAGACCGAGCGCCGGAAACAGAGGGCTGTACCGTATCAGTGTTAGCCTTGGCCCAGCCGCCAGACGGATTTTGTGTGATCGCGGCGGCGGCATCTATAAGGCCAAATCCGACAGCCATAGATGGAGTGACGTAACCTAAATCATCAGCACTATGAAGGATAGCGCCTCGAACATCGCCATCGTAGTAGGTGGGATTCGCGGCCCAAACCAACGCGGCTACACCAGCAGCATGAGCAGAAGCATAACCAGTACTGCTGCCTGTCGCGTATCCTCCATTTAGGCCGGTACTGTAAATCCCTTCTCCTGGAGCGACGACCATGGGCTGGAACTCGGTTGAAAAATCAGAAAGCTGGTTGTCGATGTCGGTTGAGCCAATTCCTTCAACATTGGCGTATCTAGCGGGCCAGACATTTTGATTTTGTATCGTACAACCATGATCGGCATAGTCGGTGCCTCCACAGTCACCCTCCATGCCAAATACCAAAGCATAGAATGCATGCTCAAGTGCGTCGTCGATAGTTGCAGACTCCATGGTGAACATAAAACTGAGGTTGATGAGACGGGCTCCATTATCGTAGGCCCACCTGATTCCGGCGGCGACATCCGCAGACGTAAACGCTCCATTACTATCAATGACCTTTACTGGCATAATCTTGGCATGGGGAGCAACGCCGACGATCCCTCCGTTGTTTGGAACGCCCGCGATGATGCCGGCGATAAAGGTACCGGTGCCCACGTCATCTTCTGGAACCGTGGTGTCGTTCACAAAGTTGTAGCCGCCGACGATATTAGCCGCCAGATCGGGATGGTCTAGATCAACACCGGTACCTATGTCTGCTATGACAATTCCCTGCCCCGTGCTTGATGCCCATGCTTCTGGTACTCTCATAGCAGCAAGATTCCAGAGTATGTCCTCCGATGGGCTGAACGGCGGGGTATAGCCTTTCAGCACCAAGGGCAGGAAGATGGTCCCACTGGTGATCTCAACGGCAAGGGTGTCGATGTAGGTCCCATCCGCGTTTTGCGCTGTTGCCGTAACTACCTTGGTTCCTGGTGTGGTCCAGATGACATTTTGTAAAGCTATGGCATTGGAATCAACAGGCCCGCTAGAGAGTGGACCGGAACCATCTGTCCTCATAAACGTGTAAGTGATTGGCTTGGTAGCGGTTGTAGGGCTGATCGTGGCCGTAAAAATATACGGCTGATTCGTCATGCCATTGGCAGGCCCTGTGAGGATGACCTGTGCTTGGGGGTCAACGGGTGCTTCACTGATCACAATCTCGTGGGTACCGGTCATAAACCCCTCTTCGTTGGAAGCCTTTACCCAAACGGTCTTGGTGCCAGGAATGGTCCAAGTAATGCTTGGCGTGTTGACAACCCTCTGAGGCAAGCTGAAGGGGCCCAGCGGACTACTACCGTCGGTATACTGGGCCTCGTACGTGATCGGCATCGTAACGTCCACTGGATCAATCGTGATAGTAAAGGTATAGGGTACACCAAGCTGACCAGTTTGGGGGCCGGTAATGGTCGCAGTAACTGGTGCGACTGCGGCGGGCGCAGCATTGATGATGACAGTCGTATGCGTACCCGTCGCGGAGACGCCAGTCTCGTTGCGAGCCGTAATGGCTTGAGGCTTTACCATCTCCGCCAGATCAGTCGTCACTTTATCAGGGGCGGCAGTCACTGTGATTGTGCCTAGCCAAAGTAAGAATAGCAAGATAAATAGAATTGGTCGAATTCTGTGTTTCATTGTTAAATCTCCTGGTATTATGGAATATATAGGTGGTTGACACAATCAAATCACATTTTACTCATAACCATCAAATTCATATTCGAATCACCTCCTGATTTCCGCATCACTGGACACTGTCTCACTTTTGCTTGCACATGGCATAGACAACATTGTTACAGATCAAAGCTGATTTTTCCATATGATTCCCCTCGCTATTCAGACAAGATAGTGAATAAACTCTGCTTCGATGTGATATGCGCTACGAGCACCTCCTTTCTCGATTATGTTAAATCGACTCTGTCATCTTCCGTCCGATACTCCTTGGCATCAACCCGAGTTTGCAGAAAGGCGAACAGGTCTTGCAGGCTAGCGAAACCATGGCGTTCTCCGGTAAAAGGATTCTCGAGAAGAGCACGCCAAACCGCATCTCCTTCGCCGCTTGTCTGCCACAGGCGCAGCAGGTATGATAGGTGATCTCGCTGTTGTTTTGCCATATATATTGTCCAACCAGTCTATTGTCTCAAAACCAGTGGCAGATAAACAGTATCGAGTCCTCTGGTGACGGTGACGATCACCGGAGCAGTGACGTTATTGCTCGGATTGGCGTCGACAATGCCGCCGGTAGGGGTTATGCTGGCCGTGTTGGTCAGGGTTCCAGAAAAGGTCGAGTTGGTTGTGAGCGTCAGATACGGGTCGGGCAGATAGGCGGTTCCCTGGCCGAGGTTCGTTCGGGTACAAGTGACGACGCCCGCTGCCCAGTTTGTCGTATCGCACCCTGGCGCATCCACCCCGACCACAGCCGTGATGGGCGTCCAGGCATCCACGACGGTGGCCGTGACAGGTGCAGTAGAGCTGGCGTTGGCGATCGTGAGCGTGTACGTGATGCGATCACCAGGCGTGACGTTGCCGACACCGGCTCGTTCTTTGGCAATAGAGAGGTCTACCTCGTTGAGCGTGAGGGTGGGCGATCCCAGGGCATCGGCGCACATGTTAACAGTGCCGCTCCCTTCACGGTCGTTGAAGAACACGTCGGCTATGCCGGGCTTGTCTGCGTTAGCGATGACCAGTACCAGCGTGGCGCTGCCATCGTTGGCGCTGCGCTGCGTATTCAGCCAGGCAACAAAGTCGCCCTGGTTGTTGTCTGGCCAGGCGTAGGTCTGGGCTGTATCAAAGACGGTTGCGCCTGCATCGAGGCTGACCAGGACGCCCGTCGATGGTTCCGGCTGGTTCTCCCACGTCAGGGTATCTTCCGCCCAAGCCACATCATTAGCTACCCCATAGACGACGACATCCACTGCGTCTACGGGAACCAGACCGCCGCAGGTCAGCGTGGATAGGCGCAGTGTGGCGCTTTTGATCTCAGAGTCCACGCCGCTCAGGTCGAACTCTAAAAAGATTTTCTTGGTGGTCACGTCGGGCTCCTCTGGGGGGCCGGGGGAGTTGGCCGCGTTGAGCAGCCCTTTATCCATGTTGGTTGTCGCAAAGTTGATGTCGGTGTATGTATCCTGCGTGGCGTTCAGTGTGATTGTTTGGATCGAATCAGCCCACATCGCCTGCACGGCAGGAAGGCTGCTGGCTATGATTAGCAGGACCAGGATAGAGATGAGCACCAGGCTGCGGGAGATTCGGCGTTTATTCTCAGTCATTGTGTAATCCTCCTTACAGGTAGCTTGAGTTAAATACTTGTCGGTTCGCATCGTTCTGTTTCCCATTACGGCCAAACCGGGGGCGCAGAGTCGTTGGCATAGATGGCGTAGGGCATACCGAGCTGGATGGAAAAGTTCGGGCCGCTGCCGGTGTTGGTGTTGCGGACGTACCAACGCTGTTCGAACGGGCTCCAGACCGCGACGCGGGCCACGCCCCCAATGGCTCCAGCCAACCCGTCGGCATCCATGACAAAGTTCCCACTCTGATCCAATGGCACGATGATGGCGTTGATTGCCTCTTGGGTCAAGGTGTTCTGTATACTGCCGTTGGCCGGAGTATCGCCCACAAAGGCAAAGGATGCGGGAGCGGAATCGTTCACGCCGATGGCCAAGACATCGCCAGGAGCGACCGCAAAGTCGTCGGTACCAAAAGGACTGCCCACGCGGCGGATGATCCAGCTTTGGGTCTGGGCGTTCCACTTGCCCACGCCTTTGACGCTGCCGTTGGGGTCGATATAGTCGGCCAGTGCGTCGGCGGAGGTGGGCAGGTCGTTCCCGGTCAGGGGGATGGTAAGGAGAATAAAACGAAGCGAGGTTGGATTGGTTGTGGTTGGGATCTGACCGCTCGTGTCGTCTATCAGGAAATCGAATTCGGCCACTTTGTTGGAGCGTGCCGAACGTTCCCCACAGGCATTTTCGCCGCGCACGAGATAGACATAGTTGTTTTGATAGTCGCCGATAGCGCCATAGTCGGTATAGGTGTCATTCTGAACAGTCGTGCTGAACAAATTGGTGAGTTGAATATAGTCGGTGACGCGGGCGACGACGTACTCGCGGTTCGCACTATCCTCGTTCCAGGTGAGTAGGACGTCTTGCCCATCGCGCGCTACGGACAGTGTGGGCGCGATGGGCGAGTCACAAGTCCCCAGTTCAAAGGCACCGATGTCACAAACGGGGTCGTTGTTGCCATCGCCATCTTGAGGACGTTGCAAGCCTCGCTGGTCTTTGTTCGGGCAATTGGCCCAAAGGTTGTTATCTATGGCTGGGCTGTCGGGTTCAGGCTCGTGGGTCCAGGTTGGCCCTCCGTTATCGGCCAGGGGCAGGAGCATAGGGTCCACCAGGCTCCCCGGCTGGCCGACGATATCGAGACTGAACCAGCCAGTGCAACTGTGATCGTTCCCGATGATATTAAAGCCGCCGGTGCTAAAGTTCCCATCACAATCCGCCGCATCATCCCCGGCAATCGATCGATCCCGGTTACCGGCGATGATGGAGGCGGTTACAGTCACGGCGCCAGACGCAGATTGCCGGTAAAGGCCACCGCCGTCACCAACCTCGTCTTGGTCGTTGTCGGCTTTGTTTCTGGTGATGGTAAGGCTTTTCAGATCAGCGGTGCTAAAGTTGAGCGGAGCGATAAAGATACCACCGCCATTGCCTTCTGCGAAATTCCAGCTATAGGTCGAGTTGGTCGATTTGAATTGGCTGCCGGTTATGGCCACGCCGGCGCCATCCCCCGTCGCTCTGTTGCCGTTGATCGTGCTGCTGTTCAGTTTGAGGTAGCTGTCCCAGCCGTGCCAATCAATATTGAAATATATCCCGCCCCCTGCACCGTTAGTGCTGCGGTTGTTGAGGATGTTGGTATATTTGATATCGAACTCGATTAGGTCCCATCGCCCCCCTACGTAATAGATTCCTCCCCCTATTTCGGCCTGGTTGTTTTCGATGGTGCTCCTTCTAATTCTGAGGTAGAGGTCTCCATAGTCGGGGGTATCTCTGCCAATCCCACCGCCGGTGTGCGTAGCGGTATTGTCTTGGATCGTGCTATCTGTGATGGTGATCGCTCCCCCATAGTCAATGTACAGGCCCCCGCCCGAGTTGCTGGCGGTATTGCTGATGATGGTGCTATTCTCGATTGATGCTTGTATATTACCTCCAGTTTGCATCCCGCCTCCATTGGGAGCTGTATTCCGGCTAATAGTAGTGGCGGTGATCACAGTGTCGCCGCCGACTGAAGATAACCCGCCGCCGCCGCCGTCGGCATGGTTGTATTCGAGGGTAGTGTGAATCATAGCCAAGTTGCTCCTAGCAAAGATCCCGCCGCCCTCACCAGATGCATGGTTATGGGTCACGAGTGTGTCTTTGATGAAAAGCGGCGCGTCATAGGCATAGATGCCGCCCCCATCGTCGCTGGCCGTGTTCAAGTCGATTTCGCTATTCGCAATGATACACTCGGCCAAATCTGCTACCCATAGCCCGCCGCCGAAATTGGCCTGATTCTCCATGATCTGGCTGTTGTCGATGACAATGCGCCCCTCCGGCGGAGAGTGATTGTCTTTGCCAGCGATACCGCCGCCAATATAGGCAGCTTGATTGTTGAAAATCAACGAATCGGAGATAGAGACTGGCGACCCGGACACGCTGTATATTCCCCCGCCATAGAGAGCTTGACTAGTGGACACTTGAACGTTTTCCATCAGCAGCGTTCCACTATTGTATATTCCCCCACCATAATTACGGGCCTCGCAGAATTCGAGGGATGCGTTATAAAGCATCA
Source organism: Chloroflexota bacterium (assembly GCA_024232355.1). The sequence continues at coordinate 29,971 of JAAEPW010000550.1, read as the reverse complement.
GGGTCCCAGAGTTTTGAATACAGCCCCCCTCGTTATCCAAGCCGTTGGTGATGGCCATATTTTCTATCGTCACCGTGACGCCCGAGTGGATCGTAAATACAGAGTCCAGGCCGTCGCCGTCTACCGTCACCCCGGGTGAGCCCAGCAGTGTTACAGTGCGGGTAATGTCGACGTTTTCATGGTAATGACCGGGGTTCACATAGATGGTTTGGCACTGATCATCATCTATAGCAGATTGGATGTCGCGGTAGTATGACGCGCCAATCAAGTCTACGATACAGGTGGAATACCCGCTGAATTCGTAGGGACCCATCTCGCACCGGGGGCCCTGCGGCCGGGGAACCCTGTCCAGGTCGTTGTCCGGGCAATAGGCGTTGCTTCCAGCGTCAACGGCAGGAGAACCAAGCTGCAGGTGCAGGTTCCCATAATCGTTGTCCTCCAGGGTCGTCCAGTCCCCGTCGCCTGGGTCCGGCTCGCGCGCGAAAAGAGGGTCAGCATCGATGTTGCATCCCCAATTGCGACCACAGCTGAATTCCCAGTTGGCGCTGCCGCCACAACCCTGCATATTGCTGTATTTGATGATGGGACTACTATTGGAATCATTGTGGATCGAGGTTTCTCCATATTGCCCAACATTCCCCCAGTAAATGACGTTGGCCAGCACAGGGTTGCTATCTTGGTTGTATATCCCGTCTCCGGATTGATTGGCCGAGTTATTTACAATGGTCACATTGATGAAATCGCCATTGCTGGACAAATTATACATAGCGCCGCCACGGCCAGTTGCATGATTGCCAGAAAACAGCACATTCGTAAACGTAGAGTCACTATCCTGTTCCATGACCCCGCCTCCCCAGTTTCCGGCTGAATTACCGTAAAAGACCGTATCCAGAAACGTCGAGTTACTCTGGTATTCGTATGCTCCGCCGCCATCTAGGGTGGCCAAGTTGCCAGAAAAGACAACCCTTTCAAAACTTGGGGTACTGGTATCATTATGTACGCCCCCTCCCTTTATGGCCGAGTTGCCCGAAAAGACCACGTTGGTGAGATTTGGCGTGGCGTTCCTATTGCTCATTCCGCCCCCATAGTGACCCGCAGTGTTTTCCGTGAATCTTACGGTGGTGAGATTTGCACCATCTGTAAAAGTCAATGTAGAAATGGAAATTCCACCGCCATCAGAAGCAGCGGTATTGTTGGAAAAGGTTACATTCGTGAGTTCAGGACGAGCGCACATCGAGTCCATCCCGCCGCCACTGCTGGATGCCTCGTTCCCAGAGATGATCACGTCGGTGAGCGTCATATTCCCCGATCCACAATATACCCCTCCACCGTCGGCTGCCACATTCCCATAGATGGTCACGTCGGTGAGCGTCGTGTCACCGTACCCACTTATCCCTCCACCAAAAGCCACTGAAGTATTGCCGAGTACAGTACTATGGACCAGGGTGAGAGCACCTTGAGAAAAAATGCCACCCCCATCACCAAAGTCAAAAAACGTCTCCTGCGCAACCCCATAGCGAATGGTGATATTTCCTATGGTAACAGTGACCCCAGAAGTTACCGTGATCACCCGCGAACTGGCAATCCCCGGCACGCTGGCTGCTTGCACAATCGTGCTGTCCCGGTCTGCGCCAAGAATGGTGAGGGATTTGTCGATGGTGATCGTTTCGGTAAAGGTCTCCGCGGCCAGACCAAGGATGTCACCTGCGGAGGCGGTATCGATGGCGACCTGAATGCTGGAGAAATCGCAACCGCTGGCGCAGACTGTGTGGGTAATGGTTGTTGCGTGGGTTCCCGCGGCCAACGCCTGGACCCCAAACCACAGCCCCAGCCCGGCGAGCAACAATGTGATCAAGATCTGACTACGCACTCGACGAACATTAGGCTTGATGGACAATAATCGTTTTAGAAACATGTGTTTCTCCTTTCGTGTTGTATGTATTGATGCTCCTCGGGAATTACAATTCAGTTGAACCTGCTGTGGCTAGACGTCATCACGATGTGGCAGAAAGTAACGGATTTTCTCAAGTACGTCTCAAGTATAACAATTGAACGTCAGGAAAACGTCAGGGGATATTTCACTACCGGACACTTTTTTCTTTAACCACGAATTGCACGAATTAAGGCAACCGTAGGTTGCACCGAATGTGGGGGGAAAATTCGTGCAATTCGTGGCAAAAAATTAACATATCCCGCTCGTATGTGAAAAGTGTCCGGTAGCAAAGGAGATATTAAGATTGCCTACTGTGGCAATGTCGGTATAATAGTAATCAATGGCTCACCTGTCTATGCACTCGTTGGGCCTCTTCCAAGTCACGTTAGACGGGGCTCCAATCACCGGGTTTGAATCCAACAAGGTACGGGCACTGCTGATCTATCTGGCAGTGGAATCTGACCGTCCCCACAGTCGGGAAACTCTGGCCGGATTTCTCTGGCCTGACCAACCCGAGAAAAAAGCCCGTCAAAACCTGCGCCAGGCGCTCTCCAACTTGCGCGACGCGATCAAAGATCGCGCGGCTATCAGTGATGATGCCGAACAGTCCTTTCTACAAATCACCCGCAGGACGGTTCAGTTCAACTCGGACAGCGATCACTGGTTGGACGTGACCGCGTTTGTCACGCACATCGCGGCCAGTGAGATGCACTCTCATCCTCGTATAGAAACCTGTGAGCCTTGTATCCAACAGTTGGAACAGGCTGTCAGAATCTACCGGAATAATTTCCTGGAAGGGTTCTTTGTGGGCGATAGCGTTCCTTTTGAAGACTGGGGCCTGCTCCTGCGAGAACGGTTCCATCGTCTGACCATAGATGCGCTATACCATCTGGCCAGGTATTACGAGCGTCGCCGGGATTACGACCGGGCGCGCCGCTACGCCCGGCGGCAGGTAGAGCTGGAACCCTGGCGGGAGGAAGCCCACCAACAGTTGATGCGCTTGTTGGCCCGCAGCGGACAGCGCAGTGCGGCGCTCGCCCAGTACGAGATCTGCCACCGTATCTTGACTACCGAACTGGGTGTCGAACCTACTCAAGAAACCCAGACATTGTACAATCGCATTCGTTCCGCAGATAAAGTGCGTCCACACAACCTGCCGCCCCAACTGACGCCCTTGATCGGGCGCGAACAGGAACTGGCCGAGATCGGCGAGCGGCTGGCGAACCCAGATTGCCGCCTGCTGACCCTGACCGGTCTGGGCGGTGTCGGAAAGACCCGCCTCGCCCTGCAGGCAGCCAAAGAACACGTCGAGGCTTTTCTACACGGAACCTACTTTGTTCCGCTGACTGCTTTGAGTTCGGATACGTTTCTCGTCTCCACTGTTGCCGACGCCCTCGGGTTCTCTTTCTCTGGTGAACAAGACCCCAAAACGCAACTCTTGAACTATTTACGGGAGAAAGAGATGCTCTTGGTGCTGGACAGCTTTGAGCATCTCCTCGAAGGAGCCAATCTGCTTTTGGAAATCCTCAAGCGCGCCCCAGAGGTCAAGATGATGGTCACCTCCCGGGAACGTCTGAATTTTCAGGCAGAGTGGGTGTTTCACGTTCGAGGACTGACTTTTCCCCAAGAGCACATCACTGAAAGCGTTGAAACGTACAGCGCAGTACGGCTCTTTCTCGAGCGCGTCCGCCGGGTGGAGACCGGTTTCTCACTTTCGGCAGCGACTAGACCGGCGGCGGTTCGCATTTGCCAACTGGTAGAGGGTATGCCGCTCGGGATCGAGTTGGCAGCCGCGTCCGTATCGACTCTGTCCTGCGAGCAGATCGCCACAGAGATCGAAGATAATCTCGACATGTTGGCGACCACAATGCAGGACATGCCCGAACGTCATCGCAGTGTGCACGCGGCCTTTGAACATTCCTGGCACCTGCTTTCCAAAGAGGAACGGCAGACCTTGCGAAAACTGGCCGTCTTTCGCGGCGCTTTTGAGGTACAGGCAACCCGACAAGTAGCCCAAGCATCCCTATGGATTCTGTCCGCGCTGCTGAACAAGTCCCTGTTGAGAAAAAGTCCTTTAGGGCGGTATGAAATCCACGAACTCGTCAGGCAATTTGCAGCCGAAAAACTCGACGAGCACCCAATCGAAAAGAAAATGGCCCATGATTGCCACTGTGGATACTATGCCTCGTTCCTCCACCAAAGAGATGAACCCCTGAAGGGAGGGGGGCAAAAAGAGGCTATGGCTGAGATCAGTTCAGAGATTGAGAATATCCGATCCGCCTGGCAGTGGGCTGTGGCACACACAAAACTTGAGGATATTGACCTTTGCCTGGAAAGCCTCTACTATTTCTATTGGGCGCGGAATTGGTTTCACGAGGGCAAACAAGTATTTAAACAGGCCGAAAAAGTAGCCTTGACTGCGGGTGAAAAAGACAGCCTGCTCTTGGCGAGGATTTGGACACGACAGGCCGAATTCAGTGCCTGGCTTGCCGAGTATGACGAAGCAAAGGTGCGGCTGGAAAAAAGTATCGAGATAGAACGAACTCTCCAGGCGCATCGGGAACTGGCCCTCGCGCTTGACCTCTACGGTCGGATCGAATATTGGCAAGGTGAATACGCGCAAGCAAAAGAATACATTGAGGAAAGCTTGGCAACTAGTCGCCAAATTGGTGACGAGGTTTGTACAGCGCAAGCCCTCAACGCCCTGGCAAACGTGATCTGCGAACTAGAGGCCAACTACGACCAAGCCCAACCTCTCTTTGAAGAAAGTCTAGCCATCTCCCGTCAGATTGGTAACCAGTTTGGTGTGGCCAGGGCACTTATCAATATGGGGGCATCGGCTCAGGAACTTGGGGACTATGCAGAGGCGAAACGCCTCTATCAGGAGAGTCTAAGGATTTATCGAGAGATTGATTACCGGCATGGGGCATCGGCTTCACTCGGTTATTTGGGGCAGGTTGCCGGTTTACTGGGTGAGCATACACTGGCCAAAGAACTGCTTGAGGAAGGCCTGAACATGAGTCGTGAAACGGGTGATCAGCACGCGAGTGCCGAAAAGCTAAAACAGTTGGGCAACGTAACATGCAGGATAGGAGCATATCAGGAATCAAAACAATACTTTGATAAAGCCTTGAGGATGGCTATGGAAATACGGGCGTTTCAAGTAACTCTGGATGTTTTGATAGGCGTGGCCAACCTTTTTCTCAAAGTAGGAAAAAAAGAACGCGCTTTGGAACTCTTGATCTGTGTAACACACCAAGCAGCGGATGGGCAAGAACGCCAAGACCGCGTCCTGGCCCTCCTTCCTGAATGCGAGGCGGAACTCTCACCGCAGGTGGTAGCGAGTTGTCGTGAGCGGGGACGAGCAGGAACACTAGAAACTGTCGTAAAGGAGATTTTGGATCACAATTTTGTGAACTGATGCTCTGCACGTGTTTTAGTGCGACTGAATGAAGCGTCCGCCACGACTTGTGAAAGATCAAGCTTTGCGGATATTTCTGATGCTAAGATTGACTACAGTGAGCCCCATATTGGCCATATCCACCGCTGAAACGTCGATCACTTTTTGAGTAAACAGATCTCGGCCCTTGTTGATCTCCTCCCAAGTCTCTGTCCCAATAACGGCCCACATATGGCCAAGCAGTGTATCTCGTACAATTTCACTAATTCTATTAGCACTCTTGGAAAGAAGACACTCGGCCGCAGTGCGAATAAAAGCTTCATCCCCTCTGATTTTGACCTGAGCCACACCATCTACTAGCACAAGTACGTCGTCCTTGGTACAAACCTCAGATGTCACATCAATCGTCACTATTTCCAGAGATAGCACATCCGCTCGTTCAATAATCGGCCATACGATGGTACCACCGCCTAGAACAATGCGGAAACCGACAGTCTCTTTTTTTCCTGTCACCGGATTGATGACAATGTGTTTACGTCCTGAAACTACGAGTACTTGATTGGGGCCAGTTTTCTGGTAGCGAGAGGCCACGACACCCACCTGAATAAACAGAACGAATAGAATGCCACCAATGGCGATAATTGCCATACCAAATGTGCTAGGATTCAACATCATTCCTCTCCTTGTTTTTCTATACGAGACGAGTTGTCAGTCTGCATCCAACGCCCGAGCTACCACCTCAGCCAGTTGCTCCAACTCGGGAGGCTTGGGCATCCAATCTGTGAGCCCTTGCGCACGCAACTCGTCCATTTCCTTTTTCAAAGGGTGACCGGTCAGCATTACCACTGGCATTGTCCATCCTTTTTCCCGCAAGGCGTACAATAGCGCCTTGCCGCCCATCACCGGCATCACCACATCGCTCAGCAACAGATCAATCTCATCACCGTGCTGTTCTAGCATCGCCAGTGCTTTTTGCCCATTCGTTGCTTGCAGCATGTTATAGTTCAATGTCTCCAGGCTCTGTATCAGTGCTTGCCGCACGTCGGCGGCATCTTCTACTACCAGGATGGTCTGCCCTTGCCCCAATAATAGAGGCGAGGGGGGCTTGGAGAAAACGTCAGATGGTTCTTCTGATACCGACAAGGCTGGCAGATAGATCGTAAAGGTTGTTCCTTCGCCGATCTGGGTCTCGACCTCAATCCTGCCTTCGTGCTGCCCCACGATGCCGTGTACCTGCGCCAGTCCTAGTCCATTCCCCAACGACGCCTTGGTGGTGAAAAAAGGCTCAAAGATATGCCGTAATACGTCGGGCGGAATGCCCGTTCCTGTGTCGGATACTGTTATCTTGATCCATTCGCCTGCTGCCATCTCTGGTACGAGGGGTGATTTTTCTGATCTGACCTCGATGCGCTCCAGGCCGATGTACAAGCTTCCTCCGGTCAGCATTGCGTCTCGTGCATTGAGTGCCAGATTGGTGATCATCTGTTGCATTCGCGTTGGATCCGCATTGACTGTGAACAGCGTGGTGTGCTCGTCTGGCCTGCATGCCAACTCGATCTCGATGCTCTCGGGGAGTGTGCGCCCCAGCAGTTTGATGTGTTCCTTTAAGAGCGGAACCAGGTCGAGAGGGCGTTGTTCGAGCACCGCTTGTCGACTGAAATCGAGAATCTGTTGGATCAACCGGGTTGCGTGTTGGGCCTGGTCGTTGATCGTCACCATCCGTTCGCGAACGGTATCGGGCAAATTTTCTTTTCGGGCCGTCATCTGAGCATAGAGAATAATGGTTGCCATAATGTTGTTGAAATCGTGGGCGATGCCGGCAGCCAGTTGACCTACAGCGACCAATCGTTCTTGTTGATGAATGCGCCGTTCAACTTTGATCTGTTGAGTCACGTCCCGGATGACCAAAACCCAACCGCCGGCCTCCACCCCCGTCTCCAGTGATCGGGCGATGACCTGGAAATTGCGGTGGTTGGTTGTCACCTGATGCCACAGTCCCTTGGGAGGCGAGGTCAGCAACGTATCTAGTGGATGGTCTCCCAAGTGGGTGAGAATATCGCCTACTCGTGCATTGGCCAATGTGTCCAACTCTTTTTCACCTAACGGATTGGCCAGTATGACGTGCCCTGTAGCATCCAACAAAAGCACGCCTTCTGGCACCGTGTCTACGATCTGTTGCACGCGCTGGGCCTGTTCCTGCATTTGTTCCTGAATTTGCGCTCGTTCCTTCTCCACTCGCTTGCGGTCGGTGATATCTGTATAGACGCTAATCAACCCGATCAATTCCTCGTTGGCAAAAATTGGAGAGCTGGCCAGGATTGTGTCCACAGAAGAGCCATCTTTGCGATGCCGAACGATCTCAACCGGGCCGATGTCTTGCCCCTGCATAGCCACCTGTGTGAAACCAACCGCTTCTTCCAGAACGCTGGGGCTGGTGATGAGATTGTCGAGATTCCGGCCAATTGTCTCGTGTCTGAGGTATCCGAACAACTTTTCTGCCCCTGGGTTCCACTCGATAATTTGGTAGTTGGGGTCCATCGTCACGATGGCATCAGGAGCAGCCGCAAGCACTCGTTCCAAATACATTTGGCGTTGCTTTGCTCTCTTTTCGCTTTCTCGCAGTGCATATGTTTGCTCTTGTAAGGCCGCTTCTGCCTGTTTGCGTTCAGCAATCTCTCGTTTTGCATTTTCCCACAATCGCATATTATTGATGGCGATGGCGGCAAAGTTTGCAAAATGTGAGAGCAACTCGACGTTCTCAGATGTGAAATTATCTTCTCGTGTGTTAAAATGTGTGTTCATTATGCCCAGGAATTCGTCTCCCCACTTGATGGGTACGCCGATGATGGTGCCAATTTCATAATCAGCCCATTGGGGTGATCGACCTGGCCAACTGCCGTAATCATCTACGATCAGTGCTTCACCGGTATCCCATACTTTTCCGGCCAGCCCTTCTCCCCGTTCCATTGTGATTCCTGTTGGTTGAAAGGATAGATTGTATCTGGCTGTAAGATCCAATATCTGAGACTTTGGCCGGTACATGTATATGCTGCCACGGTCTGCATTGACGAGCTTGACCCCTCTTTCCACAATTTGAAAAAGTAATGTCTCTGGGTCGTGATACAATGACCCCAAATCTTGTGACATCTGGTGTAGCGTTTCTAGCTGTTTGGTGTAGCGGCGCAGTGTTTCTTCTGCCTGCTTGCGTTCGGTAATATCTCTCACTACGGCCAGTATGTTTTCCGTGCCTTGGTAAATGGCCTTTTTTAGACTGACCTCAGTCCAAAACAACTCGCCATCCTTCTTTTTGCATATCCAGGGAAATATCTGCGGCGTTCCCATCGCGGCTTGGGCGATCCATTGTCGAGCTTCCTTGTTGCTGTAAGGAGACGTACCCTGGCTCCAATCCTCAACTCGCATAGGCAGAAACTCTTTTCGCGTATAACCGAAAACCTCGATCGTTTTCGCATTCACGTCGAGAAGCCTGCCGGTCTTGATATCGTGGACGAAAATCATATCGTTGACCGAGTTGAATATCGAGCGATAACTGGCCTCGGATGTTCTGCGTGCTTGCTCTGCTCGTTTGCGCTCCGAGATGTCACGCGTAATCGAGATGACACATTGCTCTCCCCCGACCATCAGTGGGCGGGCCGAAATGAGATAATCTGACACAGTACCATCCTTGTTGCGAAACTGTGTCTCCATATTTTCAACCTGGCCCGTCTCTCGAAGGGTATCCACAAATCGTTGTCTATTGTTGGCATCTGCCCAGTTCTGGATCTCGGCCGCTGTCTTTCCCAATATCTCGTCGCGCGTGTATCCAATGATCTGGAGGAAACGTTCGTTGGCTTCGATCACCTTGCCATCTTTTACCCGGGTAATGAGGATACTATCCGGACTTGCCATAAAGGCTGTGGCAAATTTATGCTCACTTTCTCTCAATGCGTGTGTGGCTTGCAATGCCGCGTGTTGGCTTTCTTCGGCGGGTTGCTGTTTGGCTGTGGATGTCGGTTTTGTTTTGTCTTGGTTGTTCATCTCACGTATCCCTCAACATACTAGTGTGCACAATCTCGGATGGCTGACTGAAAATGTGAATGCTCGTCCTGGGATGTTTTTCTATGCAAAGCAAACCGGTCTGCTTACCAAGTTCGATTACCTGCTGCCAAACACGGTGACACAACGCTCCATTATCATTCTACAGTTGAGCCAGTGAAATGTCAAAAACTGCAACAATGTTGGCAATGAGAGAGCGGCAAAGGGCCTAATTTCAGAATAACTCGGTGTCGTGATATAATACCGTTTGCAAAGGAGGCAATCATGACCATCCACATCGAATTTGAGCCCGTAGGCCGCCGGGGAGTATGTCCCGATGGTCAATCATTGCTCGATTGCGCGCGCCAGCTGGGCGTGGACCTGGTCAACCTATGTGGTGGCACGGGGACCTGCGGTCGCTGCCAGGTGCAAATTCTGGAAGGGCAGGTCTCGGAATTGACGCCCAAGGAGCGCGAGTTTCTCACATCTCGGGAACTGGCAGCCGGCTACAGGTTGGCCTGTCGGGCGACCCCCTTGAGCGACTGCAAGGTGAGTGTGCCGCCCGAGTCGCTGACGGCCCCGCAACGGACCCAGGTTGAGGGGCAAGAGATCACCGTCGATGTGGAACCTTTGGTTCGCGTTTGTCTGGTACAGCTAACGCCTCCCTCGCTGCAAGATAGTGACTTGCGGTCAGATGACCAGCGGCTGCTGGATGCGTTAGAGCAACAGCATCAAATAGCAAGCTACGATGTAGACATTGAGGTCCTACGTACCCTTTCCCCACAGGTGCGAGCTGACAATTGGCAGGCCAACGCCGTGGCGCGAGATAACAGCCGAGAGGTTGTCGCTCTGATCGATCCATCGCGCCGTCCATTGGGGTTGGCCGTGGACCTGGGAACCACAAAGGTTGCCGGTTACCTGATGGATCTGGAGAGCGGCCAGACGTTGGCATCCCGAGGCGTGATGAATCCCCAGATCGCGTACGGCGAGGACCTGATCGCCCGTATGGCCCACGCCAACGGAGGCCCAGCGGAAGCCGCACAATTGCAAGAGATGGTGCTAAGCGCCTTGGACCAGATGGCAGCCGATATGTGCGCCGAGGTCGCCGCCGACCCGGCAGAGATCGTCGAGGCGGTGGTGGTGGGCAACACGGCGATGCACCATCTCTTCCTGCGTCTGCCTGTGGATCAACTGGCGCGTGCGCCGTATGTGCCGGCCGTCGAGGCGGCTTTGGACCTCAAAGCACGCGATGTGGGTCTGAACATCGCGCCGGGAGCAACCGTACACCTATTGCCCAATATCGCCGGTTACGTCGGTGCCGATCACGTGGCGATGCTGTTGGCCACAGAGGTTGCCCAGGCTGAAGGGGTGGTGTTGGCCCTGGACATTGGCACCAACACCGAGGTCTGCCTCGCAAACCACGGCGTGATGACGTGCGTCTCTTGCGCCTCTGGCCCGGCCTTTGAGGGGGCGCACATCAAACATGGGATGCGGGCGGCCAAGGGGGCCATCGAGCACGTGCGGTTGGGGGATGGTCAAATCGAGTACCAGACCATCGGAGGAGCACCGCCGGTGGGGTTGTGCGGTTCTGGCATTCTGGACGGTCTGGCTGAGCTGTACCGGGCCGGAATCCTGAACGCCAAGGGGCGGTTGGGCGAACATCCCCGAGTGCGCGCCAATAGCGACGACGGCGTCCGCGAGTTTGTGCTGGTCAACGAAAAAGAGCGGGGTGGGGGGGCAGCAGTCACCATCACGCAAAAGGATGTACGAGAGCTCCAACTGGCCAAAGGCGCGATGCGGGCTGGCGTCCAGATCCTCTTGGAAGCCCAAGAGCTTTCCGAGGAAGAGATCGATCACGTTATCATCGCCGGGGCCTTTGGCACCTACATCGATGTGTCCAGCGCGATGGCTATCGGGATGCTGCCGCAACTGTCGGCGGATCGCTTCCGGCAGGTGGGGAACGCCGCCGGAATGGGAGCCAAGCTAGCCCTCATCTCTCGCAGTAAACGGGTCGAGGCGCAAGAGATCGCCCGCCGTGTCGGTTACATCGAGCTGGCTACCGAACCCCGCTTTATGCGTATCTTTACCCAGGCCATGTCCTTGGGATAGAGATGGGGATTTTAACTCTATACGGTACGTACTTGTAAAGCAAGTCGACACTGAATATACAGTTGAAGAAGGTGAGAGACGACAATGTCTCGGGGGCGGCTCACGCGAGACAGCTTTGTCCCTAATACGCCCTCGGGACGGGGGCTAGGAGCAGGGCTGTTCAATTCTAGCTTTCCGAGGCTCTAGCCCTCGCACTTGTCCTGAACTGCCAAGTACAGGGTCCCCGAGGGCGATTTGGGGCAGAAAATTACTCTCAAGTCGATGTTTTGTCGCATGGGCCGCCCCTGGGACGGTGGCTGTGAGCGATCTGTACCGAAAGATCGTTAGAATTGAACAGCCCTGGGGCTAGGAGCCTTCCTGGGCAAATCTGAATATAAATGCAATTGCCCTAGGTCATGGGTTCAAGTCTTTGGATGAAGGCGAACAAGTTGAATTTCAAGTTTGCCAGGGTCCCAAAGGCGAATTTGCCGAAAATGTAGTCAGGCTATGAATTTGACACAAGCTAGACCCCATCACATCGCATTCAATATCTCAAAGGTCTGTACATTTTGAGGTTTGTCTGAGGTATGTAAACAAAAGCGCGCGTTTTCGGCACAAACGTAAACGCGCGCTTCTCATAAACGGCCTTTTGACAGTGTTCTCGCTTTACATCCTCCTGGGGCAGTGGGGCAGAGAACCTTCCTCTTTGATAATGTCCATTGTTGCCACTTCTATACACTCCTCTGGATCGCAGCAAGTGTGGCACACTCGTTTGAACGCTCGAACCCGCACGAGCTCGACGTCTGGCGCGAGAAAGGTCTCCTTTACCGGCTCATCTCTCAACAGATCGGTGCTGAGATATTTTTTGTTGTCGTCAGGAAAGACTGTGACGACAACCGCATCGCCGCCCATCTCATTCTGTATTCGCAGAGCACCCAGGAAATTCGCCCCCGAAGAAATACCAACTCCGAGTCCAAGTTGAGCCGCGAGCTTTTGAGCCATCAAGATTGAATCCCCGTCATCTACGCTCACCACATCATCCAGGCTATCCAGGTCCATAATAGGAGGGATGAACTCGTCGGATATCCCCTGGATCCGATGCTTGCCCACCTTGCAACCCGTAGAAAGGGTCGGAGAATTGGATGGTTCCAAAGGATAAATCTTGATCGAGGGATGCTGTTCCTTGAGAAAGCGGCCTGTTCCCATAATGGTTCCCCCCGTTCCTACACCGGCTACAAAAGCGTCGGGCTGCAGGGAGCGATATTTTAGCTGCCACCATATTTCGGGTCCCGTAGTTTCATAGTGGGCGTTGGTATTGTCCTCGTTCGAAAACTGTCGGGGCAGAAACGCGTTCTCTGTGGCCTCGGCCAACTCTTCAGCGCGCTCAATGCTGCCGAGAAAACCGCCTTCATCCTTGCTTACCAGGACGATCTCCGAACCCAGACTTTTGATGAGATTGATCCGCTCACTACTCATCCAGTTTGGCATAAAGATGGTGACCGGGTGCCCCAACGCGCGGCCGATTGCGGCAAAGGCGATCCCCGTATTCCCACTCGTGGCCTCAATGATGAGGGACCCGGGTTTGAGGGCATCCCTGGCATACCCTTGCTTTATGATGTGGAACGCCATCCGGTCTTTGATGCTGCCCGTCATGTTCAAATTCTCAGCTTTGGCATAGAGCACTCGCTCTTGCCCCCGAAACGTGAACCTGATGGCCAAGAGCGGCGTGTTGCCGATTAGCGAAGCCAGTTCACGAATTCTGCGATGGTTATCGTTCTTTGACATGGAAACCTCCGTCTATCTGAAATCTCATTACTAGATACTTGATGTAAATGGTCAACAATTACCGAGTTTTTTGGCCACGAATTTCACCGCGTTGCTTATATTTGTGAAATAGTGAAACGGCGAAATTCGTGGCTAAAAGTGTCTGGTACTGAATCTGAAATATTGCTCTCTAGCGGTTTGCGAACGCTGCGGTTTCTTTGATGGCCTCGATGGCGGTCTGGATGTGCTCCTCTGTGTTAAATGGCCCGATGCCAAATCGGACTGCGCCACGGGCATTGGCGGTTCCCAGTTGCTCGTGCACCAGGGGCGCGCAGTGGAGGCCGGTCCGGCAGGCGATGTTGTGGTCAACGTCTAGCAGCGTTCCGACGTCTGCAGGGTCCATGCCGTCTATGTTAAAGAGCAGAACGGCGATATGGTTGGCGAGGTCGTCCTGGCAATACAGGGTTACTCCAGGGATGGCGGCGAGTCCGTCGCGCAGCATCTGGGTCAATTTCATCTCGTGCGCGTGAATTTCATCAAGCCCTTTGTTGAGGACCCACTTGACCCCGGCCTGAAGGCCCGCGATGCCCAGGACGTTGGGCGTGCCATATTCCAGGCGGAAGGGGTACTCTTCAATGTGAGCACGGTCGGCTGAACGGACGCCCGATCCGCCCGCCCGCGTGTGCCGGATCTTGATTCCCTCTCGAACGTAAAGGCCGCCGATCCCCATAGGACCAAACATGGATTTGTGACCCGTAAAAGCAACGACGTCCACGAATTGCTCCTCCATGTCAATAGGAATCTTGCCCGCCGACTGGGAAGAGTCGATAGCAAACGGAATACCGGCCTCGCGGCAGTACTGCCCGATTTCGCGGATCGGCTGAACGGTCCCGACGACGTTGGATGCGTGGTTGACGATGACTAGGCGGGTATTTGGCCGGAATTTTTTCTTGATTTCGTCGGGATCAACAAATCCCGCATCGTCAAAGGGGACGTAATCGACCGCCACGTCATTATCTCGCGCGAGATGGTAGAGCGGCCGCAGTACCGAATTGTGCTCGATGGTGGTTGAGATGGCGTGGTCGCTGGGGCGCAGCATGCCAAAGATGATGAGGTTCAGGGCGTCGGTAGAATTGTAGGAAAAGCAAAGCCGGTTTGGATCCGTGCCGTTAAAGAGCGTCGTCAGCAGCTTGCGTGTGTCATCGACAACCGATCCGGCCTCCAGGCAGATGTCATAGCCCGATCGTCCGGGATTGACGCCCAACCTCCGGTAGGTCTGGTCCATCGCAACATAGACGTCCTCGGGCTTGGGAAAAGACGTCGCTCCGTTGTCCAGGTAAATTAGTTCGCTCATTGGGGGTCTCCTTTTTTTTATGGATTTTTTGTTCCCACCAGGGGATATTTCATTCAGTTTCGGGCGGCCAGATGATGGCATCGGCCACCAGTTCACATAAATTCTTGACTCGCGTACCCATCTCGTACTTGCGATTCACGTCGGTTAGTTGATCTATACAATTATGGCACGAAGTAGCAACGATCTTGGCTTCGGTCGCCTGTATTTGCTCGGCCTTGACTTGGGCAGCAGCCAGACGCCGTTCAGCGAATTCGTCCATCGCCACCATGCCGCCGCCGCCGCCACAACAATAGTTGTGCTGGCGATTGGGCAGCATCTCGCGAAAATCCGTCACGGTCTGGGAGAGAATGTAGCGCGGCTCTTCCAGAATGCCGCCGTTGCGAGCCTGGTTGCAGGGATCGTGATATGTCACTGGCTGGGGGTTCTTGGTCGGGTCGAGTCGAAAACGTCCGTCGCGGATATATTCGGCCATCGGCTCGACAAAGCCGCGCACGTGAAAAGGAAACGGCTGACCCAGCCAATTCTCCGCTTCCCAGCGCAACGCGCGGTATCCGTGACCGCATTCAGCCATCCACACTTCTTGCACGCCCAGCTTGGTCGCTGCTTCCAGCGCCCACAAGCCGATCTGCCGCGCGGCGTCATCGTCGCCGGAGAAAAGCGCATAGTTGGTCACGTCCCAATAGTCGGTGCTCATCGTCCAATCTTCGCCCGCGACGTGCATGATCTTGGCGGCGGCCATGAATGTGAGCGGAGAGAACTTTATTTCGCGCGGGTTGGCCATATACATCACCCGTGCGCCTTGCTTGTCGAGCGGGATAACGGGCCCCTCGACCTCTAGTTCATCACATAATTGCTCGTCCAGCCATTCGATGGTTTCGCGGAAATCGACGTTGTCCACGCCCATATTGTTCTTGGTTTCGAGGTGTAGGTCTACAATATCCTGCATTCCCTGGGGCGTCAGGCCGATGGCGTTCAGCATCGCGCGCGCCGTGCGGATGATCATGCGCGTGTCCACGCCAAAGGGGCAGTTGATCACACAGCGCCCGCACATCGTGCACGCGCCGTAGGCGGTGTCCACAAGCTGTGCGATGACATCGTCGTCGAGTTCGCGCGCGCCGACGTACCATGGCCATATCTGGCCGAGCCAGTCATAGTGCCGTTTCCACACGTTGCGCAGTCGGTCGGTCTTGTAGGTGGGGACCATTTCCGGCTTGCGGATCGAAGCGTAATAATGGCACGAATCGTTGCACAGCCCGCAATGCGCGCAAGCCTGCATCGAGGTTTCCAGTTGGCGCGTGAGGCGCTGGTCGAGTATTTGTAGGGCCTGGGCGATCTCTTTTGAATTAGCCATGTGTCTTTCCCTACTCCCGACCGATCACGCCGCGCCGCCCGAACGACACGCCATAAAAATAACGCGCGAACGGGTAATAGATATAGTGACGAATCTTGCTAAATGGTTCGTATACTAAAAACAGCGCGGCGATGACAAAATAGGCCGCAATCCCCGGTCCCCAGCCAAGCAAACTCAATAGGCCGGTGAACAGGAACAGCAGTACGGCAACCATCGCAATATAGTCGTCCGGCGAGCTGATGACGCGCATCTCGGCGAGCTTGACCCGGCGGTACAAGCGAACGCCGCCCGCGACGAACGCCGCCGCGAGCAAAACAAGAGCCACGTTGCGCACCGGCACGGTCAAGACGTCTGGCGCATACGCGATGGCAAACGACAGCACGATGTTTGCCAACACGCCCAAGTGAAAGACGATAAACTCGACGTAGCGCATCCAGTGCTTGCGGGTGCTCTCCATCCGCCAGGGCGCGGCGATGGTGACAAAAGCTTCCATCGTGCCGCGCCAGATATCGCCCTTGGCGTCGCTGGCGATATCCCGCGCCAACCGTCGACGAAAGAGGATGATCAACCGCAAGGCATAGAGCAGCACCAGGATCGTCGTGCCGATTTGATGCGTCAGGTGTTGGAACTCTGTAAATTTCATAATTGACTTTTCTTTACACACAGCCTGTCGGCTTGGGCAATCCAGCGACTTTGCACGCACCCCTGGCCGGGCCGTTGGGGAACAGTTCATAGATGTACCTGAGCTTGAACCCGGTCTCTTGGCACAGTTTGCGGACTATCGGAGCCTTGTCATGCTCCTTGTAATACGCGTTCAGGTAATTGATGATCGTCCAGTGGTCGTCCGTCAATTCTGTGATTCCCTCTTCGTGCTTTGCCAAAAAGCAGGCCAGGTCCTTGTCCCACAATGAGGGATCGACGATAAAGCCATCTCCATCTACTTTGAGTTGTGTTCCCTTATAGTCAACAAACGGCATTTTTATACTCCTTGTTTGTGTGTTCTCCAGATTTATCCACCCACTTGGACCGGTTGAATATCTCCCTGCATAATCGCTTCCAGAATCCGATCTCGCGAGGTATTGATTTGACGCGCAATTGCATCCCGCACCCCCTCGACATCTCCCATTTCCAGGGTCGCCACAACTTGTTGGTGTTCCTGCTTCATCTCGATACTGCTGTCCCGCAAACGCAGTCCCAGGTGGAAAAGGCGATCCATCTCGACCATCAGTCCTTCCATTGTTTTTACCAAGCGGCGATTCCCCGCCGCCTCGGCCAGGGCCAGGTGAAAATCACGATTCGTTTTGAGAAACATGACGTGGCTTTTTGGGTCGTCCAAGCGGTAGCTGACGGACGACATCTCTTTTAGCGCCACAATTTGCGCAGATTCAGGGTGCTGGGCCGCTCGCTCCGCCGCGGTCGTCTCTAGGATCAAGCGTAGATCAAAGAGGTCCCGTACATCCTTGATGGTGATCGGCGCGACCATATACCCCCGGCCTGGGAGACGTTGCATTAGCCCGTCGTGACAAACCTGGCTCAACGCCTCACGGATAGGGGTCTTGCTCACCTCGTATTGGCGGGCCAGTTCGCGCTCCGATACCACCTGGCCTGGCGATAGGATACAGGTCAGGATTTCGTGGCGCAATCGGGCATAGGCTTGTTCGGCTAGAGAAGCAGTTTGTCGTTCTGACATGCTATCCTTTCTGGTATTATAGAAAAATGTAAACGCTCCAAGTCCCGTCCTCGGGGCGGCGAACAAAGCGAGATTTTCGTTACGGATAACTCTGGTATACCACTAGTATACCAGAGTGTTGGCAAAAAGTCAAGGCTCTTTGCTAGTTCATATGGCAGCCCTTATATCTGGGAGTATGACAAATTGCTCAAAGGGGGTGTACCATCTCCAGGGCCGTTCATATCTGGGATGAAATCATTATTTTGTTTCTAGATGGGGGAGGTGGGTGACACACCCGCTTGGAGTGCCCTACGAAATCCCAGAGCCATCTTTTTCCAAAGCCCGGGTCAATACCTGCGCCAGTTGCGCCAGGTCTGACGGCTTTTTTAGCCACTCTATAATCCCGAATTTTTGCAATGTCTCTATCTCTTGCACCATGGGGTGCCCGGTCAACAAGATGATGCGTATAGCAGGATTTCGCTGTCGCAATGTTTGGGCCAATGCTTGACCACCCATCTCTGGCATTACCATATCGCTTAGCACCAGTGCGATTTCATTGCCATGTTGCTGAAACACGTCCAGAGCCTCCCGTCCGTTGGATGCTTCTAGTGGCTGATAGTTTAGCAGTTCCAGGCTGCTCACCAGCGCTGCCCGTGTTTCGGTATTGTCCTCTACCACTAGGATGGTTTCTCCATGACCTTGCGACATGTCCTGTGTCTTGGCCGAGATATCGGATTGTCGCAGTACTTGTAGAGCGGGCAGGTAGATGATGAACGTCGTTCCTTCCCTGACCTTGCTTGATACATCGATCAAGCCATCGTGCTGCGTCACGATGCCGTATACTTGGGCTAACCCTAATCCTGTGCCCTCGCCTGGTGATTTGGTGGTAAAAAAGGGATCGAAAATGTGAGGTAAAATGTCATCCGAAATCCCCGTTCCCGTGTCTGTTACGGTCACGCGCACCCACTCACCTGGCTGCATCTCTGGTAAAGGTAAAGGTGTCGCATGATCAATCTGTATCTGCTCCAGGCCGATGTACAGATCTCCCCCTTTATGCATTGCGTCCCGTGCATTGACTGCCAGGTTCATAAATGCCTGTTGTATTCGCGTGGGGTCGGCGTTGATGATATAGTCGTCTGTGCCGTGCGCCAGATTGATCTGTATGTTTTCTGGCAGCGTACGCTGCCACAGCTTGACCTGTTCCTTCAAGAGCGGCACCAAATCGAGCGATTGGCGGTCGAGCACCGCGCTGCGGCTAAAATCTAGAATCTGGTTGATCAATTCGGATGCCTGCCGTCCTTGCTGGTTGATGATTCCCATACGTTCTTCAAGTTTGGGAGATAAATCGGGAGATCGGAGGGCCATCTGACTGTAGAGGATGATCACAGCCATAATATTGTTAAAGTCATGGGCGATGCCAGCGGCCAACTGTCCCACAGCGGCCAATCGTTCTTGTTGATGGATGCGCGCTTGTACCTCTCGCTCTTGGGTTGCATCATGAAGGACCAGTACCCAGCCTTTCATTTCTGGTCTAGTTTCCATCGGGCTGGCAATTACCTCGAAAAAGCGGCGCGGAGAATCGTCCACCTCCACCTCCACATCGTGCCACAGTCCCTGGGGCGGCGATGTCAACAATTCTTCCAAGGAACGTTTGGCCAAGTGAGTGAGTGTATCGCCCACTTTTGCCCCAGCTAGCTCAGCCAGGTGCTCTTGAGCAGGTGGATTGGCTAAAAGAATGCGTAACTCGGCGTCCAGTAAGAATACGCCTTGCGGCACTGTATCCACAATCTGCTGCACGCGTTGGGCCTGTTCTTGGATTTGCGTCGACAGATGAATTCGTTCCTCTTCTGTCCGCATACGCTCGGCAATTTCGGCTTCCAAATTGACATTGGCATTCGCCAGTTCAGCTGTACGTTTTGCGACCCGTTGCTCCAATTCTTCATTCAGTCTTTGTAGTGCCGCCTCTGCTTGTTTGCGTTCGGCGATTTCGTGCTGCAACTGGGCGTTTTGTGCTTGTAACTGCTTTTGAAGGTTGTGCAGCGTGAGATGGGTTTCCACTCGCGCCAGCACATCCTCGATCTGAAACGGCTTGGCGATATAGTCCACGCCACCTACCTCAAAGCCCCTCACCTTGTCTATCACCTCTTCCAGGGCACTGATAAAGATGACGGGGATATTGTGCGTCTGCTCGTTTGCTTTGAGCCGCCGGCATACTTTATAGCCGTCCAGCCCCGGCATTTTGATGTCGAGCAGGATCAAGTCTGGTGGCTCCAAGTTGGCCATATCCAATGCGATCTGGCCATCGGGTACACCGCGCACTTCATAGCCTTGTTCGCTCAGTATATCGGACAAGAGTCGTAGGTTGAGCAGAGTATCATCAATGATCAAGATATCCCCTCTGCTTTGATCAATTTGCGTATCTGTCATCGCTATTCCTCCTGGTTTGCTGATGGTTCTAGAAAAGCCATAATCTTGTCGAACTGAAAGTCGTGAACCCACGTTGTCAGCACCTCGGCCACGCGGGTATGATCGGGCTGGATTTTCTCGATCAAGTTGAGGATGCGTTTGGCACGTCCCCGAGCAGCGATGTGACGCAGTTCGGCCACCCAATCGACGGGCAGGTCGTCCAAGTCAGATGGCGTCAGGTTGGCTTGGGTTTGAACATTACCCGATTCATTTGGGACCATGTCTTGGTAGATGTAGCGCACGCCCAGGTGCTGCGCCATCTTGTCAAAGATTTCGTTCTGTTGAAATGGTTTGCGCACAAAGTCGTCGCATCCGGCCGCGAGGATGGCGGCCCGCTCTTCTTCAAAGGCATGGGCCGTCAGGGCAATGACGACGGGCACAGGCTGGGAGCCGCCCTGTGCCTGGATAAGGGATTTGATGCGTTTCGTGGCTTCATAGCCGTCCATCACCGGCATACGTATATCCATCCAGATCAGATGCGGTTTCCAGGCTTGCCATTTTTCAATTGCGTCCTCTCCATGAATTGCTTCACGGACCTCAAATCCTATATCTGTAAGCAATTGAACTAGCACTAGACGATTCAATTTTCTGTCTTCGACTATTAGAATACGGTATGGATCGCCATCGGCAGCCCGCTGTCCTGGCGCGAGATCCACAACTATTTTTTTGATTTCAGTTTTTTGCTTTTCGATTTGGGACACGTCGGCAGGCAGAGTAACCAGGATATCGAACTGGACGATGCTTCCTTCTCCCACAGTGCTGCTCACAGTGATGTCACCGCCCATCAGTTGTACAAAACGCTGGCTGAGGGGCAGTCCCAACCCGGTACCTTCGAGCACTTTTTTGCCGCTGGCGGTCTGGCTAAAAGCTTCAAAGAGATGGTTCATCTCTCCCGGTGCGACTCCAACGCCAGTGTCCTCAATCTCGAATGCAAGTGTGCAAGTGCTGTTCTGCGGTCGGGGCAGGTCAAGTTCGCCATTGTCCATTTGCCCGATACGCAGCGTCACACTGCCCTGTTCCGTGAACTTTATCGCGTTGCCAAGTAGGTTGATGAGCACCTGGCGGAGTTTGCGTTCGTCGGTATGGATGTGCTGCGGCACGCCCGGCGCACGTTCAAAGACAAGTCGTATTCCTTTGTTTTGTGCGCGCACGCTGAGCATGTTCTCCAAGGTGTCGAGTAATTGGTACAGGTCAAAATCGTTCTCGGTGAATGTGGCTTGTCCAGCTTCGATCTTTGACATTTCCAGCACGTCGTTGATTAGCTCTAGCAGATGTTCGCCGCGCTGGTGGATGGTGCGCACGTTTTTTTGCTGAGGTGAGGGGATGGCTGGGTCACGAAGCATCAACTGAGTAAAGCCCAGGATGGCGTTGAGGGGCGTGCGCAGCTCGTGACTCATGTTGGCCAAAAAGGCACTCTTGGCGCGGTTGGCAGCCTCGGCCCGTTCTTTGGCAACCACCAGTTCGGCAGTGCGCTCTTTGACCAATTCTTCGAGGTGTTCGCGATGTAGCCTCAACTCTTCCTCTGTCCGCTTGCGTTCGGTGATATCGTGAACGATGGTCTGAAAGCCCGATATCGATTCGTCCTCCGTTCGTTGGAGTGTGGCATTGAGTATCACGTCAATGATGCTCCCATCCACATGAAGAAATTGGGTCTCGAAATTTCTGATTTCCCCATCCTGCACCAAACCTTGCCGAAATCTCTCACGATCCTCGGGATTGGCATATATCGTTTGCACATTTTGGGCCATCAATTCTTTCATCCCGCTGTACCCGAATAAGCGTACCCCCGCCTCATTGACGTCTATCAGTTTGCCATCGGGAGTTGTGGTGGCAATCATATCTAGAGAGTCTTGGAATAATTTGCGATATTTCCGCTCGCTGATTTGCAGGCTCTGGTTAAGTTCGGTCAACTCGACCATTTTGCTTCCGAGTTCAGCAGCCATAGCGTTGAATGTATCGGCCAATTGGCCTAATTCGTCCGCGCTCTCCACCTGGGCAGATGCGTCCAGATTGCCCTGCCGCAATTCGCTGGCGGCTCGGGTCAACTTGATCACGTTGCGCGTGATGCTGTTGTTCAACATGACGGCAACCAGGCCGGTCAGGACTATCCCCGCCAGCGCGGCGACGAACAATGCCATCATGGCCAGACGACTGGTCTGGTCAATTTCGGCGCGACTGTGCTCGACTTGGTCGCCAGACAGCGCAATCAGGTCTTTTGCAATCGGGTCGATGGCTTGGGCTTGTAGATCAAATTCCCGGAATTTGCTGCTAATGACGACGTCGAGTTCTAGGATTTCATGGGCGACAGAGACGTAATCGCTGAGGGCAGCCAAGGCTTGGGATTTTTCTTCCGATAAAGGTGCTGTTTCAATAGCCTGGCGCAGGTCAGAGCCCACGTTAAAGGCCGACTGCATAATAAAGCGTTTGCGCACGAGCAGATAGTCTTTTTCCCAGGATTGCATCTCGCGATACAAGAGCATCAACTCGGTTCCGCCAATGGCCGGTAGTGTATCATAAAGCACGGCGGATTTTTGTTCCAGTTGCATCTGCAGACCGGTGTTAGGATTGGCCAATTGGGCCAATAACTCGACTGCTTGGTTGAACGTTTCTTTGTAACGGTCCGAGGCCGAGAGATAAAAGTTTAGGTTGACGTTGCTCTCTTGCAATGCCTGATTTGTGTCTGATGTAGCGATTAGTTGCTGCAATTGAGCGCTCAAGGCCACGACCTCGTCAATTTTCGCGCTCGTTGGTTGGGCATACGATTCTCTGGCCTGCTCAAAACCAACATTTGGATAGTTCAAGTAAAAATCTCTCTCCATGCGACGAGCTTGTTCCAGGCTGGCGTTCATCTCTAGCACCAGGCGTTGAATTTCTGTGCTGGTCAAGATCGCCTTGTTGGTCTGGAGGCGAATGGCCATCAGGGCAAAATAGCTGGTGGTAGAGACCAACAAGACCAGGAACAATAGCAGGCCAAAAGCAATACCAAACTTGGTGGTGATGCTTATCTTTCGCCAACGTTGCGCCATGACGTTTCTCTTTTTCATCAAAATCTCCGTTTAAAACGATTGGCAACTGTCTCTTGTATCATTGACTAGGTGCGTAGGTATAGACCACATTTGACAACAATCCCTCAAGCCCGGCGGCGGGGTCATCCAGCCGCACAATAGTGATCTTGACTGCGCCGCAGTCGCCAAATTCGCTGCAATTGAGTGTACCTGTCACACCTTCAAATCCGGTCGTCGCATACAGGGCGTCACGCAGAGCCTGGCGGCCAATGTGTAGGGTCCCATCTTTGTCTTGGACGGATGCTGCCTCGACAGCGGTCAAGAGCAAGTTGGCTGCATCGTAGCCGTAACTAAAAGTGGCGTGTTGGGGCAATTCACCATATTGTGATTCATATTCGGCGGCCAGTTGATCCGCAGTCTCACTCTCCAACGGTGCCTCGCCGACCGAGTACACACCCACACCATCTGTCCCTACAGCCTCGATAAAGTCGTTGACTCGTGTCGAACTGCTGGCCATGAGGACAACATCTTTCAGCCCCGCCACTTGTTTGGCCTGTTGGACGATCAAGGCACTTTCGGGAAAAAAGATTGGGAAAAAGAGCAACTCGGCATCAGAAGCAGCGATAGAGGTCAGAACCGGGCGCATATTTTCTTCTCCCTTGTTGATCGTGGCGGACATGACCACCTCACCTCCCAACGCTGTGAACGCTTGTTCGAACGCATCCGCGAGTTGCCGCGTAAACGTGTCGCCGTCATTGATCGTCGCCGCCTTGGTTATGCCAAGCTCGTGAAAAGAGAATGCCGCAGCTGCTCTCCCTTGCTCCGCCGAATCCAATTGTGTTCGAAAGTAACCGGGATACCAATCAGAGCCTGGCTTTTTTCCGATCGCCGTCAAAGAAGACGCGCCATTGGTTCCTGAAACCATGACCAAACCCGCCTCAGACATTACTTTGCTTGCTGTCGCAGCTGGTCCAGAGCAAGTTGTACCGAGAATAGCCACGATCTGAGGATCAACGGTTATCCTCAAGGCAGAAATGGTGCCGGTTTCTGCCAAACACTCCGAGTCCTCAACCTGCAATTCGATGGGATGTCCGAGGAACTGCTGGTCTTGCTCAGCTATGGCGAGTTCGATGATGCGAACTTGTGTGAGGCCAACTGCCGCCGCGCCGCCGCTCAGGTCTTGTAATACGCCGATTTTGAGCCGCTCACCCGGCGCGATGGTCACGCAGCCAATGACGTCGATGCACTCAAAGGGTGGGGGGGGCTGCTGGCAAGCGACCATACACGCGATCGTCATTAGTAACACAGTGACAGAAAAGAAATTTCGTTTCAACATTTGTTCCCTCCTCAACTTGCTCATCCCTATTCTGCGGGATAGGCCTACTCATCACCCAGCGCAAAGGTGTAAACAATGTTTGCCTTGACCCCCTCGGTCCCGGCCGCAGGATCATCCAAGCGCAAAACATTGTATTCGGCAACGCCGCAATCACCAAACTCGTCACAGTTGAGTGTGCCGCCCACCCCCTCAAAATTGATGGTAGCATACAGGGCATCGCGCAGGGCCTGTCGGCCAATATGAAGCGTTCCATCTGTGTCTTGCACAGCTACTGATTCTATGGCGTGCAAAAGTAGGTTCGCCGCGTCGTACCACCCAACGTAGATGACGTGTTGGGGCAACTCGCCATATTTTGATGCATAAGCATCGCGCAATTCAGCGTCGGCTGGTGTTTGAGGTGTGGCCCGATCCATAAAGTACATCCCCAGGCCAGTCTCACCAACGTTCGCAATAAAGTCGTCCGTCAGCAACGCTGTATTGCTCAATAGGTTGATGTTTTCCAGGCCCGCTATTGCTTTGGCTTGCAGGATGACGAGTTCACCTTCTGATTGAAAGAGGGGGAAGAATAACAACTCGGCTCCAGAATCAGCCACGGCTTGCAGCACGGGACGCATATTGCTTTCGCCTTTGTTGATGGTTGCATCCAGTACAATCTCGCCGCCCAATTTGGTAAAGGTCTGGCCAAATGCGTTGGTAGTGCCCCGGGTAAAGGCGTCGCCGTCGTTGATGGTAGCCGTTTTACTCACGCCAAGTTCGTGGAAAGCGAACGCCGCCGCGGCCTGGATCGTCCACACGCCATTAGAAGATGTGCGAAAATAGCCCGGCTGCCAATCCTGGCCTTTTTGTCCGCCGATAGAGGTCAGTGAAGGCGCAGAGTTGGATCCGGTCACCATCACCAGACCAGCCTCAGACATCACCTTGCTGGCCGTCGTTGCCGCTCCAGAACAAGTGGTTCCCAAGATAGCCATCACTTGGGGATCGGTCACAATTTTTGCGGCGGTAACGGCGCCACCTTCAGACGTGCATCCCGAATCCTCGACTTGCAGCACAATGGGATGACCGAGGAGTTGACCACCTCGTTCGTCTATGGCGAGTTCAATCGTTTGGGATTGTGTTGTGCCCAGGATGGTCGCACTACCGCTCAACGCTTGCAGTGTGCCGATTTTGAGCGGCTCACCCGGCGCGATGGTCACGCAGCCGATGGCGTCGGTGCATTCAAAGGGTGGGGACTGTTGGCAGGCGACCAGACACGCGGTCATCACCAGTAACACAATGGCAGAAAAGGAATTTTGTTTTATCATTTTTTTGTTCCTATCTCCAAGCCTATTCATCACCCGGTGCAAAAGTATAAACTGTGTTTGCTATGACCCCTTCGACCCCGGCCGCAAGATCATCCAAGCGCATAATGTTGTATTCGGCAAAGCCACAGTCGCCAAACTCGTCGCAGGTGAGCGTGCCGCTTGCTCCCTCAAAATCAGTGGTGGCGTACAAAGCATCGCGCAGGGCTTGCCGCCCAATATAAAGTGTCCCGTCCGCTTTTTGTATTGCTACTGATTCTATGGCGTGTAAAAGCAAGTTGGTCGCATCGTAGCCCAGCATGTAGGTAATGTTTTGGGGCAGTTCGCCATATTTTGCCTCGTAATCAGCGCGCAATTCATAGTCGATGGGTGTTTGATGCACGGCACGATCGATAAAGTACATCCCCAGGCCGGCCTCACCAACGGTATCAATAAAGTCGTTGGTCAGCAAAGCCGCATCGCTAAATAGGGCAATGTTTTCCAGGCTCGCTATTTCTTTGGCTTGTAGGACGATGAGATCCCCTTCCGGCTGAAAGAGGGGCATGAATATCAATTCGGGCTCCTCAGCAGCCACGGCTTGTAGCACGGGGTACATATTGGTTTCTCCTTTGTTGATGGTGGCGTCTATGACAATCTCGCCGCCCAGTTTCGTAAAGACCTGACCAAATGCATCGGTGAGACCCCGAGTATAGGCGTCGCCGTCATTAATGGTGGCAACTAGAGTTATGCCAAGGTCACGAGAAACAACTGTTGCCGCGGCTTGGCCCATCCACGTGCCATTCGAAGAAGTGCGGAAATAGCCTGGCTGCCAATCTGACCCCTTTTCCCCGGCGATGGCGGTCAGTGAAGGTGCAGTGTTTGAACCAGCTACCATCACCAGTCCGGCCTCAGACATCACCTTGCTGGCCGTCGTCGCGGCTCCAGAACAACTGGGCCCCAGTATGGCCACCATTTGGGGATCGGCCACGATTTTCAAGGCCGTAATGTCGCCGCCTTCAGCCGTGCATTTTGAGTCCTCGATCTGCAACGCAATCGGATGATCAAAGAGTTGGCCGCCGCGTTTATCTATGGCGAGTTCGATCGCTTGAGATTGTGTGGTGCCCAGGATGGCCACATCGCCGCTCAACGCCTGTAGCACGCCAATTTTGATCGGCTCACCGGGGGAGATTTCCACGCAGCCAATGACATCGGTGCATTCAAAGATCGGGACGTCTTTTTGGCAAGCAGTCAGCAGACTGCTTATGAGCAGCACAAGAACCAGGGTTGAGAAAAAATACTTTATCATTTTACTACCTCCATTTTTGTCTCAAATTTTGTTCACTACCAGACATTTCGAGCAGTAATCCCCCCTTCACTACCGGACACTTTTGACAAGTAAACAACAGATACTGAATTTTTAGCCACGAATTTCACGAATTTACACTAATTTTTGGGCGTGGTTCAAGTTAGATAGACACTTTTTTCAAGACCCTTTTATCAGGTTGTCTAGCAGTTCGGATTTTTCTCAGCCAGCAACCCACAAGCGGGAATTTGGAGGGTTTTCACGCCCTTTTGAGCCAGTTTTTGCACCAAAAGAGTTGCTTACACCCTAAATTCACAAAATCATCAAGTGCAATCGTTTGGCCGCAAAAAAAGTGTATATCTAACTTCCCAGGGTTCTGAACCACGCCAATTTTTGATTTACATTCGTGGCAATTCGTGAAATTCGTGGCTAAAGAAAAAAGTGTCCGGTAGCAAAACCCTCCCACAGGTTCGAGAATCGTGCCAATTGCGGACAAAACTTGTTGTCGGGACATGTAATAGCCCAAAATTGTGGCCTAACCTGCGAAAGGGTAAAGATGTCGGATAATGAAATACTCTTCAAGCACGATTCCGAGTCCAAGCATATTCTTACACGAAAAGTGTCCAATAGTGAAAAATTTTGTCAGGGTTACGATCTTGTCAAATTGAAACTTGTGGTTAGTGTCCCCCGAGCGGCGGTGTGATGCAGTTCGACTATTCATTGGCCGGCCGGGTTGGTGTCAGATGGCTTGGGCCTGAACGTCGTCGCATAATTCATCTGGAGCCAGGTCTTGGTAGATGTAGTGCAGATCCAAACGCTGCTCTATCTTGTCAAAGATCTCGAATTCTCTAAATAGTTTGCGCAAAGTCGTCGCAGCCGGTCGCGAGGATGGCGGTATGATTTTCCTCAAAGGCACTGGCCGTCTGGGCAATGATGACGGGCACAAGTTGGGAACCGGTCTGTGTCCGAGTTTGGGACTTTTGTATTGTGATCTAGAGCGTCTATTGCTATAGCCAGGCCGCAATCCAGCGGCTGCAGCATGGTGAATACCAGACATTCGTTATTGCCTGTTATTATTATAGTCCCTCGACCTTCCAACCGCCTTACAAAATGGGGTCCTAACCTTCCAAAAACCTTCCAAATTGTATTTATTTTTGTCTGAAAAGTGTCCAGCAGCAACCGTGATGTTAGTGTATAGTTTTTTCTCGTTTTGTACAATTTGTCCTGCTCTTTTCGTACCAATTTGTGGCGGATTTGTTCTCCTCCCCCAAATTTTGTTTACACCCGAACTGAACCAGAGCTGTTCAGTTCTAACGGGTTTTCGACATAAAGTGCTCACAGCCACCGTCTCGGGGGTGGCCCATACCACAAAGCATTAGTTTTGGAGTAGTTTTCTACCCCAAGACGCCCCCGAGACTGGGGCTGCGAGCGTTGGGAAATTAGAACTGAACAGCCCTGCCCCAACAGATTTTTGACTTTTGTACTGGGTCGGGATATACTAATGTTTACTAAAAAAGGTGTCTTGTGGTTTGATAGATTACGAGGCATGTTCAAAGCAATGGGGCACCACTCTCCTCTTGCTACCTCTCGAATGGATAGCCGTTTAACAGGAGAATGAATAGTGGGTAGAACCGCGATTGATGTTCTTTGTGCGCGTCAAGATACGCCTGGCTGTGAAAAGGTGCTGCATTTCAACAATGCCGGGGCGTCGCTCATGCCGGAGCCCGTGTTGAAAGCTACCGTGGCGCATTTGCAGCTCGAAGCAGAGATGGGGGGCTATGAGGCAGCCAGGTTTGCGCACGAGGCTGTCGAGCAAGTATACGATTCGGTCAGCTCGTTGGTTGGCTGCCAACGCGATGAAATTGCCATTGTCGAGAACGCGACCCGTGCTTGGGACATGGCCTTTTACTCGATCTCGTTCGATCCGGGTGACCGGATATTGACCTCGGTCGCCGAGTACGCGAGCAACTATATCGCTTTTCTCCAAGTCGCGCAGCGGACTGGCGCAATAATTGACGTAATTCCCAATGACGAGTATGGTCAGGTTTCCGTCGAGGCATTGCGCGATCTGATAGATGAGCGGGCCAAGCTGATCGCCATTACGCATATACCGACGAACGGCGGGCTTGTCAATCCCGCGATTGAGATTGGAAAAGTGGCACGGGAGGCCAATGTACTCTATCTACTCGATGCCTGCCAGTCAGTGGGGCAGATGCCTATGAACGTGGATGAGATTGGCTGCCATATGCTCTCTGCCACGGGGCGCAAGTACCTGCGCGGCCCGCGTGGGACCGGTTTCTTGTACGTGCGGCGCGACGTTCTCGAACAACTGGAACCGCCCTTTTTGGACCTTTACGCAGCAGAGTGGGTAGCCAGAGACAAGTACGAAATTCGACCCGACGCGCGCCGTTTCGAGAATTGGGAGACGAATTATGCGGGCAAGATCGGGTTGGGTGTTGCCGTCGATTATGCGCTGTCGTGGGGAATCGAGAATATATGGGAGCGCATATTGAGCTTGTCCAACGTGCTTCGGCAGCGCCTGGACGACATCCCACGGGTAACGGTGCACGATTTGGGCCAACAGAAATGTGGTATTGTGACATTTACGGTGGACGGTCACGAGCCGGAGGAAATTCGTCGCAGGCTGGGCGAACAAAAGATAAACGTGTCTGTATCCACTGTGGCATCTACGCGCTTGGATATGGATGCACGGGGATTGGAGAATATAGTTCGGGCGTCGGTTCATTATTACAATAATGAAAAAGAAATCAATCGGTTTTGTGAATCGATGGAGAGCATTGCTTCATCACAAGTGCGTAAACTTTGACGGGAGGAGAAAATTATGGCTTTTACGCAGTGCCGCAAAAGTCACTTGGAGAAAATAGACAGAAAAAGGATTTCATGGCAAGATGTGGGCCAAGACCCATCATAAGGAGATGCTATGAAAACCCGAAAAGAATTGCACCCGCAAGTAAGAAAAGTGTACACATGTG
>JAAEPW010000549.1 GCA_024232355.1 Chloroflexota bacterium | reverse complement strand
CATCACTCCGGCACGGGTTAGAAACTGTCGTCTGTTCATGAGTAACGCCTTTCTCTCCATATCAACAAGAATACCGGTCGTCGGAGTGAAGTTACCCCCACTTTTTGGACAGGTGGTTAAGCTACAATTGGCCGGGTGAAGCGGCCAGGTAGGAGTCCAAGATATGGGTAAGCAACGCAAGCGGCATAGCAAGGAGTTCAAGGCGCGGGTGGCGTTGGAAGCGCTGAAGGGGTTCAGGACGCTGAGCGAGTTGGCATCTGAATATAAGCTCCATCCCACACAGGTCCGGCAATGGAAGGCGCAACTCCAGAACAATGCGCCCGAGCTTTTCGAGCGAGGACGCAGCACGGGTGTCACAAACGAAGAGGCACTCACCGCCCGGCTCTATGAGGAGATTGGGCGGCTCAAAATGGAGGTCACTTTCCTCCAAAAAAAGTGTTGACGGCTCCACCTGAAATACGTCGCGCCCAAGTGGAGCGGAGCCATCCTGGATTGTCTATATCGCGCCAGTGTGGCTTGCTGAACGTGGCGCGTTCGAGTGTGTACTACACGCCAAACACGAGTGAGCCGGAGGCGAACCTGGGGCTCATGAAATGCATTGACGCGTGCTACACGCAGTATCCCTTCTACGGGGTTCCCCGCATCACGAATTGGCTTAGGAAGGAAGGGTACAAGGTCAACCACAAGCGGGTGGCGCGGCTGATGAAGGTCATGGGCTTGCAGGCGGTGCTGCCCGGTCCACACACGAGCGTCCCCCATCCGGAACACGTGAAGTACCCGTACTTGCTACGTGATATGGTGGTGCAGGCACCCAACGAGGTGTGGTGCGCCGACATCACCTACATCCCGATGGCCCGCGGCTTCATGTACCTGGTGGCGGTGATGGACTGGTTCAGCCGCTACGTGATCGCCTGGGACGTTGCCAACAGCATGGAGGCGGACTTCTGTGTCGCGGCACTCAAGAAATCGCTTCAGAACGGCAGACCGGGTATCTTCAACACGGACCAAGGTAGCCAGTTCACGGGCAGCGATTTCACCGGCGTACTGCAAGCAAATGACGTACGCATCAGCATGGACGGGCGGGGCCGCGCGCTGGACAATGTCTTTATCGAGCGGCTCTGGCGGACGGTCAAGTACGAGGATGTCTACCTGCGCGACTACGGCGATGGTCACGCGCTCCACAAGGGCCTTGAGCGGTACTTTGCCTTCTACAATGAGCATCGCCCCCACTCAAGCCTTGAGAACCGGACGCCGGGAAACTACTATCGTGAACAGTAGGGCCGAGAAAAATCACCATTCTTTGGGGCCGTTACACTACGCCCTTGCCCTACGGGCACTTCGCCTGCGGCGAAGACGGGCTCCGTTCCACGGCCCCAAAGAACACCCCCCGGCCCCTTGCATCCCTGGGGAGGACGGGGTATCCTCTGCACCAAGAACATGGCCAGATACGGCCCCCAAAGTGTTCTTATTTTCCACCACTACCTGTCGAAAGATGGGGGTAAGCTCAAATATCCGCATCAAAACTTGTGTAATCAATGGCACACTGCACATATAAGTGCGGCACCTGTCCGTT
>JAAEPW010000548.1 GCA_024232355.1 Chloroflexota bacterium | reverse complement strand
GGGCTATGAGACGCAGCTTTCGGAGCGGGCCGGGAATCTGAGCCAGGGTCAGCGGCAGTTGTTGGCTATCGCCCGCGCGGTGCTGGCCGACCCCAGCATCCTGATCCTGGACGAGGCGACGAGCAGTGTGGACACCCGCACAGAGGTGCGCATCCAGGAGGCGTTGCTGCGACTGATGGAGGGGCGCACGAGTTTCGTCATCGCCCACCGCCTGAGCACGATCCGCGACGCGGACAGGCTGCTGGTGATCGACGATGGACGGATCATTGAGCGCGGCACGCACGAGGAGTTGTTGGCGATGGGTGGGTTTTATCGGAATTTGTATACTAGTCAGTTCAAGGGGCAGGTTGCTTGAGGGATTGACAGTTCGTCTAAGGTTGAACAATAGAACACCCTCAAATGTGGCAGTTATTTTTGAGCCACACTTGAGGGTGTTTTTTATACATTTCTCACGCTCGCCTCACACTTTGTAGCCTTTGACCCGGCGCGGCGGGCCAGCAAGCGGTTGCGTATGCTTCCATCTCCAACAGGATAGATTGGGCTGCAATTAAAAGTTTCATTGTCCACTTTTATTGACCTTTGTGTTTTGTCCTTCTTGATTCTCTTGCTTTTGCGCCTAATTGATGAGACTCGCCCTTGATTATACACGAACAAGCACTCGTGCACAAACCAAAGCACCGAGATTACCCTCTCGCTTGATCCTGGATACCTTCCATCTCGACAACAGACAATTCCCCCTGCATAAACGCCTCCCTGGGCAATCGCCGGAAAACTGGTAACAAATCTTTTCTGTGTGGTCTTTTTTGTTCGATCAAGAAATGTGTACATTTTCCCCTCGTAAACTGTTTTGTGCTATGATATACATACGAGGAAAACTTTCCAGGGACAAATATGCCGGAGGGACGCAAGATGAAAGCTGCGAGAATATTCACGATTCTGTTCATCCTGGCCTTGCTGTTGAGCAACGCCTCGACGACGAGACACTACCTCACCAGAGCAGCCGAGCCACAGGCAAACACCAATCTGAGCGTAACTACCGTCAAAGCACTGCACGCACCGAATCGCACTGACGTCGTCGAGCACCTACCCACCAGTGCTTTCAACCTCTCCTCGACGTCTCGATTGGGGCAATCCTCCGCTGGCGACTGGGACATTGAGTGTGTGGATTGTTCCACGAAATTCTGGGAGATGAGCAATCGCAATCTGCGGCTGGACAGCAATGGTCACCCGCACATCGTCTATGGGGAAACGCACTTGCGCTATGCCTGGCACGATGGGACAAAGTGGAACTATGAAACGGTAGATGAATCGTTTGGCGTGGGCGCGTATGCTTCCTTGGCGCTGGACGGGACGGACCGCCCCCACATCAGCTACTACGATGGGAGTAACGACGACCTAAAGTATGCCTGGCACGATGGAGCAGTCTGGCACATTGAGACAGTGGACAGCGAGGGATACGTTGGTCACGACGCTTCCCTGGCACTGGATGAGGCGGGGCGACCTCACATCAGTTACTACGATTGTGGAATTTGGAATCTTGGTGTCTGTGAAAGTAGTAACCTAAAGTACGCCTGGCATGATGGGTTGGGTTGGCACATTGAGACAGTGGACAGCGAGGGATATGTCGGTTTCTACACCTCGCTGGCGCTGGACGGGGCGGATCGTCCCCACATCAGCTATTTTGGCAGCGGGGACCTAAAGTACGCCTGGCACGATGGGGTGACCTGGCACATTGAGATTGTGGACAGCGAGAAAGGTGTTGGTGGTCACACCTCCCTGGCACTGGATGAGGCAGGCCAACCCCACATCAGCTATATCGACTGGAGTAACGACGATCTAAAGTATGCCTGGAACGATGGGATGGTCTGGCACATTGAGACGGTGGACAGCGAGGAACGTGTTGATACCCGCACCTCTCTGGCACTGGATGAGGCGGGCCAACCCCACATCAGTTACAACGTTTGTGGAGGGTGGGATGATGAGTTTATGTTCTGTTACAATTATAACCTAAAGTACGCCTGGCGCGATGGGACAGTCTGGCACATCGAGACGGTGGACAACAGTGGTATCTACGCCTCGCTGGCGCTGGACCAGACAGGCCGCCCCCACATCAGTTACTATGGGAACGGCGTAAAGTACACCTGGCACGATGGGGCAGCCTGGCACATTGAGACGGTGGAGGAAGCTCGAAATGTGGACGTGGGCATGTATACTTCCTTGGCACTGGACGGGACGGACCGACCCCACATCAGCTACCACGACTGGAATAACCGTGACCTAAAGTACACCTGGCACGATGGGGCAACCTGGCACATTGAGACAGTGGACAGCAAAAACGTAGGTAGCTACACCTCGCTGGTACTGGACGGAGCGGACCGTCCCCACATCAGCTACTATGGGAACGGCGTAAAGTATACCTGGCACGATGGGGCAGCCTGGCACATTGAGGCGGTGGAGAGCGAGGAATCTGTCGGTGGCTACACCTCTCTGGCGCTGGATGGAGCGGAGCGCCCCAACATCAGCTATTGTGGTAACTGGGATCTAAAGTACGCCTGGCACGATGGATTGGGCTGGCACATCGAGACGGTGGATAGCGAGGGATATGTAGGTCTCTACACCTCTCTGGCGCTGGACGGAGCGGACCGCCCCCACATCAGCTACCACGATCAGTCTAACAGCGATCTAAAGTATGCCTGGCACGATGGGTCGGACTGGTATATCGAGACGGTGGACAGCGAGGGAGATATAGGTACCACCTCCCTGGCGTTGGACGGGACGGACCGCCCCCACATCATCTACTGTGGCAACTGGGACCTAAAGTACGCCTGGTACGATGGATTGGGCTGGCACATTGAGACGGTGGACAGCGAGGGATATGTATGTCAATACAACTCGCTGGCGCTGGATTGGATGGGCCACCCCCACATCAGCTACTATGGCGACGGGGATCTAAAGTACGCCTGGCGCGATGGGTCGGGCTGGCAGATCGAGACGGTGGACAGCGAAGGAGATGTAGGCGAGTTTAGCTCGCTGACCCTGGACGGAGCAAATCGGCCCCACATCAGTTACTATGATGAGTGGTACGGCGACCTAAGGTACGCCCAACTGATGCCTCTTCTCTCTCTGAACAAGCAAGCCACGCCCAGGGATAACCTGCGTAACAACGAAGCGCTGACCTACACCTTGACCCTATCCGGCGCCAGCCCGGACGCCCGCCTGTGGGACCCGCTGCCGAGCGCCGCGCGCTACGTTTCTGGCAGCATCACCAGCACCCTCGCACCGCCTGCGGTCTACAGTCCCACTATCGGAGCGATCGTTTGGCAGGGAGTGCTGCCCCTTCACACCACCCAGGTGATCCGGTTCCAGGTCACGCAAGGCATCACCGGCTCCGCATCGTTGTCCCTATCGCTGCCTATCGTCAACACTGCCTGGCTGACCGACACCGAGAGTGGTGACAGTGTCTCGGCCACCGTCGTCGTCAACGGTTGGCGTGTTTATCTGCCGCTCACAGTACGAAAATTTTGAGGTCATAGATATAGGGGGCAATACAAGTCGCTGTCAGCTATGCACAGATCGAATATAAGGACACAGCATCAAGTAACAAGCGCCTCGCCACACCTGGGTGGGGCGCTTGCCGTTTTATGATACAAGTTTATATCCCACGCCCAGCACGGTTTCAATCTCGGCGCTGGCGTTGGTCAACCGCTTGCGTAGTTGGGCGATGTGCACGTCTATGGTGCGTGTCTCGCCATAAAAGTCGTATCCCCACACCAGGTTGAGGAGTTGTTCGCGGCTGAGGACGATGCCCTGGTGCTCGGCCAGTGTCAGCAGCAGGTCGAATTCCTTGGGACGC
>JAAEPW010000547.1 GCA_024232355.1 Chloroflexota bacterium | reverse complement strand
GGTCTGTATTTGACCAAAACTAGGGCACGAAGCTCTACTTAGACTCACAAATAGGCCACAAATGGAACGTAAAATTTCACTCCGACAGACTGCTAGGGAGGAGTACGTCACTGGAGCGAAAATCAAGGGGTGAGCGCATCTGCACGGCGCCAAATGCGGCGTCTGTGACTTCCATGTGCTCAGTTTTGGGGCTGGGACGCCGTTTTTCTGTGTTGGAAGCCGTTTGGTCGTTCTCTGGGATGTGACCGATTTATCCGCATCCTAATGGGTCAGTACCGAGCAGATGCCCCGGCGCGAAAAGTATGCCGGGGCGTCGTGTAAGAATCCGAATTCAACAGCTAGTAATTCCTGAGAACTATTGGCAGATAGACGTCGAACCCACTTGACACAAAAGTGGCCGTGACAGTCGTATCCCGCGTCATCGTGATGCTGATCGGGTTGGTTGTGCTGATCAGATCATCGCTCCAGGCAGAGAATTGGTAGCCGGTCGCTGAGTTGGCCGTCAACTCGACCAAGGTGTTCTCGATGTAAACCCCACCGGGCGGATCGAGCGATACCGTTCCGCCTATCGTCGGGCTGATGGCGACGGTCAGGGTATAGATCGGCGACGGTACGAGGGTCACAGTGATGACCACGTCGTCGCTGCTGCTCAATCCGAATGTGTCGGTCACGGTTAGCGCAAAGATAAAGACGCCCAGGTCGGTGGCGGCAAAAGTTGGCGAGATGGCATCACCGGCGCTCAGGCCAAGCGTCGGCGAACCTCCGCTCTGTACCCACCCATAGATCAGGCTGTGACCGTCGGGGTCGCTGCTGGCGCTGCCATCAAGCTGGACCAGTTCGTCTTGTACGACGGTCTGGTCTGCTCCAGCATCAGCCACGGGTGGGTTATTCGCCGTCACGGTGATAACCACGTCGTCGCTGCTGCTCAAACCGAACGTATCGGTCACGGTTAGCGTAAAGGTAAAGACACCCGGGTCGGTGGCTGCAAAAGTTGGCGAGATGGCATCACCGGCGCTCAGGCCAAGCGCGGGCGAACCTCCGCTCTGCGCCCACCCATAGACCAGGCTGTGGCCGTCGGGGTCACTGCTGGCGCTGCCGTCGAGTTGGACCAGTTCGTCTTGTACGACGGTCTGGTCTGTTCCGGCATCGGCCACGGGCGGGTTATTGAGCGCCGTCACGTTGACGGTCACGGAGGCGGTATCGCTGTTGCCGCCACTGTCCGTCACGGTGAGCGTAAAGACGGCGACGTAATCCGTCGGATATATCGTCGGCGTGTACGTCCACGTGCCACTGATAGTTACACTCGCAGCGCCAAGCGCCGGTTGAGCGGTTAGCGTCGTCGTGTACGTGTCATTTGTATCCACATCGCTCACCGG
>JAAEPW010000546.1 GCA_024232355.1 Chloroflexota bacterium | reverse complement strand
CCGTGCCGTCTTTGTATGGGCCACCCACCTGTTCCATCACCTCACCAGTGGGACAACGTAACTCTTGTTTCTCATCCCAGATGAAAGCATCCGAGTGGAAAACGCCCTTCGGGCCAGACCGAGCGCGCACTGTGGTCGCGGTGTAGATACCACTCCCAAAGCTACCACAATGGTCGGGGCTTGGCCAATCACAAAATTGGAGCCTTGACCTGTATTCACAACTACGACACTCGACGTCGTGATGGCACTACTCCTGCTGAACGGCTGTATGGGGTGCAATTCCCCGATTTGTTCGATTGGTTACTCGGACGAATGGGTGCGTTGCCTCTCCCTCGCAAAGGCCCGACCGCGCATCGTACATAATCCTTTGGCTCCTGCTTCTGTCCCGCCTTAAGTGGATAGCCCAAACCCGTTCGTTAACTTAATGACATTAGGGCTACGAGTGTTGGGAAACTAGAATTGAACAGCCCTGCGACCTACGCCGTCGAACTCTTGGCTCAGATCCATGGTCTGCGCCCAGAGGACGTCGGCAGGCTTTTCGATCTTGAGGGCATCGCCGTGCGGGCCACCATTGTGCGCAGCCCACAATGCGCCGGTTTGACGTGATGGGTACAGTCTGGGCTTGAGCTTTTTACAACACTTGTGAGGAGATTGATGCCTTGATAGCGGCCTCTACAGATTCGCTACCATTGACAAGGGGTCATCTCAAGATCCGCGTTCGGTGTTTCGCAGATTTGCCAGCCCGTATCGCAATGCCAGCACGGCGGCTTGTGTTCGATCTGGCACATTCAATTTGGCGAGTATGGAACTCACGTAATTGCGCACTGTGCCTTCCGAAAGGTATAGCCGGTTCGCTATATCGGCGTTGGTCAAGCCTCGTCCTAACAGGCTCAACACCTCGCGTTCCCGCGTGCTCAGGCTGTCACTGATAGAAGTGTCTGGTGGTTCGATGTCCTGTGCCACGACCCGCGCAAACAGCTTTCCGGCCACCGCAGGGTCTACGTGGGTTTTTCCCTCGGCAGTCTCTTTTATCGCCGCGATCAACTTTTCCCGTGGGGTATCCTTGAGTAAATAGCCGGAGGCGCCGCCGCGAATGGCATCAAATACCCATTCGTCGGCATCATAAGTGGTGAGCACCAACACATGCACCTGAGGGTGCTGCTCACGGATCGTACGGGTGGCCTGGATTCCGTTCATAATGGGCATTTTCAGATCCATCAAAATGATATCCGGCTGTGTTTCTGGAATCATTTCTACTGCTTTTGCGCCGTCGTTGGCCACGCCCACAACCTCTATGCCACGCGCAGTGCTCAAGATAGCCCGCAGCCCTTCACACACAATCACCTGATCGTCACAGATTAAAACGCGAATCATTGTTTTTTCCACATTCACTGACCTTACTCTTTCGCAACCAGTCGGATGGCAGTACCCTGTCCAGGTTCGCTATCAATTTCTAGATTTGTACCCAGCATCTCGGCGCGTTCCCGCATTCCGCGTATCCCTAGGTGATGTTCGGTGTCAACGGTAATGGGGTCAAAGCCACACCCATCATCAGACACGCTCAATATCAGATGATCGTTGTCCCGGAATAGGTTTATCTTTACGTTCTGGGCCTGAGCGTGATGGACAATATTCGCCAGTGCCTCTTGTGCGATACGATAAAAACACTGTTCCACGTCAGGTGACAGATTATCCAGACGTTCCGTGGTGCGCAGGTCGAGGGCCAGATTGGCGCGTGACGTCACCGATTCTGCCTCCTGGCGAATGGCCAAGGCCAGACCAAGGTCTTCGAGAGGACTAGAGCGCAGAGACTGGATGGCCCGGCGGGTTTCGGCCAGGCCGGTGCGGGTGACGGTCAGTGATTGCCCCAACATGGTGTGAGCGTGGGTAGGGTCAACATCCCACAATGCGTTGACGGCTTCCAGTTCCACCGCGACCGCGCTCAGGGTGTGGGCCAGCGTGTCGTGGAGTTCCCGCGCCAGGCGGTTTCGCTCACGGGTGATGGTCAGTCGTTCGAGCGTCGCGGCATAGTGGACGAGCTTGGTGTTGGCGTTGGATAGGGACTGGCGCTGCTGACGTTGGATTTTCATGATTCGGGCAACCATGTAGCCGACTAGGGAGAAGGAAAGTGTTCGCCCGAGAATGCTGTGAGCCTGAGAGAAAAAGTAAAACTCGTTGCCCCAAGCGACCGGAATGATTAGAAGCATATCCAATAGTGCAGTGCCCAAACAAAACACGATCACGTCACGCAGTGGGTGTTGCCAGGCGACGATCACCAAAGGAACGAATAGGACAGCTGTCAGAGACCAAGTATCAAAAGCTGTTTCGGTCCCTGGTGGGTAGATACGAAAAAACGAAACCAGATGGTTGATGATGATTGGCCCAGCGGAGGCAATGACAATGCCAATGCGGAGGTATGCGTTTCCTAGATAACGCGCCAACTGCGGCCATGATAGATACCCCAACAGAAGCAGTGCGTTGCCGACACTGGCGAGAAAAAAGATTGTGGCCTCTTGAGAGAATGCTTCAGTGACCAACAAAAGGCCCCCAGCCAGCAGAGACAAGCCCAGCCATAGGATGGCAAAAAGCCGAAATATGGATAATATGTCTGGTTCGTGCTTCATACACCCATTATACTCGATTTCGCCTCAAATCACACTGAGCCGAGTGATCTGTGTGTATGATTCGTGTCATATCTCGATGTGACGGACAGCACTTTTCAATGACCGTACTTGGGGACATTTCGATATTGTACGTGGGTACAAGAGCAATATTGGGCACATGCCCGATGACAAACAAGTTTGATTTTGATACAATGTAGCCAAACGCTAGGGAGATATGGACATGTCTTATATCGGTGGTGTAGTGGCCGCGACTGCGGCAGCGGCTGAAGAAGAGAAACGTCGGCAGATGAGGTGTGCTGAGGAGGAAGATATGGCTCAATACACGCAGGATTCTCTCACAGATGATGATTGCGAGTTCAAGATCGTTCGCTCGGACAGCGGTGCCTTTCGCAAGATGGAGGTGCTGAACAGGCTGGTTGAGGAGGAAGCCCAGGCAGGTTGGGTGATACTGGAAAAGTTCGATGATAACCGGGTACGCTTCAAGCGCCCATATAGTGCGCGCGCCAAAGACGCCTTTCTCCTGGAGGGTGTTGATCCCTACCGTACACGATATGGCAGCCAGCAGACATTGTTGGTAGGAACGTTGATTGGATTGGTCCTATTCCTTGGACTTGGAGTAGTTGGCTTGTTTTTAGCGACAGGTGGTGCTCTGGCGGCTGGGCCGGTTGTGGTTGCGCCAGTGATACTCATCGTGCTTGGCTTTGTGGTGTTTGTTAAAAAGAGACTGAAATAAGCTGACTCCGTGTCCAAGTTTAAAGCCCCCCACAATGGTAGTGGGGGCTTTGGCGTTGTTCAGAAACAACGTCGTACTTTTTAGGCATTTTTACGTGGGAAACAAGTAAAGTTGCTTTTGAACGATCCCTTTGCGCGTGCCAGTTGGCCTTTTATTTTGATTCCACAATGGTGTTGATAAATGTCATCCCCTGTTCAAGCATCTTTTCTGTGCCGCAGTGAGCAACACGAAGTAGAACTTTGCGCTGCTCTTCCGTTACATCTCCCGTGAATGAAATCTCTTTCTTGACCACATCTTTGCCGTCGATAAAATCATAGGTTAGCGTCATATCAATATCGCCGATATCCCAGCCCTTTTTCTCGGCGAACAAGCGCAAACTAATTGCCGTGCAGCCGCCAACTCCAGCAATTACATAGTCGTACGGATCGGGGGCTTGGTCGTTTCCTTCGTACAATGGTTCTTCGTCGCATAGTATTTTGTGATCTCGAATTTCTAGTTGGGTCAGAATGGTTCCAGGCTTGTTTTTCGCGGTTATGATTTTGGGAAGGTTGGTCTCTTGTGTCATTGTTGCTCCTTGAGTTCAGTATTGAAAATCTTGGTCAAACCTTACTTGATGGCGTAAAAGCCTGCCTGCATATGAGAAAGCCAGAATGTCTCGACAACTCGAAACCCTGTTGCCTTTAACAGCTTGACATGCTCATCTACCGTGATGGGAAAATAATTGACGTTAAAGCGTTTGAGGTGGCTCGCAACCGTTGATGGTGAACGTCCCGCCTCTGTCTGAAAACGTCCCCACCGCTCCAGCCCCACTTTTATTCCTGAACTGGTAGAAGGCGCTATATTCTCAGACGCAATGAACAATCCTTCGGATTTCAGTACACGATAACACGACTCGATCGCTTTTTCGCGTTCTGGAGGATGCAGGTAATGGTGACACTGGATCGCGGTTACTGTCTGACAGCTTGCTTTCTCAATCTGTGACGTTAATCCCTGGCTTGCCACAGGTTGCAGGTATTTCACCCGTCCTTTACTTGCTCCTCGTAGACGATTCTTGGCCTGTTGCAGCATTTCCTCTGAGGGGTCTGTGAGAATAAAGTGCGTGTTTGGGAAAAGCGCTAATGCCAACTCGGCTAGATACCCTGTCCCACAACCTGTGTCTAGCCAGCTATTGACGTCTGGCTGTATAGATCTTATTGTGTCTAAAACCTGTTGATGAATCGTTTCGTAGAATGGGATCGTTTGTCTGACTTTGCGATCATATTCCGATGATTTGTGGGGAGTCGTATTATCCAACATGGTTTTACCCACCGCCCAGGCCGTGTTGAATGGCGATCACCGCGGCTTGGGTTCGATCCGAGACTTGCAGTTTGGCCAAAATAGCACTGACGTGGTTGCGCACCGTCCCCTCAGACAAGTACAGCCGAGCGGCGATATCGGCGTTTGTGAAACCTCGCGCCAGCAACTGCAAGACGTCTATCTCGCGCTCGGTGAGCTTGTCGGTGATCAGGGAGGTTGGCTGGGTCTGTTGGCTCGCCACTTGCCCCAAGAGCTTGCCCGCCACTGCTGGGTCCACGAATGATTTGCCTTCAACTGTCCCCTTTACGGCCTTGACCACTCCTTCACGGGGAGTGTCCTTGAGCAAATAGCCCGATGCTCCTGCCCGGATAGCGTCAAACACCCACTCATCGTCGTCATAGGTGGTCAACACTAATACCTTTACCGCCGGGTACTGGGTGCGAATCCGGCGGGTGGCTTCGATGCCGTTCATCCCGGCCATTTTCAAGTCCATCAACACCAGATCGGGTTGGTGCTGCGCCACCAGTTCCAACGCCTCCGCACCGTCTTCTGCTCGCCCTACGATGTCGATGTCTTTGTCCAAACTGAGCAGCATTTCCAGGCTGTCACGAATGAGGGCCTGATCGTCGCAAATGATTACGCGCATTTATTTGATCCTCGATTATTAACTGAATAGTTGTACCTTGCTCCGGTTGACTGTCGATCGTCAGTTGGCCGCCCGCCAAATGCGCCCGCTCTCGCATACCGGGCAGTCCAAAATGCCCTGATGCTTTACGCTGCCGTACATCGAAACCCAGCCCGTCGTCGCGCACTAGCAGCGAAACGTCGGGGCCATTGACCGATAATTGCACGGTCAGCGTGCGGGCGTTAGCGTGATGAGCGGCATTGGCCACTGCCTCTTGTGCCACTCGGTAAATGCATTGTTGCACATCGGGCGATAGGGCGGGCAAATGTTTGGGCAGCGACAGATCGAGCGCCAAATTGGCCCTGGCGGCGGTCTCTTCGACCAGTTTGCGGATTGCCAGCGCTAGCCCCAGGTCATCCAACGGGCTGGCGCGCAATGATTTCAACGCCCGCCGAGTTTCTTGCAAGCCGGAACGGGTAGCTGCCAGCGATTGATCCAGCAAGCGTTGTGCTGTTGCTGGCTCCACATCCCAGTAGGCCTTGACCGTCTCCAACTGCACGCTCAACGCGCTGAGGGTGTGGGCCAACGTGTCGTGCAGTTCTCGGGCCATGCGGTTGCGCTCCCGGCTAATGGTTAGATGCTCCAGAGTGCTGGCATAGTGAAGCAACTGGGCATTGGCTTGTTTTAGCGAGTTTTGTTGTATCTTGAGCCTGCCCATCAACGTGTTGATGAAATAGCCCACGATCAAAAAACTGACTGTTTGAATGACTAGCACCGTCATCGGCGGTAAAAAAGACGCACCACCGGGGCGGAAAAACAAAATGTGCAACCCCAGTGTGAACAGGGCAGTGCCTCCACTAAACAGGATGATGTGCCGCCGCCGATACTGCCAGGCGGTCAGAACCAGCGCAATGAACAACACCGGCATCAGGCGCAGGGCGGTGGTTTCGGGCATAGTTTGTGGACCAGGGGGCAGAGACCGCACTACAAGCTGATTGGTGATAATGGGCAAAACTGACATCATCACAATCACCACCGGTAAGAATATTGATCCCAACCAGCGTCGAAAACCGGGCCACAAAGCCAACCCAAGCACCACAAGGGCATTCAGACCGTTGATGACGTAATAAACTGGCGGAAATAGAGGGCGTGGATACAAAAGGTGGTCGATCAACACCAACGCCAGCAGGTAGCCTATCCACAAGGCCACGGCCAGAAATAGCAGACGTATTACACCTGTCTCGGTCCCTTTTTCGCTCATAGCCACATTATATCACAGAACCCTGTTGACTGCCTGTGCAAACAGTCATCCCTTTGCGCCGTTAGCTATGACGGCTGTCATGGTGAGTGATGAACCTAATCATGGTGACTGGTATCAGGTCATTATTGACGGCACTGTCGTCTACACCGTTTATTTGGTAGAGTAAGAGCAGTAACGTGATCCATATCTAAATCAAAAATGGGAGGTAAGAAAATGTCTGCCAAATATTGGGGTGTATGTGTTATTGGCTATTGCGATGAGTCTGGTCGTTCAACCAAATATCCAAGCCCAAGGCAGTCCTCCACCAGAGGCCATAACTGCTTGTGCAGATAAATCGTCAGGTGAT
Source organism: Chloroflexota bacterium (assembly GCA_024232355.1). The sequence goes on along the minus strand of JAAEPW010000546.1, from coordinate 24,741 downwards.
GCCTGCTCGTTCACGACACCGGATGGTGACACCATCACTGGCACGTGCCAGACGGTCGAAAGTGTGCTGGCCTGCGTGCCGAGCGATCCACCCCCAACGAATACTCCCACTGCTACCCCGTCGCCCACAGCCACGCCATCTTTTACAGCGACGGCTACCCCGTCGCCCGTTGCTGTCTCGGCCAGCACGTATCCCATCGTAGATACTGGGCAAACCACTTGCTATAATAGTGCTGGTGCGGCCATCACCTGCCCGGCAGAGGGGCAAGCCTTTTACGGGCAAGATGCCCAGTACACTGGCAATGCTCTCAGATACACCAATCATGGTGATGGTCCCATCACCATGATTGGTGTATCTGGTTTGATGTGGTCGCAAAGCCCCAATACTGACGGCGACGGCGACATTGACGCCAACGACAAGCTGACCTATGCCGCAGCCGGTATCTATTGTGCCAACCTCTCCTTGGCCGGTCACGACGATTGGCGTTTGCCCGACATCAAACAGCTTTATTCGCTGATTGATTTTAGCGGCCTCGATCCTAGCGGTTACGAGGGCTCCGACACATCCGGCCTGGTTCCCTTTATTGATACCGCCTGCTTTGACTTTGCCTATGGTGACACCGACGCCGGTGAGCGCATCATTGATGCCCAGTATGCCTCTAGCACCCTATATGTTGGCAACGGCGGTGGCAGCATGTTCGGTGTCAATCTTGCCGACGGGCGCATCAAGGGCTACGGATTATCCTTGGGTGGTTCGGACAAAACTTTTTTTGTCCTCTGTGCCCGCGACAGCATCAGCTATGGTGTCAACGACTTTGTCGACAACGGCAACGCCACTATCACTGATAACGCCACCGGCTTGATGTGGGCACAGAATGACAGTGCTGCCGGACTCGACTGGGAAGAGGCTCTAGCCTGGGTGGAAACAAAGAACGCCGCCAGCTATCTCGGCTACAGCGATTGGCGTTTGCCCAACGTCAAAGAACTGCAAAGCATCGTGGACTATACCCGTTCACCAGACACCACCAACTCGGCCGCCATCGATCCGTTGTTCAACGCGACATCCATCACCAACGAAGCGGGCCAGGCTGATTATGCCTCATACTGGAGCAGTACCGCCCACACCAACTTGGTCAATGGGCAGAATGCTGCATACGTCGCTTTTGGTCGCGCGATGGGCTATATGAATGGGAGATGGCTGGACGTTCACGGCGCGGGTGCCCAGCGGAGCGACCCCAAATCTGGCGATCCCGCCGATTGGCCCACCGGTCACGGCCCGCAGGGCGACGCCATCCGTATTTACAACTATGCGCGCTATGTGTGGGGTGGGGATGCTGTCTCTACCCCCACTAGCGATTCAACCATCGCTCGCTCTGGACTAACGGTCGAGCTTGCCGACAGCGGCCAGCCTATGCAGCCTGGCGATGTGTCCGGGCCGCCAAATGGACCGGGTGGTCAATCGCCCCCAGCAGAAGCGATTGCTGCTTGCAGTGGGCAAAGTCAGGGTGTGTCTTGTCAGTTTACCAGTCCCCACGGCCAGATAATGGGAACTTGTAATCAGATTCAACAGCAACTTGCCTGTGTCCCGGCTGGCGGTCGGCCACTTGGTCAGTAACCAACTCATTGATTGGGCGAGGAATCATGTGGGTGGGTCTGGATGGAGAGAGGGAGTACGTTGTCGAGCAGAGAGTCACCTTGCGGTGTTCTGGCGGGCAAGCGCTCGCCGGTTACTCGATTATAGACCCCAATTCGTATTTCACATTGCTCCAAATTGGCATTTTCTGGAAGCAAAATGATGCGCCGTTCGCGGATCATGTCACCCGGCTGACAAACGTTCAATGGAAGCGTACCCAGCCAGACGTCGTTGTCGTCCTGAGCGATGGGGGGTTGGTAGGGTGTGCCCACGTGGGCAAAGACGGCGTCGTGGGGTTGCGCTGTCGATAAACTGAGCCAGGTCAGGGTGAGGTTCAGTTGACCGAGTTGCAGGTCAACTTGGGCCTGTTGAAGACAGAGTGTTTCACCAAATTGTGCCAATTGACAAGACTCGGTTGACGGGGCCAGAGTGACGTCTCCGACCCACTGGAGAGCAAAGTCGCCATCTAGGGAATATTGCGACAAGTAAACGGCGTCCATTTGGTGGGCCAGTCGATAGACCTCTTCAGGAAGAGCGATTTCACCCCGCATGTCTATTTGATAGGATCCGGCGTCGCGTGCCTCGATGCCCACTGGTGGCATCCTGCGCGAGGTTGTATGGATCTGTTTACCGGCGGCGATGGCAGGGAACGAACTTAGGTCCACCGAGGCGGGGGCTAGGGTCATGCCCCAGTAGCCTAGCGGGTAGGGAGGACGCTTGGGGACATAGCGGTCAGGAAAGTTGATAAAGAGCAGATGCGCGTCTTTTGGCTGGACTGTCTCGACCAGTTCGGCCAGGTGGGTGATGCCAGTGGTGTACATTTCTCGAAAGTTGGTGATCAGCAAACAGCTTTGAAAGACGATCAGACTCAACAGGATGATTTTGATGGTCTGCCATTTGGGGGAGAAAGGCACGTTTTTGTCGCTGCGCTTGCCAAAAGAACCGGTCTCTATATTTGGCAAGAGGGCGCAGGCCCAGAATAATGCGATGCCTGGACCGGAATAGTAAAATAGGCGCGAAGCTAGTTTGACATAGTTGTATCGCAGTCCAGCAGCAACAGGAATGATTCCCAATACGGCCCAGGCCAACCCAAACAAGGCCTGTTTGTTCCGGCGAGCACGCCACGAGGCAATAAAAAGAATGCCAAGGGTAAGACCAGTTAGTATCAGCATCGTTCCTGGTGTGATGGTCGAATTGGGAGGATAGCCGCCTGGCCGTCCAAGGAGAGGAAAGACGAGACCCTGGAGCAAGTAGAGCGCCACGGAACTATCAAAGGTCATAGCCGTATAGCCAGCTTCACGAGGGATTTGGAACCATAGCAATGCGAATCCGGCTGCGACGAGGGGGTAAATCAGAGGCAGCCACCAGGTGATCTTGTTTTGATTTCGTCGGTACCAGACCCACTCCATCAGCAGGGGGAGGGGAGCCAGAACTATTGCCCCTTCTTGAACGGTCATGGCTACCAAAAACAACAATACTCCCAAGCCCATAGCCAGGTGATGTTTGCTTTGTCTCTTGCGAGCCTCGGCATATACTAGGAGCGCCCCACTTCCCAGGGCTGCGGCCATAGGCTGGGCGGGTGCAGCCCACGCAACTGCTTGGTACGAGAAGGGGTAGCAAGCTATCAGTCCACTCACTGCGACGGCCACCCATTTACTCAGTCTCAAGCGACGGCTCAAAGTGTAGGCCAGGACTATGTTGAGTAGATGCCACCCGATCTGCGCGGCGTGCAGCAAAGGAGCCGATAGAGAACCATTTGGTTGCAGGAAAAGGCGGTTATACAGTACCAACGTGGGCCGGTAAAAGTGATAGTTGGGCATTGGGCGGACGAGTTCCCTCAGCGGTTTCCCTACTACGCGGCCGTACCAAAGAGGATCGTCCCAAATAAAGCCAAAGTCCAGCGCGTGGGCGTAGAGCCAGGTGGTGACGAGTAGGAGGAGAAGTATTGCGATCTGTGAATGGCGATTGTGAGTTGTGGGCATAAGTGGCCTCAATTGTCTTGGATGGTCAGAATTGTTGGCAGCAGGATAAAGGTTTCTCCACCTGATATTGTTACTCGTTCCATAGTGATGGGGTCATATAGCCCCACTTCGATGCGGGTCGGACCGGTGTAAGGCTCGCGCAAGGTCATTATGTGTTGGTCGATCACGATCTCGTCCGGAATCCAGCCAAGCGTAGGGCGAGTGCCCCCTCGGGGCAGGCCGTCGTGTCCGCCCACCAGATGACCGTCGGCGGCCAGGATGTGGGTAAAGACCGTATAGTTGGTGTCTGTTGTTCCGGCTAACGCTTGCCAATAGAGGGTGAGCGTGATGGGTTCGGCGGCGGATAGCCCTTCTATGGCATGGGAAGGCAGGTCGTAGCCGAGCAGCCGCGCGATCTGGCCGAGATGAACGTCCAGGGGATAGATGATGGGAGGAGGGGTAAAGGTGTGTTCTTGTGCGTCGATCTCAACTTGGCCCAGCACGAGTTGCTGATCTCCCACGGCGAGTGTCACGTCTGCCGGGCCATCCGCGGCAGTGAGCGGCACAACTAGGCGGCGGTGTTCGACGACGGTTTCCCCATCTTGCCAGCGGCTGGTTGGATAGCGGCCCAGGGCGGGTGCTGATTCGACGACGCTCACTTCCTGGCCCGCTTGCACCAGTGCTAACTGAGGATGTAGGTCGGGCAGAGGCGAACGGGTCGCTTGCCAGTGCAGGGTCACAAAGAGGGATTGGCCGGGTCCAAGGGCGGAACGGTCCAACTCTGCGCCCAAGAGTTGCAGGCCATCGGCCAGGTCTGCCGGTTGCGGAAGCGGCGGAGGTATGATTTGGATTCCATACGGGTTGTCGGTCCGACTGGTTGCGAGGTGAACGCTGGCTATATCTAGCCATTGTCCCTGGGGAGCGCCCTGGCTGTCCAGTAGGTCCAATGGATGCAGGCCGATCTCTGTTTGTTCGTACAGGCCGAGATTCAGTGTGTAGGACAGGGGGGGGAGAGCGGCCGGGATGGACAGGACGTGGTAGGTCGTTGTCTCTTGGCCTGCGGCCCAGTAATCGGTAGGCTGAAGTTGCTCGTCGAGGAGCAAGACGTCGCGGGTGACCAGGGGCCAGCCATCGACGTCTAACAGGCGAATCGCCAGGCCGCAACGTTGGGCGGTAGATTCCTCTAGACGCCAGCGAAGCACCAGTGTCACTGCTGTATCTGCAGGCGTTTCGTCCTCGACCCACGCGTGAGTTAAAATGAGGGGATCAAAGCGTGCACGCGTTTCGAGGGGGTTCAGCGTTGGCATCTCAACCGGGCGGTTCAGCCGGTAGGTATGGACTGTGAGGCCCTTGAAATCACGGCGGGCGACTTTGGGCCCAGCGTTTTCTAACGCGAAAAAGACCATGTCTCGCCAGTCTCGTACATCGCGCCGGTAGTCTATCACAAAGACGTGCTGGCGTTGGGTCGTCCAGCGCGCCAAATCGGCCCACAGTCTTTGTTTGTTGGCCAGAGCAGGCATCTCGACGGCGCTCTCGCCCCGGTAGACAAAGGTGAGGGACCAATCGGATTCGGGGATCAGGATCAGATCGTTTGGCCCGGCGGTTTCTTCCAGGTAGTGGGCTATGCCGCGCACGTCGTCCTTGGAAAATTTCGGATCGAAAAAGTATGCTCTCAATCCCAGGAAAAAGATCAAACTCAGGCTGATTGCTAGTGTGATACGTGAGACGTGATGCGTGAAACGGGATGCGTGAAACGTGATGTGCGAGGGAGACTGGAGGATATGGGCGGTCAGGATGATCAGGCCGGGGACGTAGAGTGAGATGTAGCGTGGGTGGGAGAAGGAACGCACGGTCCAGATGAGGAGGGCGGCGCCAAGTGGGACGAGCCAGTGACTTGTCAGTTGGGCCGCAATCCGGCGGCTGGAAGGATGACGGAGCCGTAGCAGTAGTAGTAGGATCAAGCAAAAGAGTACAAGATCGGCCAGTTTGCGGGTGGTGTCCAGTCCGACCGCACCGGCCAGACCGGTCAGATGAAAGACCCAGACTTGGCTCAACAGGTAGTTGAGTGGGACAGAGTCTGCAAGGCCCAAGCCTCTTCCCAGTCGATCCTGGACGTCGGACCAGTGGGTTATGACCGCGATTAGCCAGGGCAGGCAGGCGAGAGCGGCGAAAAGCTGTGTGATCAACCAGCGGCGCAGGTCGGCCCAGCGCCCTTGTTTCCAAAAGGCGAGTGTCGTCCACGCGCCTGCGTAGGCTACGAGAAAGATGGCCGTGTAGTGCAGGTGCAGTCCGACCACCTCGACGACGCCTAAAAGTATCCAGGCTATGCGATGGTTGGGAGTAGGCTTTTGGGTCAACTTGTATGTGATCGCCAGCAAGATCAGGTATACGAGGGGCAGCAGAGCATAGGTACGAATTTCCTGGCCGTAGATGATCGATAGAGGGGATAGCGTTGTGAGCAAGGCAGCGATTTGGGCCGTGGCGCGGTTTAGCAAACGACGGGCGACGGCATAGATGACGGCCACTTGCAAGAGGCTGCCCATTACCGAGAGGAAACGGGCGCTGTAGGTGTTGACGCCGGTCAGTGCGACCCATCCCTTGAGTAAGAAAAAGTAGAGGGGCGGGTGGATGTTGGCGGCTCGGTCGGCCACAATCTCGCTCAGGCTAGAGATCGCCAAGTGGAGGCTGATGCCTTCATCTACCCAGATGGATTGGGCGTCCAGACGATAGATGCGCAATCCAAAGGCCAGGAGCAGCAGGCCAATGAGCAAAGGCCAGTTTCGGGTGCTTGGATTCTGGGTTTGTGTTTTGGTCTTGGTCATTTTAACGCTGCACCGTGGTCAAGGTGATGGCTCCGTCAGGGTATTCGCCCTCGGCGGAATAGGCGGATGGTCGCTCGCCTGTCCCTTGGTCGTAGATGCCGATCATCAGGTGATACTGGCCTGGCGGTGCGCCGTCCATGGGTAGAGAGATGGTATCTCTTATCACTTCGTCACGCTCCCACCAGGTGGTGGGGTACGTCCATTGGCGTGGCACAGTATCGGCCTGGACGACGAGAGCACCAGTACTCGTATCAATCAGGTGTACGAAAATTTTGTAGGAAGCATCCATTCTACGTTGAGCTTGCCAATACAGGGTCAGCTCAAGTACGTCTGAAAAAGTTTCCAGGTCATATCCCCGGAGAAGCACATCGTCTCCCCAGGCCACGTGGAAAGAGTGCGCCGGCTTTGGTTCTACAAAGGTGCGCGGCTGCGTCTCTATGGGCAACAAGGCCAGAACATGAGGTCGTCCTGCCGTTGCGCCGGTGACGCTGTCCGCCAAGGTCAATGTCGCCGAGTATGTCCCGGCTTCCAGGAAAGGGTCAATTTGTAGGGCATGGGTTCCACGCACGACTTCGTTTGCTTCCCAGCGGAAAGTGGGCCAGGTCGGGGAGAGTGTTTCACAGCGTGATTGGGCGATCTGACCGGCACTGACCAAGTTCAGGCAGACGTCGTAATCTTGATCAGGGGCGGCGGTGCTCCCCCAACGGACGTGTGCCTCGATCAGGCTTGCTTGGATGGCGCGGGTAGGCGTAAGGGTTGCCCAGATGAGGCCGATTTCGTCCGTCATCAAATGAGCCAGGTCGAAATCGTGTCCCAGTTGCGGGGTGGTGCGGTAGACGGCTGTGTCGGCGTCCTCGTAATATGGGTCAAAGGTTAGCCAGTTTTGCCAGGCAGCCAGTTGCTTCGTCCGGGCGAGTTTCTTGTGGAGGACGATGTATCGAACGTTCGCGCGGGCCAGGGGGCGCAGTTGGTGTGATACGTCCGTCAGGGCTGGGTCCATAGCGTTGTGCTGACGTGCATACGTTAGGTAGGGGACGCTTTCGATAAATGCCAGGGTTTCTCGTGGTGGACGAGAGACGTGCCCCACGACCAGGGGTTTGGCGTGCGTTGTTTGGTAGAGCATGTAGTGTTTGTCGTAGGTGTGGCTGTGGGTGGGCAGGTCCAGGATGCCAAATTGGCCGGGTTCTTGAGCCAGTTGGCCGTACCAGGCTGGAATGGCAGGCAGGGTGGTGGTGTAGGGGATCGGACAGTATTCGGCCAGGATCAATGTGCCTGCTATGCCGATCAGCAAGAATGGACGCTGGCTGAAGGGGCGGCGATGCAGCATGGCCTGGATTCCCAAGGACGCCAACATTCCCAATGGGAGCCCCAGGAATACGTTGAAACGGTCGGGTTTGCGCAGAACGCGGATAAAGAATGCATCGCCTACCAAGCGGTAGGGCATGGGAATTTGAGGGTAGAGTTGGCCGTTGATCCGCAGTTGCGGGCCGATGGCTAGAGCCACGTAGACGACTGCTGCTAGTATCCAGAAGCGAGCCTGCGGCCAGTTTGTGGCAGCGCCGTATAGCGCCAGTGCAATGACGGTGTATCCGAGAACAGGGACGTAGACTTGATTGACTTTGAATTTTTCGTAAAGCGGGAGGACCGCGTCACCCCACAAAGGATTGTAGTGACTGGGCAGCACGTAGGCCAGCAGGTCGGTTTGCCCGGTGGTCTGTTCGTCAAGAAAAATATCCTCTGGGTTGGTGCGGGTCAATTGGGCGATGGCGACGGGGGCCGCCGGGAGGATCAGCAAGATTCCGGTGACGAGTCCTACTAGCACGAGCATGCTCACTGTACGACGACTGCGGCAGGCTTTTTCGGTTAGACATTTGTAGAGCAGATACAGGCCGATGATGATTCCGCCCATAATCAGCAGGTGCCAGCGGGTCAGCCCGGTGAGAAATAGGAAAAAGGCGGTCAAGAGGGCATCACGCTTTTGCCCGTTTTTCAGGGTACGGCGCAGGTAAACGAGTGCCAAGGGAACCCAGCAGGTGACGATCAGGTTGGGGTGCTCGTAGTGGGATAGGGCGTAGGGCCAAAATCCGCCAACCAGGCCGCCGATAAAGGCTGCCGGTTTCGATCCCGTCATTTCGTGGGCCAGCAAGTACATCGCAAAGCCGTTCAGGGCAAAGGCGACGATAAAGATCAGGTTGTAGGCTGCAATGTTTCCCACAATCGCTTGTAGGGGCAGCCAGGCGATGATGTGGAACCAGGCAAAGTTGTGGGCGGCCAACGATGCGCCCTGAGGATAGAACATGAGGTCGGTGTAAAAAGGGCTGTGTCCCGACAGGATAGACTGTTTCACCCACCAAAAGGTCCATTGGTGCACCATCATGTCTCCGTTGCCCGCCAGGTGTGTTCCAAGTTGGGCAGTGAGGGGCCAGGTCATCATTATCGTCAGCGTGACGTAGACGAGCAGGACAAGCCAAGTTTGTTGATTTGCTTTTCTCATCTTATTTCTCTACCGTGACCGTGGTTAGCGGGATGGTGTCGTTGCCGTCTGGTGTGGCGAGACGCTCGCCGCCAGGGACGTACAATCCGGTGAATAAGACATAGTCACCTGCGGGTAGACTGTCGGGCAAGGTCAGGGTGTGTGTGTCGCTAATGATCTCGCCAGGCATCCAACTGGTAGTGGGGCGGGTCCAGTTGGCGGGGATAGTGTCGGATTGGGCCACCAGTATGCCGTCGGGGCCGATGAGGTGGAGAAAGACGTGATAGGATGTGTGGGTTTCGGTCTCGGCGCGCCAGATGAGGGTGACACCGCTTTGCTTATCGTGATCGAGTGACAGAGTCGCTCCGATGAGCGTGGTGGTATCACCCAGAAGGGTATTTATTTCTATTTCTACCGGCGGCAGGGTAAAGGTGCGGTGGGGAGCGGTGATGTCGAGGGTGGAGGGAAGATTGGTGGATTGATCGATGGGCAGGAGGGTGAGGTTCCAGGTGTGGTCGCCGTCGTTGAGGTTGGCGGGCAGGTGGATAAGGTGTTGGCCGCGCCAGATGTCGTCGGTTTGCCAGAGGGAGGTGGGGTGTTCGGTGATGGTAGGCGGCAGGTCAAATTCGGCAGCGGGAGAGCCGTCGGGTGTTAGGAGAGTCAGGTGGACGGTCAAATCTTGGGATGGCTGTTGCTCGGTGCGCCAAAAGGTGGTGATGTGGGTGGGATCGCCGGGAGCGGCCCGGTCGCGATCGAAATCGATGCCGAGCAGGGTGAGCGGGCCGAGCGGGGTGTCCAGACGGTGTTGAATGTCCAGGATGGTTGGGTTGCTGGGACGACGAGGTGCGGCGACGGTGATGTGGCCCAGATCCAGCGCGGGGCCGAGGGCGCGCCCGGCGGCGTCGTGGGCGGTGAGTGGGATCAAGGTGTCGCGATCAAAGGCCACGATTTCTACGGTGTACGAGCCCGGGGGTGTGCCGGGAAGGAGCGGTATGGCAAAATCTATACTGGCATATTGATCAGGCGGCCAATCCCACACGGGCGGCGGCGTGCGGCTCCAACGGGGTGGGTGGATGTTGGGACCGTGCCAATGGTAGCCTCCGTTTTTGTCGACCAGGTTGATGCTGACGCCATAGTTGGGGCCGCCAGGTTGGAGCGCCTGCCAGTAGGTTTTGATCTCGAACCACTTGCCGCTGGTGACGCTGTCCGGCAGGGTGTTGTGACCCAGTAGAACAAATTCGTCGCCAAAGGTGATCTCGGTGGGGGCGTCTACGGTGCGCAGATGGCCGTCTACCAGGTTGGGGCGACGGAGGATCAATGGAGCAATGAGCAATGAGACAATGAACAATGGGATAATGAATAGTGAATAATGAATCGTGGAAAAAGTCGATGATTGGCGAGATTGGGGTTTTAGTTTGAGAACGATGACAATCAGGATGACCAGGCCCAAGATGGAGAAACCGTCGGCGGCCAGGCGGAGATCCGTTTCGCCAAAGTGGACGCGAATGGTGTGGCGGCCAGCCGGGACGTGGAATGATATGAGGCCGCCGGGTTCGGTGGGAGTGATGGGGGTCGGTTTATCATCTACGGTGACGCGCCATCCGGGGTAGTAAAAGGCCAGGTATCGGGCCTGGAAGGGAGCGGGGGCATCGAGTTCGATGGTGGCGTTCGTGGGGCCATAGTTGGCGTGAATCACGTGGGTTCCTTCGGGCAGGCTCTCTGGCGGCAGGCGGACGATGGGGGTGTCGTCGATGTTGTCAAGGCGCACAGGAAAACGGTGCATCCAATTGGGAAGGTATTCTCCTTTGGCGGTGGTTCCCAGGGTGTCGGTGGCTCGTTCCCAGGCGATCATCCCCGCGATGGAGGTATCTTGCGGCGGGGGACAGTGGCGAGGGTAGAACCAGCCCAGGTTGCTCAGGATGATGAGTGGGATCAAGGCGGCGGCGACGAGGGTTGGTTTATTGGTTTTGTGCTTTGTGGTCAGGATGCTGCCCGCTAGAACGGCGGCGCAGAGAGCTGCGGGACCGACCAGTCGCCAGGGAAATTGGACCCGTTGGAGAAGCGGTAGTGCGTCCCACACGGGTTGGGAGATGGGCAGGATCAAGAACAAGCAGAGGGTCAAAGCCCCGGAAAAAAAGGCCAGAGGCAAGCGGCGCTGGTGGTTTCGGGCCGACGAGTTACATCGGAGGGTTACAATGAGGCCGGTTGCGGCCAGCAGTGCCGGGATCAGCCCCAGCCCTCGTGCGGGCCAGTCGTTGATCAGGGTGGGGTCGGCGGTGTGGGGTGGGGCGAAGAGTTGTTCCAGGGGTAAAAAGTTGTTGGTGTACTGAAATACCCAGGCTCCGCCAAGTCGTTCACTGTGGACGAGGTCGAGTTCGGCCAGGGCAGGCATCCAGAAAAAGGTGCTCAAGCCAATCCCAGTCAACAGTGCCAGAATGCCCCAGAGCATTGCCTTTACACCCCTTTGCCGTCCGACTATTAGTGTGTAGGTCAGCAGGAGTGGAGCGAACAGGAGGGCAAAGGCGTTGTGGGTAAGAATCAGCCCGCCGAATCCCATCGCGGCAGCGGCGAATCCCACGCGGCGGTTGGCACGACCGAGTGCCCAGAGTATTAGGGGGGGAAAGAGCCATGCGCTGGATTGAGACAGGCCGCCCCGGTAAAAGACATCGTAGGCGTGGAATGGGACGTAGGCGTAGAGGATGGCGGCGATCAGGCCGGGTAGAACACGGATCCGCGGGATCAACGGATCGGAATAAAGGTCGCTGGCAAAGAGGTACATTGTGAGGGCGGAGAGTATCCAACCGAGGGCAAAGGTCAGGTTCAGCGCCCAGGACCAGTGGACGCCTGCCAGACGCAGGAGCGCAACGGGATAGACGGAAGCAGGCGCGGCAAAGTTGAACAGAGGGTAGCCGTAGCCGTGGGCCATATCCGGCGCCCAACGGCTAAAGAGTGTGCCTTGTTGCAAGAGGTGTTCCAGTTCTACGGCTCGCCACAGGTGAAAGGTGTTGTCATAGCCGCAGGTAAAGTCGGCGGTGAAGAGGGGCTGGATAGCTGGGAGCAGCAGTATGACGAGGGTCAGGATCGGGAATAGTTTTTTCATTGTTTGTCATCCCACGTCGAGATCACAAAGGTGTCGGGCAGGATGAAATAGTCGTCGGGGATGCGCGCGCCGTCCGAGTTCTGGGTGGGCAGGCGTTGTAACGTCTCGGCGTCGTATAGCCCTATCGCGAGACGGTATTCTCCGGGCGCTAGCCCCGCCAGAGGAATGGTTGCTTGGTCTGGGATAGTTTCGCCAGCATGCCACTGGATGGTCGGGCATTGCCAGTTGCAGGGGATGGCGTCGTGTTGGTGTATGATTTTGTTGCCAGCGTTCAGGAGGTGGACAAAGACTTTGTAATTGGTGGTGGGCTGTTCCAATGCTTGCCACCGCAGGGTGATTTCCAGTTCTGTGCCCACCGTTCGCCAGCGATAGCCCTGAAATTCGATGGTTTCGCCGTAGTGGATATTTGCTGGGTGGCGCAGATAGGTGGTGTGGCCGTTGGCGTGTACGTGGAGCGTGTCTGGCGCGGCGTAGGTTGTCATTTTTGAGCAGGTTATGGCCCAGTGATATGGGCCGGGTTCTAGTTCTTGGACAAGTTCGACTGTGGTTTGTTTGACTTGCAGGTCATTTGTTTCCCAGGTTGCGCCGCCGGGCAGTTCTTTGAAGAGGGTGATGGGCAATGATAACACGGCTCCTTGTTCACCGACGAGTTGGATGTTGCAAGTGTGTGGCGAGATGCGCGGCGCGAGCGCGGCGGCGATGGTTTGGAATTGCCACTCGGCATTGTCATGTTGAACGTCGAATCGGGCCAGGGCCACATCGGGAGTGAGTGGGGCCGGGAGATCATCGTAGGATGTGGGGAGGGGATGGGTAACGTCGTACACGGCCAGGGTTGTGTCTTGATAGATGGGGAGGATGGGAAGCACACGCCGGAAATGGGCTTGGAGGTCGGAATCCAGGTAGGGTTTGTGGAGCAGGATGTAGCGCATTCCGGCGGTCTCTAGCGAGCGCAGGGCTGGCCCTAGCGCGTAGACGTCGCCGGTTTGGTCGTCGAACGTATCTTGAGGAAGGCGGATGGGTTTGTCGGCTTTTTGGTAGAGCGCCCGCAGCAGGGGGTGGGAGGCGATAAAGGCATAGTCCTGGATAGTGTAGCGGGAGATATGGCCTTCTACCATTGGCTTGCCGTGGATCGTTTGGAAGTAGAGCCATTGTTTGCTGATGGTGTATCCCATCGGGTAATCGATCACGCCGTAGGTTGTCTCTTTTTGAGCGTCAGCCGCCATTCGTTCTAGAAATGGTGAGACGGCAGGCAGGTCCCACGCTGGCAGGGGGATGCTGGCGTATTCGGCGATGAGCAAGAGTGCTAGGGGGATCAGCAGCCAGCGGTAGCGTTTTGCCAGGTAAGCCGCTCCCAGGCCCGCGGAAACCGCCAGGGAGAATACCAAGAGCAGGTTGAAGCGGTCGGGCGCACGGATGGCGGCGATGGGAAAGATGCGCCCGATAAAGCGGTACGGCAGCGGAATCTGTGGGTACAGGTGTCCGTTGATGCGAAGGGCAGAACCGGCGGCCAATGTGATCCATAGCCCAGCGTTGAGAAGCCAGAACAGGGCGGTTTTGCGCCGCGAGAGGATCGAGATTGTGGCCAGCACCAGCGCCGTGTAGCCTAGATAGGGCATGGCGGCTTTGTTGGCGACGAAACGCTCGTAGACGGAGGATATACGCGACCCGGCGAGGGGATGGTAGGTGGGCGGGAGGAGATATGCCAGGATGTCGGTTTGGTTGGTGAGCCCTTCGTCAAAGGCGATCGTTCCGGCAGCTAGTTCTTCCCAGTTTTGCGCGATGGGGATGAGCAACGGCGCGCTCAATATCAGGGTGACGATACCGATCAGGTTGACGGTGCGAATCACGTGCTGCCAGGACTGTCGTTCTCGCAGGAGCCGCGCGCCGATGTAGACCACTGTCCACAGCGCCAAAAGCACGGCCAGTTGCAGGCCCGTCCAGAGGGTCAGCGCGGCGAATAAGCCCGCCAGCAGTGCGTCTATGGTTCGCTTTTCACGCAAAGCCCGACGTAGGAAGAGAGCGTACCAAGGCCACCAGTGGATCGAGCCGAGGTGGGCGTGGGCCAATAGTTGGGTCAGGTGATAAGGGGCAAAGCTAAAGATAAAGCCTGCCAAAAGCGCGGCGGGGACGTGGCGGACGTCGTCATACACGAATAGGAACATTCCCACTGCGCCAACCCACAACCCAAAGAGGAGCACGAGGTTGTAGGCCGCCACAGGGCCGACCAGGGGCTTGAGAGGCATGGCTAGCAGTGAGTTGAGGAACGAGTTAGAGTGGGCGACCAGGTCGGCTCCCTGGGGGTAAAAGAGGTTGGGGGTAGTGAACCAGTTTTGTCCTTCGGTGATGGCGCGTTCCAGCCACCAGTTGTTCCAGTAAAAGATCCAGTTGTCAATGTTATTCCCGATCAAGCGTTGGGAGAGTTGGAGTGACACGGGTAACGTCATCAAGCCGACGGCCAGGGCGTAGACAATTCCGGCTCCCAGGATAACTCGCCGCCGAAAAATCGAGGTAGGGCTCATGGTTGTACCTCGACTGTGATTGTAGTCAGAGGGATGGCGTCAGCACCGGCGGGCGTGAGAATCCGCTCGCCGCCGGGGACGTACAGACCGGTTGAGAGGGTATAGTCGCCTGCCGGGGTGTCGGGTGGGATGGTGAGTGTGTGGGTGTCGGTGACGTATTCGCCGGGCAGCCAGCCGGTGGTGGGGCGAGACCAGTTGTCCGGGATGGCGTCGGATTGGGTGATCAACCGGCCCTCGACATCGAGCAGGTGCAGAAAGACGTGGTATGAGTCGTGTGGGGTGCTCTCGGCTTGCCAGATCAAGGTGACGGTGAGGGGGTGACCGGGTGACAAGGTGACAGGGGGAGGGGGAGACAGGGTGGTTCCAATTAGGGTGGCGATATCGCCCATATGGGTGTTTATTTCTACGTCTACAGGTGGGGCGGTGTAGGTGTGGGGTGGAGCTGTGATAGATATTTGACTGATTGGGTCATTGATTATCGAACACCATTCTACAACCCAAGTAAGGGTGTTGGTTTCCAATGTGGCTGGAATGACCAATTGGTGTTGGCTTTTCCAAACATCTTTTTCTTTCCACGAGTATGGCGGTGGTGGTAGCCAGTAACTAGTGGCTTTGGTACCATCTGGGTGAAGGAGAGTGAGGGACCAATTGCAATAGGTTGACTGTGAGTAATGAAAATCGCGTTTGGCTTGCCACATTAGGGTCAGGTAGACAGCATCTCCCGGAGCAGCTTGAGCACGGTCAAAGTCGGCGGTTAGGAGCGTCACTTCTGAACCTGATATGCCGAGTTTGTTGTCCTCTGCTACCTTGGTCGGACGGCGCGGACGGGTCAAGGTAACTTGCCCCAAGGCCAGTTCGGGCGCGGCGGGCTGACCCTGTTCGTTCAGAACGGAGAGCGGGGCCAGGGTGTCGCGGTCGAATATGGTCAGGACGATGTCATAGTCACCGGGCGGTGTGCCGGACAGCGGCACGACCTGGTGGCTGTCGAGGGCGTAGCGATCCGCGCTCCAGGTATAGTTGGGCGGGTATTTGGCATAGCCGCGTGGGTGGGCGGTGTCGGGCAGGCTCCAGCGCATGCCGTCGGCTCCCACTAGGTGGATGACGGTCTGGTAGCGGGCGGCGGGCCGGGTGTGGGTGGTCCAGTAGAGGTCTATGCGCAGTTCGTCGTCGGCGGGAAGGGTTGCGCGGGCCTGATCGTAGCCAATTAGGGTCATACCGTCGGCGTAAGGCTGGTTCAGTGGGCGCTCGACGCTGGGCAGCGTGTCGTCAGGCTGGAGGGCCGGGCGGCGGAATATGGTATTTGTTTGGTCCACGATACCAAGTTTGAGTATCAGCATAAGAACACCAACGATGACCAAGGGCCAGTGGCGCAATTCGCCGTTCGCAATTCGGTGCGGCCGCTGCGTTTGCAATTCCGTGTGATCAAAGCCGTCGCCAATCGTAATTCGCCTGTATCGGATTGTGACGATGACAAGTGTGATCAGGCTGAGAATAGAGACGATGGTGCCAGCGGTGCGGATGGGTGTGGAGCCAAAGCGAACGCTGATGGTGTGGTTGCCAGCAGGCACATCAAAGGTGATGAGACCCTCTGGGTCGGTGGCAGTTACTTGTACTGGTTCGTCATCTATCCACACGCGCCAGCCGGGAAAGTAAAAGGCCAGGTAGCGGGCACGGAAAGCAGACGGGGTCTCGACGATGATACGGGCCTGGTTGGGACCATAATCGGCCTCGATGATGAAAGCTCCGGTGGGTAGGGTGCTTTTGTCAAAGCGGGCGATTGGGTTACTCGTGGCGTACTGTTTTTCTAGTGGCGAGCCATCCTTAGGCCGTTGCTTGACCCACACGGGAAAGTAAGAGCCTTCCGGGTCCACGCCCACCAGTTTGGATTCGCGCTCGTAGGCGAAAACGTCGTTGATGGCGGGGTAGGGTTTGTTGGCGCAATAGCTGTGGGGTGGGTAGGTGGTGGGTAGGGCAGAGATGATGAGGATGCAGGATGCGAGAGCCAAGAGCCAAGTCTGTGTGGATTGGGGCAATCCGATGTGTGCAAGTTTTTCGGTAGTGGTTGGAGCGGTGAAGGAGGCGGAAGCCAGGATGGCAAGTGGGAGGATGGCGCGTCCGACCAATCGCCAAGGAAATTGAATGAACGGCAGCAAGGGGATGTTCTCCCACAGCCAGAGAGAGGAGCGGGTGCTCATCCAAAGCATTGCCAGGGCCGTTACGGCGAGAAAGATGAGGGTTGCTTTTCGCTCTCGGTTGTGTTGCCAACGAATGAGGCCAATCACGAGTCCAAGACCACTCAGAATGGTCTGTACCAGGCCAAGGTGGATGTGCATCGGCGGGTTCATCAGTGAGGTGTCTATGGGTGTGGGTGGGGCAAAAATCTCGGCCAGACTCAAAAAATTATAGTGAAAATCGTTGTTGCGGGTAACGTGAGACATGTGGAGTTGGGCATAGTCTTGCTCTAGCAGGGCTGGTGCAAAAAAGAAGGCCATCAGTCCCAAGGCCATGATCAATGCGCCTCCGGCGGCTAGCCAATGGCCCTCGCGGCGGTAGATCAGCCACAATAAGAGCAGGTAGGTGGCGAGGAAGGGGGTAAAGAGCAGGCTGGAGATGTTGTGCGTCAGGTAAAGGGCTACCAAGGAGCCGATGCTGACCAGGAACCAGCGCCGTCGTCCGGTCAGGGCCAAGCGGCGAAAAGCCCACAAGATGAGGGGCATCAGTGGCAGGGCAAGGGATTCGGGTGCGTTGCCGCGCAGCAGGGCATTGAGAAACTGGTAGGGGGCGTAAGTGTAGGCGAGAGCGGCGACGATGCCCGCTTGTGGACCGAATAGGTCGCGGGCCAGCAAGTATGTGGCGAGGGCCGAACCGGCGATGCTCAAGACGTAGACCAAGTTCAGAGCCACCGGGAGTGCCAGCCCGATCAGGTGGAGCGCCAGAGCTAGGTAGTAGGATGATGACGCGCGATAGTTGAAGAATGGATAACCATAGCCAAATGCCAGGTCGGGCAGGTAACGGGTAAAGAGGATACCGTCATTGTCAAAGGCATGGCGCATAGCGACGACGCGATAGTAATGAAATGCACCGTCGTGGCTGCACGGGACGTCGGCGCGGAGCAGGGGGACGATGGCAACTGCGCATAGCAATAGAATGACCAATGGAATTGCGAATTGTTTGAATTTGGTCATTGGGAGCCTCCAGTGATGGTGATTTCGGGTGGTAGGAAGGCTCGTCCGTCGGGCAGAAGGCGCCCGGAGGCGTCGGTGATGGGCAAGCGACCGCCACTGGCAGCGTTGTACATTCCAAAGGCGACGTGGTATTGGCCTGCGGGTGCGTCAGGAGCGACGGGTAGGTTGATTGCGTCCACAGTGACTTGGCCCAAGGCCCAACTGGTGGTAGGAGCCGCGCCTGCGCCTGGGAACTGATCCACTTGACCGTAAGAACGCCCGTCAGGGCCGACTAGGTGGATAAAGATGGTATAGTCCAGGTCGGTGGGGCCGTCGGCTTGCCAGTAGAGGGTGATGGGCAGGGTGCCACCAGGAGCGGCCTGGGTGCGGTCGAGGTCGAATCCTCGCAGGTGGATGAGGTTACCCAGCGTCAGGTGGAGTGGGTGGGTGATGTCAGATGGCAGTTTGAACAGTCGATCACGAGGTAGAATTTTGACAATGGTCATGATTTCGTCCTGGGGCCAGGTGGGGCGTCCATCGGGCGTCAGGATATTGAATGCCAGGGTGTAGTCGGTGGCCGGGAGCGCGGGGTCGAGACGCAGGTTGTAACGGGTGTCAAAGCTGTCGCCCGCGCGCCAGTTGGAGGTAGGGTGCGGCGAGAGGGCGACAGTTTGCTCCAGGGCTATGGAATCGGTGGTGTCCAGCAGCCGCCAGCGGATGCGATAGTCGCTGTCTGGTGAACTAGCGGACGACCACGTGAGGACCAGGGTAAGCATGTCGCCGGACGGAATGGTTTGCGGAGACAGCTTGGATGCGCAAGTTTGCAAAGGACCAGCGACTAGAGCCTGTGTTTCCTCGCATAGTGATTGCGAAACGGGTGCGGTAGGTGGGGCGATCTCTATGTCACCGAGAGGAACGCGCACGCCCTGGAACTGACCATCAGCGTCCCAAGCCCCTAGTTGTGCGCCTCCGCTGTCTGCCAGGGTCAGTTGGAGGGCGTAAGTGGCGGGCGGGATGCGTTCTGGTGGCTTGAGCGTCAAAATGTTGTCTGTCCACTCGTAAGGAGCCCAGGCGCTAGTGGGAAAGGTGACGTCGTTGAGCACGGGGTGCCCTACTTCTGTCCACAGATGGCCGTCCGTATCTCGCAGATGGAGGGATACGTGCAAGTCGCTTGGAATCGGCGCCAGGGCTTGCCAACGCAGAAGGATGGGAAAGGGTGTGTTGACGGGCTCGTCTGGCAATATGGCATCCACGAGGGCGATGTACTCTCCCAGGGTTGAGATTCTGGCTGGCGGGTTTGAGGGTCGAGTGCCAAGATTTGTGTATTGAACGATGGTGGTGGATGCGATGGTGGCGGTGGAAACGGGGGATGCTATAGTGTTCATGGCCTGGCGTAGGTGTGCGGCTGTGATGGGAGCGGCGGCAGGGTCGGCGAGGAGCCAGAGTTGAGGGTGCTCGGTGTTCAGTTCGGTCAGGCGAGCGGTGACGGCAGCTTGGTCAGGTAGGTCGGCGATGGAGAACAGGGTACCGGGCCCATCGTAGGTGCGCAAAAGTGGTGTGTGGGCGTCGAGCAAGATCAAATCGTCTGGCCCCGCGTGGGTGGTCAGGTAGGCGGATTGCTCCGAGGGGGCTGTGTTGGTCAGCACAACGACGTGGTCGAGAAAGCCAAAGCGGGCAGCGTGGATAGGTTGACCGGTTGCTTGATTGGGACTGACGACGACGTAATCGGCTAGGGTTGTATGATCGAGGGGAAGGGTGTGACCATCAAAGATAGCGGCAAAGGTGGGCACGGATAGGGCCGCGACGGTGAGTTGTTCGGCATTGGGCTGTTGGTTGAGCCATCGGGCGGCTGCGCCCATATCCTCTCCCCAAGTGGTTGAGAGCACGCGCTCTGCACCCCAAGGCCCCCCGGTAAAAGGGTTGAAGGCGGTGAGAGGGTAGAAGGCAAAGGGGAGGGTCAGTATCAGTTGGATGAGAGGAATGATGATTTGGCTGCTTGCGATTCGCTTGCGCACGTGTTCCCATCCCAGGGCCGCTGCTAGTGTAAGGGGTGGAAAGGCGGGTAACAAGTAACGGTCGTGTTTTTTCGCCCCCAGGTTCATCAGCGTGCCAAAGCCAATGGCAAAGGTGAGCAACAGCAGGTAGGTCAGTCGCCGGTTGGGGGGCAGGCGGTGCACAGAAACCAGGCCGATGGCGAGCCCGATCAGGACTAGGGGTGAGACGCGAAAAAAAAAGACGACGGGGTAAAAGGTTGGGCCGGGGTCGTAGGTCGTTTGACCGGCAAAGAAAATGGGTCGCTGGACTGTTCCTACGTGTTTTTCAGCAAAGGAGGAGAGGGTACGAAATGTGTCGGAGGTGCTGACCCATAAGGCAGGGTAGAGGGTAAAGACGGTAATGAACAATGATGCAACGAACAATGAATAATGAACGACGAGTTGCGAGTTTTGAATTTTGAGTTTCGAGTTGCGGGTGAGAATAGGAATGGCGCAGAGGAGTAGGATAAATGGGGGAAGGATGACGGCTGGTGTTTTGGTCAACATGGCCAGGCCGGTGAAAAATCCAGAGAGCATCCACCAGACGGTGCGGTGTGCCCCTTGTGTACCGTTGATAGCGGTTGTCAAGGCCAGGAGGGTAAAGGTCGCCAGCAGTGCGTCGGTATGGAGCAGACCAGAGTGGCCGACGAGGAAGGGATCAAAGGCCAGCAGGCCGACAGTCAGTAGTGCCACGCGTCGGTCAAAGAGGCGCGTGAGCATAGGGTAGAGGGCGACTAGCCCTAGTGTGGTGATCAGGGCGACGGTGATGCGACCCCAAGGGAGGAAAAAAGCCAGGTGGCGAAATGCCTCCCCGTTCTCTGGGGCCAGCCAGGCCATGCGTCGAATCCAGTCCATGTGGGCGCTGCTTGCGGTGGGAGCGAGCAGCCGCTGTACGGCTATTCCGATAGACCCCAGCCACATTGTCGTCACACCGGGGTGACCTGTGGAAGGAACTGCCGCCCAGTCACGGGCTGCCAGCGCATCGGTGAAGCGAATGGCGCGGTAGACCCAGACAGGCTCGTCGGGGGTGATGTAGCGCCCGAGGGGAGCCAGGCGGAGCAGAAAAGCAACAATGAACAATGAATAATGAACGATGAATGATGGTAGACGCTCTCTGCTGGCGCTTTGAGTTTTTGATTTTTCGCTTGAGACTTGGGGGTTTGACATTATCCCAAGTAGCCGAGGGCGCGGAGTCGAACTTCAACTTCGGTGGTTTCTTCTTCTGAAAGTCCGGCTTGGATGCCCTCGTCGGTCGAGTTGACACTGCGGAACTCGATGGTTCGAGAGGTCGTCAGTGCTTGGCTCAACACGTGCCCGTCCATATCGTCTGGCACCGGCAGGCCCATCAGGTGTAGAATGGTCGGGGCTAGGTCTTGGATGCAGGCATTTTGTACGGTCTTGCCTGCGCGGATTTCTGGCCCTGCGGCGATAAAGATGCCGTGCAGTCGATGGCTGCCCGAATCACCTCGAATCTGGCGGGTAACGATGCGGTTGTCGGTGGCAAAGAGGGGGAAGGCGATGGTTCGGTAGCCGTTCATCACGACGTGGAGGTCGGGGCTGTGGTGGGCGTGGGGACCGTGAACGACTTGGTCGGCAGGGATGATTTTGTCCACCAATGCTTGACCGGTCTCTGGATGGCGGAGGTCTCCTAGTGCCTCTGTCACTCGCTGGCGCACGCTCTCTTGTTCTGCACCTGGTTCGACGATGCCCTCTGGCTCTCGTCCTTTTAGGTTGACGAAAATCTGGCCGACGTGTCCAATAGAATAGGCTTGCGTGCGTGACCAGTCGACATCGTCAAAAGAGAGGAACTTGCCCACCACCTTGTTTCGGGTGGATTTGGAGACTTGCCAGACATAGTTTTGCAAGCCCGTGCGCTCGATCATGTGCCAGATGGAAGCCGGGGTGAGACCGGCTCGAAAGAGGCTGGTCTTGAGCCGTGTCCACACGCCTCGTTTCAACTGCAACAAGCCCTTGTCCAGGAGGAAAAGGTTCATATTGACCACATAGTCCAGGGAGCCAAAGCCGTGGTCAGACATCACGATGACAGTGGTGTCGTTGGGGATGCGGTTCAGCATCTGGCCGATATAGTTGTCTACCCGCTGGTAAATTTGTTTGATCGCAGAGCCAAAGCGGGCGGTGGCTTGAGAATCGTATAGCGGATGGTCTGGGGCTGCAAACTTCCAAAAGGCGTGCTGTATGATGTCTGTGGTCTGGAAATGGAACATTAAAAAGTCATGGGGGAAATCGGCCATTAATTTTAGGGCGTATTCTCCCCTCCGCTCGACCAGATCGATTAGGTCGTCGGTGAATTCTATCTCGTTGCCTGGCTTGTATTGCACGTGCGGAGCAATGCGGTAGGGCTCTAGCTGATCGGCGTATGGTTTGAGCAGGTCGCTGGGGTAGGTAAAGTTGGCGCCTACCGGTGAGAGCATTCCACCAATAACGAATCCATTGACTGGAGTGGGCGGATAGGTGACGGGCACGTTCATCACGCCAACTGTTCGATTTGCTTCAGAAAGTATCTGCCACAGTGTTTGAGCGCGAATAGATGTGGCGTTGACCAGGTCGAATCGTCCTCCCATAGTAGGCCGGATAAAGTCGAATATGCTGTGTTTACCTGGGTTTTTGCCAGTAGCAAAGGTGGTCCAGGCCGGGGCGGTGACTGGCGGGAGTGTGGATTCCAATGGCCCATGGACGCCCTCGGCCATTAAGCGGGCCAGGTTGGGCAGGTCTCCGGCTTGTGTCCATGGCTGGATCAGATCGAACGTCCCGCCATCAATTCCGATAATTAGAACTCGACTCACGTATCCTCCTTGACGCTGTCTACGACATCTTGGACGATGTCCACGATGTTTTTAACAAAATCAGCGACGTCTGTTCCCTTTTTTTGTTCTGCGACTTGGAAAACTTGGCGAACGACATAGATGGGTTTGTCCTGCGCTTCGTGGTAGGTGCGGGTGAGGATTTCGCCCAGCAGCCCCATCATCAAGAATTGAACGCCCAACACAGTCAGCAATACGCCCAGCATCGTCCACGGGTTTGTGCCAACGCGAAAGGCGCGAAATGCTTGTTTGCCGTAAAGTATGCCGTTGAGTATTTTGGCTCCCGCCAAGTAGAGGAGCATCAGTCCGCCCAGGCCACTGCTCAACAATCCCACGCCGCCAAAGAGCTGCATCGGGCGGTTAGAGTAGCTGAGCAGGAAAGAGACCGTGAGCAAATCGAGGATGACGTGGGGCGTGCGGGAGAGCGCGCCGTACTTGGATTGCCCCGCCTTGCGCGGGCGGTCGTTGACTGGCACCTCGGCGATGCGCACGCCGATCAGGCTGGCAACCTCTGGGATGAAACGGTGTAATTCGCCATAGAGGTTCATCTGTTTGACCAGGTCGCGGCGAAAGGCTTTGAGCGAACAGCCCCGGTCGTGCAAGTGGATATCGCTGGCGTTGGCGATGAGCCAATTGGCCATCATGGAGGGCAGCTTGCGGGTCAGAAAAGGCTCCTTGCGATTTTGGCGCCAGCCGTTGACCAGGTCGTATTCTCCTTCTTCCAGTGTCTCCAGCAAACGGGGAATGTCGGTGGGGTCTTGCTGGCCGTCGGCATCCATCGTGATGATGATCGCGCCCCTGGCATAGTCGAACCCGGCAGCAAAGGCTGCGGTCTGACCAAAGTTGCGACGGAACTGGACGATGCGCAGGTGTGGTTCTTGCTCTTGCAGACGACAGAGAACGGGTACGCTGTCATCAGAACTGCCGTCGTCCACGGCGATGATTTCATAACTGCGGTCTAGTTTGCCTAGCGCGTCTGTCAGCTCGGGAATCAAGCTCGGTAGGGATTCGGCCTCGTTGTAGACGGGGAGTACGATGGAAATTTCAAGAGTTGATGGTTCATGTTTGTTCACAGTTCATATTCCTCACACGATACGCAACACGCGAGTAATTTATGTTGCGTGTTGCGCGATTTTGGCTGCATTATAACACACCACTGCAACCGGTCAATCTGTTGTCGGATTGTGTAGCAGTGTTTCTATTTGCTCCCAGTCGGTTCGAGAGCTTAGATCCAGACTAAGCGGGGCCACAGAGACAACGCGGTCAACAGCCAAAGCGTAGATGTCAGAGTCGGGTTCAGTGTGTTCTGGGCGAGAAAGTGGTTGATATTTCATATCCTCTGTAGCTCGCTCTGGGGACAGTGGATCTTGCGGGCTGTCTGATTTGGGTGAGACGCCAACAAAGTAGGCGTGGCGCGAAACACGGGTCAGTCGCCAGGGGGTGTCTGGCGTGGTGTTGTCGGGCATATCTAGTTTGAGAACGTCTACGTCAAGGGGGAGCGGCACGTGTAGTATCCGGCTAGCAAACGTGCGGGTAAAGTGGACGGCGGCGTCAAAGTCTATTTCGTCTGAGGGATTGAGGTGTGTCTCTTGAGGTGTCTGGAGGGATACGGCCAGGGAAGGAATGCCAAAGGCGGCTCCTTGCAGCGCCGCGCCGACAGTGCCTGAGACGGTGACGTCGCTGCCCAGATTTTCACCATAGTTGATGCCAGAGATGAGCATAGTGGGGGGGCGTGGAGCCAATGTAGCCACACCACGTACGACGACCAAAGCGGGGGAGGCATTTACCTGATATGCGGTGATGGGGCGTCCATCCACCTCCATCGGATAGTGGGACGTGTGCCCATCTACGTCGTGCGGCATACTCCGCCCCGCGCCGGACCATTGCCTCGTCGGAGCGACGACGAGGATATCTCCCAGAGGCATAGCGGCTCGCACCGCCGCTCGCAGCCCTGGTGAGGTGACGCCGTCGTCGTTGGTGATCAGAATGAGTGGGTTTGTCGTTTTTTGCATAGGCGCAATGATAACAGGAAAAAGGAGTTTGGACAAGAAAACCTCACTTTGCTCGTGTCCCTGGGGTGCAATTCCAAAATATGACATTTGACAAAAGAGCAAAATTGTGTCATTTTCTCCACGGATAGGTTGAGAGGCGTTCAGAAAAAACAAAGGAGAGAATGATGGTGGAGACAATTTTACAGAATTTCGAGCAAGAAGTG
>JAAEPW010000545.1 GCA_024232355.1 Chloroflexota bacterium | reverse complement strand
TCAGGGCTGCTATTACTCCTGCGCACAGCGTTTCGGTATGGTTTGGCATAGCTGAACTCCTTTTTTGTTTGTGATACGGTTATTCGGATAGTATAACCGCAATTCCGTAGAGTTCACCTTTTCCTTAACTTAATGACATTGATAGGCTGCCATGTTATTGTATCCACTGTCCCCCATGCCATTCTGGCTCGTACCAGCAGCGCTTTATCACTGCTCCGCGCGATGGTGTAATGGCGGATGGCCGTGTCGTGTTTCACGTCCGAGATCCATGTGGTCAATTCCAGTTCGTCGCCCAGCACGGCGGGCTGCCGGTACTCGATCCGATGTTGCCGTGCTGTGATGTCGAATCCTTCTGTCTGCATCCGTGACCGAGGCCAACCGTGGGCCACAGTCGCTTGTATCTCGCAATTTTCCATATAGGCCAGGTAGACGGCGTTGTTCACGTACTATGCGCTGTCAATGTCTTGCCATCTGACTTGCTGTCGCAGCCGAAAAACGCCAGGCGAGGGTGGGGGTGCAGTCGGGAAACGAGAGCGTGGGGGCGCTTGTTCAGGTAGTCCTTCTGGGTAAAAGGCATTGATCATTTCTGACGGGATGGTCGTTGGTCGTCCGGTATCGCGGTTCAAGAATACCCAGTCAGTGCTGGCGCGGGCTACCAATTCGGCGGATTCGACTAGCTCGAGTTCATAAGCCCGGCGCGAGCGTCCCCGCCGAAAGTCGGTGACCCACGTTTTGACCTGT
Organism: Chloroflexota bacterium; assembly: GCA_024232355.1. The sequence goes on along the minus strand of JAAEPW010000545.1, from coordinate 17,775 downwards.
ACCGAATCGCCGTAGCGCAACGGGCGCAGGTACTCGACGTCCGTTTCACGGACCAGCCAATAGTGTCCCATCGCGTCATAACGCGCTTGATCGTACCCAGCAGCGGCTGAAGCATCAAAGGCCGCCTCTTGCATATAGTTCAAATAGTTGGCATATTTGACATGTTCGTACGCGTCGCACTCGTAATGGCGCACGCGGAACGTTCGTATATGGGTCAATGGCATTGTGTGCTTTCTCCAATATCTGTTGTTTCTGGGAATGCTGCGCAACGCTCAATGGCTTTCATCACATCCTTGAGGATGGGTTTGCGCGTAAAAGTGAGCACATCACCTGCCGATGCAGCTTCGAATTCTTCCTCGGATACGTTGGCGCTTTTGTATATTAGCAAGATCAGATCTCCTCGCTCCGCCTGGCGAACCTTGACCAGTTTGCGCCGCAAATAGTCCGGATGCCAGAACCCGACGATTTCTAACAGTGCTCGCCGTCCGTCTTTGCGGTGAGTAAAGGAAAAATCCGGGATCATCACCGTGTCTCCCACCAGGATTAACTCGTCCTCGCGGGCCAGTTCCCACTGCCGCCGGGTGCCGCCGTATTTGGCCTCGAACTCGGCGGCAAAGTCGGCCTCAAGTTGACTGTCAAAAGGACCAGAAGCCGTGAAATGGGTTCGCAGGTCAGTCTGGTCGTCCAGGGTGTACCGGAGGATTCCGTGGCTGCGTGCCTTGGGCGGCTGGACGTCGGCATCCATCCGCCAGCGTTGGCACAGTAACAAGGCGGGCAGAAACTTGGCGAATTGTATCCCGTAACGAATGGTTGATTTGACAAAAGGCGAGATGGGGCCGTACAGCGTGATGTGGTAGCCATTCGTCACACCGTTGTTGGCAAGTGGGTGGATGGTGTGCATCAGTTTGAAAAGCTTGATGTATTTAAAGAGGTCTTTGTAATTGTCGTACACCTCGATCCGCACCTCACGCGCCCAGTAGAGCAGGCCCCGAGCCAGTTCCATATTGTAACGGGCGATGAGATCGCCGGGGGGCAGCGGGTCACTGGGATCGAGCAGTATTTGTTCCTCAGCTAGGTCGGCAAAGAGGGCGTTCTCGACTTGCTCGACGGTCAGGCCGTACTGGGCGGATGCCTCGGCCAGCACTTGCTCGCGGGTGGTCTGGTTGAATAGATCCAGGTTGCGCGTCACTGGTCCCTGGCAGAAGAGGGTAGCACGCAAATCAACGGGTTCGACCGGGGGATCGCTGCTGAATGTACATCGGCTTTGGAGCACCGCTGCCAGCCCCCGGATCACGGGATAATCCAGACTGTCTCCCTCGTATTCGCGTAGGGCCTTGACCAGCGCGCCTCGACTATGCCCTACGTGCCGTTGAAGCAGAGCGATCAGATCACCGGCAACGGTCAGATAGTGATAGTCTGCGGGTAAGGGACGAGTCCAGACTTTTCCCTTGCGGATTGTTAGTCGTGCTTTGACGAGTTCAGACTTGAGCATTGTTCATTTCTTTGGTTTTCGTCGCTGGGCGATGCGCTCGTCCACCGTCTTGCGGGCGATGACTTCGTAGAGCACGGCCTGGGCGTTGCCCCGTTTGCGCAGCACCCGCCCCAGCCGCTGGACGTACTCGCGGGCGCTGGCGCTGCCGCCCAACACCACGGCGATCTTTGCCTCGGGCACATCTATCCCCTCGTTGAGCACCTTGGAAGTGGCGATGGCCCGGTATGTGCCTGCTTGGAAGCCTTCCAAGATCGCTTTCCGCTCGGCGGCCTTGGTTTGATGGGTGATGACGGGGATCAGATGCTGCCGGGCGATCTGGTAGGCAAATCGGTTGTGGGCGGTAAAGACGAGCATTTGTCGGTCGGGGTGTTCGCGCAGCAACTGGTCGAGGACCTCTAGCTTGCCCTCGGCCTGGTGGACGATTTCCTTCAGCTTGAGTTCGGCTACTTTTGCCCGGCGCGCTTGGGCCTCGTAGGCGCTGCGCTTGGTGAATTCGCTCCACCAACCGGGGCCGTGTCGTTCGCGCAGGCGGGCTTCGCGTACGTAGCCAGTGTAGGTGGCATAGGCAGCGTCATAGGCTGTCCGCTCTTTGGGTGTCAGGTCCACTCGGATGCGTTGAGTGCGGTATTCGGCCAACTGTTTGCCGGTCAGGTCATCGATTTGCTTACGATAGACCACGGGGCCGACCAGTTCATCCAGCAAAGAAACTGGGTCTTGTTCAGAAAGACTCTTGGATTTTGTCGCTGTGTTTACAGAAAATCCGCGAGTCTCACTCTCTGGATAAGTTGCCGTCAAGCCGAGGCGAAAGGGCGCAGCGCACATCAACGAGATCTCGTGCCAGGAGGGGGCGGGCAGGTGATGGATCTCGTCAAAGACAAGCAGCTTGAACTGGTTGCCCAACTGTTCAGCGTGCGCCCAAGCGCTGGGGTAGGTAGTTACCGTGATCGGCTCTAACAGCTTTTCCTGCCCGTACCAGACACCGATCTTTTTACCGAACGCGTTCTCCAGGCGGGCGTACCATTGATGCAGCAGATCGATCGTCGGCACGACGACCAGGGTGCTGACCGCGCTGTGCGCGATGGCTCGCAGCGCCAGAAAGGTCTTTCCCGCACCGGTGGGCAAGACGACGCTGCCCCAAGAGTCGGCATTCTGCCAGGCCTGGAGGGCCTCAGTTTGGTAAGCGTGCGGATCTCGATCGTCCTGGAGATTGAGGGCTAGCTTGCGCCAGCGGGGGATGTGATTGCGGATGGATTGTTGCTTGAGCCAGGGGCGCATAACTCGATAGTGTACGGCCGGGCAGCGCCACTTGGCGTTGACCCATTCAAAGTGATCAGGCGGCATGATGGTGCGATCTACCCCTTCCAACACCAATGTCCCGCCGACAAAGCGCGCAAAGGGTGGGTCAGGTTGATCAGTTTTTGAGTCGTTGTTTGGGGGCATATTGCTCTATGCTCCTCGCGCTCTGATCTGACATCCGCAAGAGGTACTATTCGCCTGGCAGAGTAAAGAAAAAAACGCTCCCTTGGCCCACTGTACTTTCCACGCCTACCTGTCCGCCCAGTTTTTCCACGATGCGCTGCACAATGGACAACCCCAATCCATGCCCTTCGGCGCGCACTTGGTGAAGTCGCTCAAAGGGTGTGAACAACCGTTCCTGTTCTTCTGGCGTGAGACCCAGGCCGTTGTCACGCACCCAAAAGCGTACCCAACCATCCGCGGTGAGGGTTCCGCCCAGTTCTATACGTGGTTGCTGTCCGCCATATTTGATCGCGTTACTGATATAATTGGCCCATACCTCTTCGATCCATGGGCCATAGCCCAGTGCTATAGGCCAGTTGTTGGGCAGAATGATTTCGGCTTGCTGTTCCTCGACTGAAAATGCCAGGCGGTTCTGAGCGTTGGTCACAATATCACCCATATCCAGTTGCTGTGTGTCAATTTCGTCGATCTCGCGCACGCTGGCCAGCAGCAACAGTTCGTCAATGATGTTATTCATCATGCGTCCGTTTTGAGTGACCATACGTGTGTGGAGGCGTATATCCTCTTGTGATAGCGTCGTAAAATGATTTTCCAGGAGAAAGCCGGTCGTAATGAGAGCTGTCAATGGATTTTTGAGGTCGTGGGCCACGGTATGGGCAAAGGCATCCAGTTCTGCATTTTGTGTTTCCAGGTCAGTGGTGTATTGGCGCAGTGTTTCCCTTTGCTGCTTGACTTGCTCGTACAATTGAGCGTTATGGATGGCGACAGCCGCTTGTATAGCCAGGCTCTGTGCCAGGCGAATTTCGTCCTGCGTATAATCTCGTTTTTTGGCAGCTTCGTTTAATTCTACCAGACCCACGGTGTGATTCTGGACGGTCAATGGCAACATGAACAGGGTCTGTACATGTTGCTCTGCCAGCAGTGCGATTTTAGTGGCCATATTGTTTTCGGAATCATCGGATTGAATCACGATCGGTTGGCCTGTTTCCAATGCCTGGCGCGTGACAGGATAATCGCCCAGATCATACATGGTGCCGGGTGAGTCCAATTCATCCTCGTTCCAAACCTCGCTGTAATCCACCAGGGTTTCAACTTGATTGCGCTCACGATGCCAAAGTGATAATGTACATCCGCTCGCATTGAGGGCATGGGTCATTTGCATAGCTACGTTTTTGAGCACCACGTCCAAAGAGAGATTGGACTTCATAATTGTGGATGCCTCATACAGTGTGGTCAATTCGCGATTGCGCTGCCAGAGTTGTTCCTCTGCCCGTACCCGTTCGCGAATTTCTTGTTCCAGTTTGAGATTTTGCTCCTCGAGTTTTTTTTGCATGTTCCTCAAGGTTAGGTGTATTGCAACGCGGGCTAGCACCTCGGCAAACTGAAACGGCTTGGTGATGTAATCCACTCCGCCAACCTCGAAACCTCTAATTTTGTTTTTTGTTGCATCCAGGGCACTGATAAAGATGATGGGGGTGTCGCGGGTTTGTTCAACGTCTTTTAGTTGCTTGCAGACCTCGTAGCCGTCCATATCTGGCATCATAATGTCTAGCAAAATTAGATCGGGGGGATTGGCACGTATAGATTTTAGGGCGTGATGGCCACTGTCTGCCGTTTGGATTTTGTATCCTTGGTGCTCCAACATGTGAGATAACAAGTGCACGTTTATCGGGTTATCGTCCACGATCAAAATACTTTCCGTTACTGGACCCTTTGGCTGGACCGAGTCGGTGATCTGGGTAGGTATTTTCTTGCGAGTTGACTGCTTGTTCATTAGTCTCTCTTTTGTTGGGGACAATTATTGTGGTAATGTGATCGTTCTTGTTTGTATGCATCCAGTTTTTTTGACTCTCTACATGAGTATAGTCCAAATTCGTGTAGAAGGCAATTTGACAACTTGGCTGTTCAACCAGTTGATGTTTTACAGAAGCGTTGCCTTCGTGTAAGATAGTAAAAAGCAGTGGGGGAGGTGAAACGGATGGTGCAATCAAAATACAAGTGGTGCGTTGTTTTGTCCATAGGTTTGGCAACGTTGGGGATCATGTGGTTGTTGGTTCGACTCGATGTGCGGATGGGTAGGGCGCAGGGAGTATATAACCCGTGGCCCCTGACTACTGATGACCGTTCTTGCTTTGCTGCTTGGTCGCCCGATAGCCGCACCGTACTTGTCAATCGTTGGGGGTTGGTGGTAGACGGTGGACTATCCGATAGTGGCGGCGCGATTCGTCAGACCCTCAGCGAACTGTGGGCAGTGGATGCTGCGGGCGGTTTGGATGTCATACTGAGTGAGAATGCGGTCCAACCGGTCTATGCGCCAGATGGGCAACAGCTGGTTTACCTGGCCTTTGCCGGGGAGGGGAGGTGGGATGTCCATGTGCTGGATGTGGACAGTGGTCAGGTGGGTGTGTGGGATGATGCTGATTGGCGGGCACCTCCTGTTTGGATTGATGACAAAGTGGCCCTTGTTCGACATGGTCAGGTGTGGTTGAGTGAAAACGGGGCGGCATCCGTTTCTGCCGAATTTCCCGTCTTGCCTGATAGAGCGCGAGTTCGTTTGAGCGGGGTGGGGGCGCGTGTTGCTTGGGGGGACGGCGCTCAATTGTGGGTGCTATCTCACATGGACAACGCCCCTCGGCTATTACTCGCGGATGCCCGGATGTTGGATATGGCTTGGTCACCTGATGGTCGGCGCTTGGCCTATGTGACCGTTGTTGAAAATATCTCACCCGCGCTATGGGTGGTGGATGTAGGAAGTGAGCAATCTCCCGTGATGTTGATTCAGGGGAAAGCGGAGGTTTTTAGTGCACCCAGTTGGTCGCCGGATGGGCGGACGTTGGCTTTTTCGCGCACACCGCTGGGAGCCGAGACCGCGTCGTCCAGCGATATTTGGCTGGTGGGTGTGGACGGACAAAATGTGCACCCACTTTTACAGAACGATCTTGAGGAAAGCGACCCGACCTGGTCACCTGATGGTCGTTATATAGCCTTTAACCGTGCGGGTAATGTATGGGCACTGGATCTCACTCGACCCATTTTCGGCGGCAATTTTTCCCAATCTCCCAATCTCCCAATCTCCCAATCCCCTACCACCCAGCATACCCCGCCGGACACGATCCGCGTAATCCATCGTGAGGCCAACTCTCACCGCGACGTGCCACCGGGCCAGATCGACGTGATCCCTTTCGAGGATTACGTCAAACGGTGCGTGCCGGTGGAGGTGTATGCCTCCTGGCCTAGCGAGGCTCTCAAGGTCCAGGCTGTGTCTGCCCGCACCTATGCTTGGTACTATACGGAGGTACATGCCAGTCAGGAGTGGGACGTCTCTGATTGGACCGACTATCAGGCGATGGGCCAGGACGAGCAACGCGATCCGCGCAGCGACGCGGCAGTGGATGCTACCCAAGGCCAGTACATTGCTTACCAAGGAGACGTTATCAAGGCGTTCTATAGTGCCAGGAATAGCAGTCCGACCCGAGGCATGGACGAGTATCCTTATATTCAAGCCGTGAACGACCCTGTCAGTTTTAGAGATGAGCGTCATGGTCATGGTTGGGGAATGTCCCAGTGGGGAGCGTATCGCTGGGCGGCGTGGCATGGGTGGGGCTATCAGCAGATTTTGGCGCATTATTACACCGGTGTCACTATTGAACTGCCCGCTACCAGCGGACCGCTGCCCCTCGGCGGCGTGACACTGCCCTGGTCCGACTATTTTGTCACCAGCAACCAGGTGCATATTGTGGCTAATGCCAGTGATGAGACGAGCGACGTGAACGCAGTCGGATTCTACGTCGGGACCAATACCACCACTTTGTTCATTACCGACACGATGGGCAGCGATGGTTGGGGTACGGTATGGGACGCGTCTGCACTCAACGGCACCACGACCTCGCAGGCTATCACTCTTTCTGTCCTTGTCGCTGATGGCACAGGCAACGTGCAGACTCGGACTCAGCCTGTGCGCATTGGTCTTGACCGCCAGCTGCCCACGGAAACCACGGCGCTGATTGCTGATGTTTACACCCATAGTCCTACCATCACCATTTCGTCTCTCTCGGCCACTGACCCCGATCCGGGCAGTGGTGTGCGAGCGATGGCTTTTAGCAACGAGGGGTGGACCTGGGAAGGCGAGGACTTGTACCACGAATTGGGCACGGGCGAGCTTGTTCCAGATGTGGATGCTCTGAACGGCTGGGCTTGGCGCGGGATGACTGGTGTGCACGCTGCCGGAGCTTGGTATGGGCCGTACACGTCTGTCCTGCCGCCTGGTTACGCTTACCGGGTCTATTTTCGGCTCAAGACGAACGATGTGATTACTACGGCCGAGCTTGCCTTGCTCGATGTGGTGGACAGCGGCGGCACGCGCGTCTTGGGTCTACGTCGCTTGCGCGGGACAGATTTTCGAGCTGCCAATCTGTACCAAGAGTTTGCGGTCGATTTTGACTATGTTGATGCCGGAACCGCCGACCTAGAGTTCCGTACCTTTTTCCACGCCACTGCCGATTTGTATTTGGATCGTGTGCTCGTCGCCGGCTATCCCATAGACGTCACTGCCAGTGCGCAGTGGCCGCTCACCCCGGGTGAGGGGCTGAAAACCGTCACCGTCAAGTTTATCGATGGCGCGGGCAATGTCTCCGCCGACCTGACGCGAACCGTCACGTTGGATACCAGCCCGCCGACGGACTGGCAAGACTTTGCACCCGAACAGTGGGATGGCGGGCCTCCACCCACGTGCACTGTTCAGGTCCGTGACGAGGGGGCTGGTCTGGATGTGGACAGCACACGCTTCCGTTTCTCAGAGGATGGAGGGGTATCGTGGAGTGATTGGCTTGCGGCCACGTGTACGGGCATCAGCGGCACGAACGAGATGGAGACCATCACTGCTCCTGCTGTGGCCTTTGGTTTGCCGCGAACGCCGTCCAACCGTATCCAGTTCCAGGTGTCCGATGTGGCGGGCCTCACCAGCACTGCGAGTTATGTCGTCCGTGGCCCCGTGAGCATCGTTGGTCCGTCGATTGGCGCGCTGGAGATACCGTATACCTTTACGGCCAGTATCGATACGCTCGCTGGTACAATTGTGACACCTATTACCTACACCTGGCAAGCAACCGAACTGCCAGTCATTGTTCATAGGGGAGGTATCAGTGACGAGGTGGTCTTTACTTGGACGGCTGGCCCTGATACGGCTGTTATTCCTTTCAAGACAATCATTGTCACAGCGACCAATGACAGTGGGGATGTCGGCAGCGCTGCTCACAATTTTGTGACCCAGAGATGTGTTTATTTGCCGCTAGTGATGAGAAATTGGCTTGTTCAGGGATCGTTGCTGTTGCCATAGGTGCAGGGTTTGCCGGATCGCAGATTCCGTCTTTAGCTGTGGTTTGTCTCTGTTGTTCCAGCTACCCGAACCGTTCGCTCATTTCGACAAGTGACTAGACCGGGATGGCCGCCGCGCACACGCCGCACAAAGCGTCGTTTCGTTACGTCCACGTTCACTTGGCGCTCACCACGTGCTGGGGAGTAGTGCGCGGCTAGTTCGGCGGCGCGCTGGATCACGTGTTCCGGGACGTTCCGCCCCCCACTTTTGATGATCACATGTGCGCCCGGATGCCCTCGCACGTGGAGCCACAAGTCGTCTGGCCCGGCGCGTTTGAATGTGACCTGTTCATTCTGGCGGGCGTTGCGCCCCACGTAAATCGTGAACCCGTCTACCTCAAAGCGCCGGGGGCCGCTAACTTGGTCGCTGCTGCCACCGGCCCGATGTGCTTTCTGTGCCCATCCAGCAGCGACTAGGGCGTTATGCACGCTGTCAATCTCTGGGCGCGACTCGGCCAGCGCCAGGTCGGCAGCTAACTGTTTGGCATAAGCCAGGTCGGGAGTGATTGCCGCGATGCGGGCATCGACTTCCTTGGCAGCACGGGTGGCCTTCCGGTAGCGGTGAAAGTAGCCTTGGGCATTCTCGACCGGCGTCAACGTTGGATTCAAGAGGATGATGCAGGGTTCGCCTGTGTGGTCGGGCACTGTAACCTCTTGCGCCCTTCGTTTTACTTGTCCTTGGTAGGCCAGCAGCAATTCCCCAGCTTCCCGCAGTGTATTGATTTCTGCCTCGTCTATCACCTGGGATTCGAGTTGCGCCAGTGTGCGCTCAACTCGTGCCCCTGCGGTATCGACCAAGTTTTGTACGTGTTGGCGGGCGGCTGCGTACGGGTCGACCGCCAGTTGCTGCTCAAAATAGCGCCACATCGCTTCACTGATGTGGGCCACAGGTTCGATCCGCTCAAACTGGTGCGGTTCGTAGGGAGCAAAGGCAATTACGCGGTTGTCTTTATCCAGTGCCACGTGTGGAGACCAGGCTGTGTTTCCGTGGATGGGCGCAAAGAGTTCGGCGATGGCGGCAGTTACCGCTTTGGGTGCAAGGTCGCACACTTTTGCTTGTGGATCTCCCATCGCACGGGCGGCGATCTCTCGCGCTACCATTGGGCTGACCCCCAAGAGCCGCCCAGTTAACAAACGGTGGAGCGGTTCGTCGGGGCGACAGATGCCAGCGCCGCCTACGTGACTGGCCCACTCGCTCTCTGTGACATCGGTTGGTGGTTGGCGACCGGGTGGCACTGGCGGCAGTTGGTATGGGTGAGCAGGCAGCGTCACGCGATACCGGTTCAGGTCTGGTCCGATGTATTTAGTCGCGGCGAGTACGCACCCGTCTGGCCCGACCAGGACCGTGTTGCTATACCGGCCGATCAGCTCGACGACCAAGCGGCACTCGCCAGCCTGCCCTTTGAAATGGAGCATCAGAATACGCTCCCACGGTGGCTGGGTCACGTTCACCAGCCGGGCGCCGCGCACCCATTTTCGCATCAACTGGAGAAGCGGTGTCTCGGTGTCAACGCCTCTGCGTGGCTTTTCTGGCACGAGTAGCATGCGCGCATATTGTGGATGGGCCGAGATCAACATCTGAAATCGTTGTCCCGCGTAGAGTTCTATCCCGACAGAGAGGGTGTCAGGTAGCACCACCCGTTGAACGCGCGCGCCCAACAGGGCGTCGAGACGATCTCTCGAGCAGGCCAGGGTCAGATAATCAACGTACACTGCTTCAGTTTCTCCTTACGGCTTTCGTGCAGCCCACAGCCCACCACCGATGATCAATGCTCCACCGATCAAGTGTATGGGTTCAATGGATTCGCCCAGAAATAGAACTCCCAGCAAGGCGCCGTAGAGGGGGAGGGTATTGTAGAACACCATCGCGCCGCTGGGACCCAAGCGGCGGACGCCCGCATTCCACGCGAGAAAGCCAAGTACCGTTGGCGCGATGCCGATGTACAGAACGGCCAGGATGAATGTCGGGCTGGCGTTGATCGGAAAGGTTTGTAATTCCCAGGCGGCGGCGAGCAGCAAGAAGGGAAAACCAAGAAAGGCCGACAGCGCTGTGGTAGACAGGGGCGAGCGGTGGCGCATCACCTGGCGGCCTAGTACCGAATACAGGCCCCACAGTGCCACGGCCCCCAGCACGATAAAGTCTCCCAAGTTGCTGCGCATTGTTTGCCAAAAGGTGAGAGAACCGCCAGAGATGAGGATCATTACGCCGAATAGACCGATAATAGCGCCCACAGCCTGGCGGCCGGACATTGGTTCTCGAATCAGCAAGGCAGCTATGCTGCCCGTTATCAGAGGCCCCAGGCCGTTGATCAGTGTGGCGTTGACTGCCGTCGTATAGCGCAGTCCCAGGTACAAAGTGGGGGCAAAGATGGCCACGCCGCTCAAAGCCATTCCTATGAGCAGCCAACGATCCTGTCCTAGGCGGCGTTCTTCTGGTGGTCGCTGTCTTAGCAGAACTGTATATACCAGCGAAGCGATCAGAAATCGGGATGCGGCGAGTGTTAGAGGGCCGACGTCATCTCGGAGCCAGCGTCCCAGCACCATATTGGTGGCCCAGGTAAAAGTGGCCAGGTTCACTAACCCTATACCGCCAATTTGCGCTCGGCGTGTTTGGGAATTTGTTAAACTCAGCGAAAGCCTCCTTAGAACGGCCCGAAACTGATTTGGGTGCCGGCTTTTTGTTCGTCGGCGGGCATGTTGCTCCTTTGGTTTGAGGAATCAGGTTTATGATGGCCTTATGCTTGCTTTCTTTTCGCTATCCTGTTTCTTTCTGATCAGATTGGCCGTCCAGTGAGACCGGTGTGGGATGTAAACGGTCGCGACGACGATCTCGTCATCGTCGGTATAGTCGCAGACGACGTGCAGGGGGACGTTGCTGTCGATTATGGGTCCCGCGATGAGTACGCGTCTGCGCCGGGGGTAGTGCTCGATGACCTCGCCCTTGAAAATTGCAAAGATGATGTCTTTGCCGCGCAGACCTTCTTTGTACGCCTCGCGCAGCGCGTGTTTGGAGACGCGCAGTTCGCTCCCAAGTTCCAGCAGGTCTTGCGTGTCTTGAATGTCGTAAAAGAGCATTCTCCCTGCCTCCATCGCAAGCGTTTACAGGATATTCAGTATCCAAAGCCAACCCAGGCCACACCCCAAGACATAGTGTGGAAAATCCCACCAGGAAAATACAGTGCCTAGCAGCGTCCGTCCCAAAAAGGTAGCCCGAATTTGTTCCAGTGCCCACGGGTGCCACAGTTGTAGCACTTCTAGTATGCAGGTAATAAAAAGTACGCCAACTGCTATTTTGCCGGCATGTTCCCGGCGAGGCCAAAAGAAGAATAGAGCCAGGCACCAAAAAATTTCGTACAGCATACCGGCTGCATAGTTGTTGATCCAATTTTGGACTGGGCCAGTATACAGTTTGAGCGCAAACCCTAGCGGTGTAATGACGAGTAAGGAGAGAAAAGCCCTTTTTCGGATCTCGTTCTGCATATTGTTCACCACCAGTGACAGCCAAGGATTGCTTGGTAATCGCCTATATTCCGTTCGTGCCCAGGATCTCCATAAAGTGGATGACTGTCTCGATTCCCTTGTAGAAATTGGGCAGGTGAAATTTTTCGTTGGGAGCGTGCAGCCGGTCGTCGGGCAGTCCAAAGCCCATTAGGATCGTATCGATTCCCAGGACGTCCTGGAGCGTGGCGACAATGGGAATTGATCCTCCCTCGCGGACAAAAACTGGTTCTTGTCCAAAAGCCTTGGTGTATGCTTGGAATGCCGCTTGTATCGCTGGGCTATCGCGGCGGATGATGGCCCCTTTGCCACCGCGTGAACTGAGCACTTGAACGTTGATTGTGGGGGGCGCGATCTTGGTCAAATAATTCTGGATTAATTGTACAATCTCTGCCGGTTTCTGGTCTGGCACCAAGCGCATCGATATCTTGGCGAACGCCTTGCTGGGCAGCACGGTCTTGGCACCGGCTTGGGTGTATCCACCCCAGATACCGTTGATATCTAGAGTGGGGCGGGCAGAGGTACGCTCGACGATGGTGTATGCTGCTTCGCCCCAATCGCTTGACACGCCTGCCTCGCGGAGCCATTTTTCACGTTCGAACGGAATCTTGGCCAACTCGGCGCGTTCCTCGGAGGATAATTCTTGTACACCATCGTAAAATCCAGGGATAGTGATGGTCCCGTTTTCATCCTGTAATTTGGCGATCATCGCGCACAGGGCGTTGAGTGGATTGTGTACCGCACCTCCATAGACGCCCGAGTGCAAATCGTGGTCGGGACCGCTAACCTCGATCTCGACGTAGGCCATTTCGCGCAGCGCGTAAACGATGGATGGTGTATCTTTGCCCAGGATATGCGTGTCGGATATAACGACCACATCGGCGGATAGCAGGTCTGCGTGCTCGCGAACGATTTCAGACTGGGGCTGCCGATCTCTTCCTCTCCCTCGAAAATGCACTTGATGTTGACGGGCGGTGCACCGGTCTCATTTTTCAAGGCTTCCACTGCCTTGATATGCACGTATAGTTGACCTTTGTCGTCCGATGCCCCTCGGGCAAAGATATCGTCGCCCACGATGGTTGGCTCGAACGGTGGTGTGTTCCACAAGCCCAAGGGGTCAGGGGGCTGAACGTCATAGTGCCCATAGATCAGGATTGTGGGGGCTTGAGGCCCGGCGGCCAACCACTCGGCATAAACCACGGGATGGCCTTGTGTGGGCATAACGTCTGCTCTGGTGAATCCAGAAGACATTAATTCGTTTTGCAACCACGTTGCGGCTCGTTCGATGTCTGGCACGTGCTTTGGTTGAGTGCTGATGCTGGGGATGCGCAAAAACTCTTCCAGTTCTGCCAGAAACTTGTCGTGATTGGATCGTGCATACTCCAAAGCTTTCAATTGTCACCTCAATGCCGAAATGTCTGATCAAACGGAGGCTCTGAGCCATCCATTCCAAGTCGTAGTTTACCACAAGTTTGATGATAATGAAAGATCACTCCCCGGCACATTGTAGGGCCGAGGAGTGATTGAACGGAATAAATAGGTGTCAGATCGATGGGGCTTGTTTGCTATTTGCCTCCGTCGTCGCGTATCGTGACGTTGCCGATGGCCTGGCTTATCTCCAGATCAACGCGGTTATCGGCGCTGTCATAGCTAGGCGATACGTAAGCATCACCCCGCTGGTGATACCTGCCGGGCAGTTGCCTGGCGGCTAATGCGGTATCAAAGTGGATGCGTGCACTCATACCTTCTGGAATGACGATGGTCGTTTGGCCGATAGCGCTATCGATATTGGCCTGAAAACGGCCCTCGTCGGGCAGAATGATGGTGATTTCCCCGACTCCCATATCCACGTCCAGATTGTTCAGAGTCAGACCCGTCAGATCAAGGTCAGCTTGTCCAGCACCCAGGCTGATATCCAGTTCTAGGGGGACGTCGGATGAGAGGCCTAGGTCCCAGCGCCACTCGTCGCTCGGCCCGCCAAAGAATGGGCCGACAAACTCCCCCTCGCTATCCAAAGTGAAAAAGGCGGTATCTCCTTGGACTTCAAAATCGCGCTGCACCCGTTCATTGTGGATTGGTCGAATCGTGCCCGCGACCAGCTTGCTTGATTCTGGGAGCGCGTCTATGTACAGGCTGCCAACGGCAGGGCCGATGCTGACTTGAGCCTCGGTCGCTTCGTTGAGGGATTGGCTGATTTCCTCGGCACCTGAATCTGGCCCGGCCACTATGCCTGTCCCGTATAGCCACAGCGCCCCCGCGATCAGGGCAACCGTCAGCACCAGGGATAACAGAGCGCCCCAGACTGAGCGGCGACCAATGAGGATGTCTAATCCCCCGGCAATGATCAGTACTGGCCACAAGCGGAATATCACATCCCAGACGCTCCAGGACAGGATGCCCAAATTGTTCAACAAAAAGATGACACCCAGACCGATTAAGATCACGGGGCCGACTATGCTGTTCCTATGTTCTCTTCTTTTTTCGTCCATTTTTCCCCTACCGAGGCTTGATCACGCGAAAAATCAAATATAGACCGACCAGAATCAAGGCGGCTGGCCCGACGAACCCGAGCAGGTTCGAAGCCGCAGCCGTGATCAGCAAACCCATCACCAAGAGTATGCCGCCTGGAATGAGCGCCCATCTCATCTGTCCTTGCCGAGATGGCAAAAAGGCGATCAGGCTAAAGGTCACGCCCAGGCCTAGTAAAAAGACGCCCCCCGTGTCAATACCAATGCTCTCGAGGGCAGAAGAAAAGCCAATGATCAGGGCAATGGTAAGCATTACACTACCTGGAATGATGGCCCACCAATGCTCTCGTTTGCTAAAATAGATGGACCAAAAGGCCAGCCCAATCGCGCCCACAACGAGCATTCCTCCCCAATCTCCACCGATCCACGGGGCAAAGCGCTCCATAGCGATCAATAGCCCGATGCTGATCAGAGTGAATCCTGGAATGATGGCCCACCAATGCTCACGATTTCCCAGGAAAACGAACAGAAACAAAGCGCCACCAGCGGCAAAGAGCAAGGCCCAGAAGAGGTCCAGGGCACCAACGAAAATTTCTAGATTGGAAAGCAGGGACAATACCCCAAAGGCGATCAACAAGATGCCGCCAACAATACGTATTTTTGATAGTTTCATTTAAATCTCCTCAATGTACATAAATCGAGCCAACGCCAGTGTCAATTTTTAGATCCACTTTGTTGGACGCTGTTTCATAATCTGGGGATTGATATACGCCCCCCTCACGCGGGAAGCGATTTCTATCCACATTGACTGACGCAAGCCCGCCCCCGGCTCGGATGCGGGCTGCCACACCGGATGGGATTCGGACGGTGACTGAGGCTGCTCCGCTGTCGATTCTGGCTTTTGTGTGACCGGCGTTGGCGGGCAGTGTGACGTCGGTCGAGCTAGCGCCAGTACTCACCCGCAGATCAGTCACTTGTAGATCGGTCAGGTCGAGTTGGGCCTCGCCAGCGCCAGTATTGAATTTGAGTGTGATCGGGATCTCACTGTTCAGGCCAAATGACCAGTTGAGTGTCTCTCCCGATCCCCAGGCCCACGGAAAGACAAAGGATCTGGAGGGCATACTCATCTCGACATCCAATGCGTCCTCATTTCGTTTCACCCGTTGTTCTAGACCACCGCCGAACGTTCCGCTCAATAGTTCGCCCGGACTGGCATCGTTGTCCACAAATAAACGCCCTGCCCCGTGTTTGACGAGGATATGGGCTTGCGCAGCGCCTTCGAGCGAGATCGTTGCTTCTTCTGTTTCAATGGATGATCCACCAAAGAAAACGCCCCACAGGGTTGCCGCGCCAAGCACAATCAGGAACAGCGGCCAGATCAGGCCCCAGACATCTATGTTGAGAATGCCCAGGTTGTTAAGCAACAGCAGGGTACCTGCGATAATGAGGATAACGGCCCAGAATAGATTGCTTTTTCGCATTGTGTTTTTCTCCTCAAGTGGTTATGATTAACGAGATCGGAAAAAGGGTCGGATAAGGGTCCACAAACCCAAAAGGATCAACAGCACCGGCCAGTAGTCGCCCAACAAGTTTGGCCCACCTAAGAATGCCCCAAAGATGATAAACATGATCAAGCTTGTCAAAATCAGGTTGCCGCCCTCGCGCAGAGATTTGCGGAGTTTTCCGCCGAACAACCCCGACAAGATGATGCCCACGCCGACGAATCCTGGGATCAGCGACCAGATGTAGGCCCAGCTATCCCAGTTCCCGGTGGCGTTTTGCCAGTACAGGATTCCGCCAATGCCGCCGACGATGCAACCTGGCACTGCCATATCTGGAACCCCACCCAGCAGACCGCCAAGCAGCATGAGTATTCCTACACCAATGATGATCCATGGCCAAGAGAACCAGTTCTGTAAACCCGGTACCAATTGAACAGCCAAGAACCACGCTCCGAGCAGGATCAGTATCATCCCGCCAGTTAAACTCGACCTACGACTACGATTCATGATAACCTCCTTTAGTTAATAGAAAACTGATGTTTCTCCACAAAAGTCACTACGTACCTGGGTGTTCTGGGTTGCACTAGAGCGCCTGTGTGAGAATCTCTTGCATCTCATCCGGGGTCAGTTTGATTGGATTACCTCGCATACTGCTGGAGACGGAAGCTTTTTCGATCAGGAGGGGGAAATGTTTTCGAGTCACGTCATAAGAGGCCAATGAAGGTACTTGGAGTGCGTTGCACAGTTCCTGCACCCATGCAACACCATCGTTGGCAGTGGCATTCCGGCTCCCGGTCAGAATTCGCGCGATTTGGTCATAACGACGCAAAACCCCGCTTTTTGGCAGCCGCTCTTGCAAAGCGCGCACATTGACCGCCATTACGTGTGGCAGGAGCCGTCCACATATTGCACCGTGGGGAGCAGAAAACATCCCCCCCATCGGCCCAGCGAAACCGTGGACTGCTCCCAGTCCTGCGTTGGCTAGTGCTAGACCACCAAAGAGGCTAACAAGCGACATGTCTTCACGGGCTGCTATATCACTGCCTTGTTTGTAGACGCGACGGAGCGAGCGGGTGGCACGCAGCATACCCTCTCGACAGAATGCGTCGGTCATCGCGTTGGCTCGGTTTGAGACGTACGGTTCGATCACCTGTGTTAGAGCATCCAGGCCGGTGTTGGCTGTGATCGCTGGGGGAAGGGTATAGGTGAGTTCGGGGTCAATGATGGCTAGATGAGGCAGCATCAGTGGGCTGCGCAAACTGACCTTAGTCTGATGTTCGGGGGAGGTCAGTATAGCGTTGCGAGTCACTTCTGCACCCGTGCCAGCCGTTGTGGGGATGGCGATGTATGGAGCTGAGGGCTGGGTGAGCGGCCGTCCGCCGCCGATAATCTCCAGGTAGTCGAGGGGATCGGCACCATTGGTTAGCAAGGCCGCGATGGCTTTGCCGGTGTCTATAACACTGCCGCCGCCGAATCCGATCACCATGTCACACTTGGCATCCCGCGCTCGCAGAGTGCCCAGACGAATGGCCCCGATAGTAGGTTCACCCGCTACGGAGTAGGTCACGGTGCTAATTTCTTCTTCGGCAAGTACGTCGAACAATGGTGCAGCGCGGGCAGTGATGCGACCCATTACCACCAGCGCACGGCTGCCCATTCCGGCTGCAAGAGGTTTGACCTTGCGTAGCATACCTGGTCCAAAGACGATACGTGTTGCCGCTGCAAACTCAAAGTGCATTGATTATTCCCACCCTTTCGTATGTTGTAGCCATATTGTACTCAAAGCGGCTGGGTTGCCAAGTGGGGGGCAATCGTCTTGCTTGTGTCGAATCTCGTAAAGTCGTACCGCCCTATTGTCTCGTAAAGTCGTACCGCTTTGTCAGAGCTAGAAGGCAGGGCGACTTGCCAAGTTATCATTTTGGCCGATTTTATGGGTGAAAACGTGCTCATACTTGAAAAGTTG
>JAAEPW010000544.1 GCA_024232355.1 Chloroflexota bacterium | reverse complement strand
GCCAACGCGCGTAAATATCCACAAGGCCAGTACGATCATACAACACACAGACGTCATAAGGATCAAAAAAGCTGGCAATGATGAAAATCCCCGCTCTCCACCAGCCATCGCCGCAAAAGCAAAACCCATGCTTTGGATAATTCCTAACCAGAGAACGGCGAATCCAATATGAACCCCAGGCTTCCAATCTCGAAAGCCAACTTTGGTTTTCGTCAGCCAGATCAGGATGAGGGGAACTAGAACCAGCGCCAATCCAAGCATCAAATTGCTCCATCCGGGGCCTGGGTTGGCGGATCGCAGAAAGAACACAAAGCACCGGATCAACACACTAAAAACCACAAAAACTATTGAAACTTGAATGATCGATTTTCTTTTCATACTGTCTCCATTTAAGACCAAAATCTGTCACCAATAAAGCATTTCCGCAAAAACAACAGTCATAGCAAAAGGGCCAGATACTTTTGAGCGCACCTTTTGCCATGACTGCTCAATCAATTACGTTCGATTCGCTCTTAGCGCTCGCCCAAGCTGAACAACCTGCCAATCCCATAGAGAGAAGTGTCGAGACGGGGGTTGCCATAGTAGCTCACATTTCCGATCCCACCGATTCGCACGTCCAGGGACTCGGTCGCCCAGACCGTGACACTGCCTGCCCCGTTCACCTCGACGTTGCACGTTTGGCTCTTTAGGCTGTCGGCGTGATAATCGCCCGCACCGTTGACAGCAATCTCTTGCCTTTCCACTTGCCCCGTCAGGCTGACGTCGCCTGCTCCGTTGATGGATACCGATGATTCCTCCGCATTGAGCGCATCCACCTCCACACTCCCAGCCCCGTTAAAGCCTACGCTCAACTCTGTCGCGTCGAGTTCGCCGACGTTTATCTTCCCGGCCCCATTGACGTCAAGTTGCAGGCGGTCCACGTCGAGGGATGATGCAAAGATGTCTCCTGCGCCGCCTATACTCAGACCGGCGACCTCTTGCATACCCACGCTGATCTCGATCATGGTGGGGTCAAGGTTCTTGTTCCTGGCCTCACTGGTCAAGCTGATGATGAGCGTTCCATTCCGCACCTTGGTCTCAATGTACGGCAAAATGTTGTCGTCGGTCTCTATGCTCAATGACTCTGTCTCCTGCTGGGTGATGATCACGTCGCCGATGCCATCCAGCGCAACGCGGTCAAAGTCACTCACCGGTACATCCTCGGTGACTATATCGCCCGACCCCCGCACCCTTTCGTGGCGACCCTCTCCAGAGAATTCCACGCTGGGCAGGACCACGATGACCCCCTCGCCGGACGGCTGTACGTTGAACACGAATAACGCGCCGACGATCAATACGAGTGCCAAAGCGAACATGGTTCCAACGAACGCGATTCCTAGAACTGTCAGTTTATTTTGCATTTTTTATCTCCTTTTTCATTTCATTTTCAGCATAGCTTTTTCGGTATACGGTGAAGCACCCGCCAAGCACCTTGACAATTGAAGAAAAATCGAGTATCTGTAGGGTAAATTCTTGCGATCACGAATCAGGACGAGTTACCCGATGGACACTATTGCTTTT
>JAAEPW010000543.1 GCA_024232355.1 Chloroflexota bacterium | reverse complement strand
TCAGGGCTGCTATTACTCCTGCGCACAGCGTTTCGGTATGGTTTGGCATAGCTGAACTCCTTTTTTGTTTGTGATACGGTTATTCGGATAGTATAACCGCAATTCCGTAGAGTTCACCTTTTCCTTAACTTAATGACATTGCCTCGCTATCTACTATCTCAATGTGCCAGGCTGCCCCATCGTGCCGGGCATATCTCAGGTTACCAGGGTCACAGCTATCAAAGACATCATTACGAGTTCCACAGTAATAGTAGCCGATATGAGGTCTGCGCGCTTTATCCAGCAACAGCGAAAGATTCCACATCTCTCCTTCACTGTCCACCATTTCAATGTGCCAATCTGATCCATCGTGCCAAGCATAATTTAGAGCATTGTTAGAATAGCTGTAGTAACTGATGTGAGGCCGGTCCGCTCTGTCCAGCGCCAGCGAGATCTCGCGCGCACCCCCTTCACTGCCCACCGTTTCAATGTGCCAGACTGATCCATTATGCCAAGCATAATTTAGATACCCATCATAGTAACTGATGTGTGGGTATCCTAACTCATCCAGTGCCAGCGAGGAATACCGACCAGCGTCACCTTCGCTGTCTACCGTTTCAATGTGCCAGGCTGATCCATTGTGCCAAGCATACTTTAGGTGACCAGGATCACATATACCCTGGTCACCATAAGCTCCACAATAGTAGTAGCTGATGTGAGGCCGGTCCGCTCCATCCAGCGCCAACGAGGAATACCAGCCTACAATCCCTTCGCTATCCACCGTCTCAATGCGCCAGGCTGATCCATCGTGCCAGGCGTACTTTAAATCATAATGACTACCGTCATAGTAGCTGATGTGAGGCCGATCAGATTCGTCCAGCGCCAACGAGGGCGAGGTTACATAAATTGCGCTGTCCACTGTCTCGACGTGCCACTCTGTGCCATTGTGCCAGGCGTACTTTAGATCGCCGCTATAATCATAGCTGATATGAGGTCGGTCCGCTCCATCCAGCGCCAGCGAGATGTTGCACCATCTAGGAGATAACTCGTCCACCGTTTCATAGATCCATTGTGTCCCATTGTGCCATGCATAGTACAGATGACCCCGGTTACCATAGGCGATGCGGGGATGGCCCTCAGAGTCTAATTGCATACTCGGATTGGTCATGCTGCCAAACTCCTTGGGGCAATCCACGCATTCGATCTGCCAGTCATCGGCAGTGGATCGAGTCGCCGAGAGCGAGTTTAGACGGCCAGGCACGATTGAAACATCTGGAACGCTGAAAGGCCCGCTCTGTGGTTCAACAGACTCACTGACCGTCAAGTCGGAGGATGGAGGTTTAACGATCCCCTCAGCCCAGCTTGGTGCAATATCTCGCACAGGTGAGAGAAAAGTGACATCAGGATCATCCGGTGTGTTCGGAGGTTCTGTGGTAAAAGCTATCGAAGCAGTGCCCAGAAATAGGCCAAGTGCCAAGAACAAACTCAACAGACGTATGGTTTTGGCTTTCATCGGGTTTTTCTCCTCGTTTTGATAAAGCGACGATTATCACAGAGAAACGAGCAAGCCCACGTGCGAGCGGTTCTTATGACCCGCGTTCTGCATCCGGGCATGCTCGACTCCTCATCAAACGCGCAATACAACATTGTCGAGATCATTGTTCACTTGCATTTACGGCACTGACAAAGGGCTGACCGGTCTCGGCAGCGGGCTGGTGCGCGCGCCTCCCCCACTGCCATACCACCAAAAACGCCAGGTCTCACTAATACCGCTCACGATGGGCCCTTTCCACTGCCCGTTGGGATACTCGCCTGTGTGACGCCGCACCGATACGCTCCACGCCAGCAAGCGCGATTCTGGTGCCAACAGGTACAAATAGTCGGGCACCTCCCAGTGCGTGGTCTTGACCCATCCCTCCTCGACGCCCAACGGGTGCGGGATGCTGACCACATAGTATTCATCAGTAGCCAAACAGCAAACCCCCGTCCAGCGGAAGGTGATCTGCTGCGGGCCGGAGAACTCGGACTCGTCTCGGGGTTCCAAGAGCACGGGCACGGCGTGGGTATACATTGGCCGCGATTGCTGCGGGGGCGATGCTTTACTCACGGGCGTCGGAGATGATGTAGCGGTAGGTGTTGACGGTGGTGTGGATGTAGGGGAAAGAGTTGGGGACAGAGGAGTTGGCGTGCGGGTTGGTATAGATGTGGGCGCAGGCGTAGCCGTCACAATGACTGCCACAGCCGGTTCTAGCGCGATGTTTCCGCTGCTCACCACATCTGCCACGACGCCCACCTGCACGGCTTGGACATAGTACCCAGTCGCTTGCACATTGATGAGATAGGCGCCAGCCGGTAGATCGGCGACGTCATATTTGCCATCCGGGTCGGTCGTCACGGTGAATACGCCGACCTGCCCGGCGATGGTCACCTGGGCGTCGGTCACAGGGTCACCTGTGCTCACGTCAGAGACAGTGCCTTCCAACCCGCCGGTTGGAACCGTTGTTGCGATCAAGGTGGGGGATGCAGTGCATCCCCCCATTAGCAACAACCCTATGATAACAATGCCCACATATACGAATTTGGATATGATACGCATAATTGTCCTCCTTTTATGGTTTTGAGATTCTATGTCTATCGTACCACCAAACACCAAAGCAAGGGGAATGTGTTATCATTTCTCTATTCGATCAACAAAATGCGCGAAAAAGTTTTGTTAACAGTTTTACACGAGTGGGAAATCCATGCTATACTGGGAGCAATCACAGGCTCGAGGCTTTTTTAACCGGCGCACATGCACCGGTCAGGTCGCCCGCAGGGGTGACTTGGGAAAAGTGCTCAAGTGGCCTGGAGATCAGAGCAGTCGGACGCGGTGATGGGTTCCGGTCTGACGGTGGCGGGCAGGTGTCCAAGGCTCGCAGACACGCGCAGCGTTATGCGCAAACTACCATCTCAGAAAAGCGGTCGGGCACCCGGCCGTTTTTCGCTTTGAGGGAATTCCTTGAGCTTTTTCCAATGCAAATTTTGGGAGGACTTGAACTGGAAAAGCCTTACATCTGCAGGGCTGTTCAGTTCTAGCTTTCCAAAGCTCTAGCCCTCGCACTTGTCCTGAACCCTGTACCTGTCGGTCCAGGACAGGTGCTGCCAAGTACAGGGTCCCCGAGGGCGATTTGGGGCAGAAAATTACTCACAAGTCGATGTTTTGTTGCATGGGCCGCCCCCGGGACG
>JAAEPW010000542.1 GCA_024232355.1 Chloroflexota bacterium | reverse complement strand
TGGCGGGCGAAGGCACCTGGAACGTGAACGCCAGCGGTGAGATTACCTTCACTGATGACGGCAGTTTCACAGGCGACCCGACACCGATCACATACACGGGCGACGACGCCGAAGGCAACACCTCGAACGCGGCCACAGTGACGCTGTTGACCGCCACCATCTTGGGGCAGGTGCGTCTTGACGTCGATCAGGACGGGACTACGGGCGGCATCGCGGACACGGGCGACTCCGGTATATCCGGGGTGAAGGTGGAGCTGTACGCCGCCGACGGTTCGGGGAATCCGACCGGTTCGGCTCTGGACAGCAAGAATACCGATTCTTCGGGCAACTACACCTTCGACAACGTCGCTCCGGGCAACTACGTGGTGGTAGAGACCAATCTGGCGAATCACAGCAGCGTCATGGACAAGGACAATGACACCACGGATCCTGCGGCGAATCTGATTCCGGTGACCTTGACAGCTGGTGGCTCCAGCAGCGGCAATGATTTTCTGGATGTACAGGATCTGGAAAGTATAGGCAACCGAGTCTGGCTGGACGAAAACAGTGATGGTGTGCAGGATTCCGGTGAGGCGGGTATTTCTGGGGTTACGGTCTATATTGATGCGGATAACAGCGGTGATTTGAGCACTGGAGATCCGACGGCAGTAACAGACAGCAACGGTAATTATCTGCTCAAGGGGGTAGTAGCTCCGGGCACCCATACTGTGCTGGTTAAAAGCGACACACTGCCAACAGGGTTAAAGGATAATCCCACATACGATGAGAACGGCACAGGTACTCCTCATCAGACGGATGTCAATCTGAGTGCAGGTGAAACTCATACCACTGCGGATTTCGGTTATAATTGGGTTTCAATCGACGACACCGAAAATCCTGATATAGGGGATACCGGTGCCATTGGCGACCGCGTCTGGAATGATGCCGACGGTGATGGTGTGCAGGATCCCAATGAGGTTGGTATTGTTGGGGTTACTGTGAAACTGCTCACTGATGACAACGGAGACGGCGTATACGGCGGAGCAGGCGACGGCCCGGCGGTCACAACAACTACTAGCGCAGACGGTCGCTACATCTTTGATGGACTTGATCCGGGCAGTTATGTCGTAGAAGTGGACAGCAGCATCCTGCCGACAGGTTATAATACAACTCCCAGTGGTGATCCAGACAGTACGGCTGATGGCAAAACCACCAGTCCTGTGGTGCTGGCACCGGGGGATGTGTTTGTCAATGCCGATTTTGGCTATCAGCATTCGGACAGTTACAGCATTGGTGATACTGTTTATCTTGATGTAAATGCCGACGGCAGTTTCACTGTCGGAACCGATCAGGGGATCGGTGGTGTCAGCGTGGTGTTGGAAGACAGTAGTGGTAATATTCTCGCCACGGCGACAACACTCGCCGTTCCTGCCGACTTGGACGGTGACGGTGTTGACGAACCTGTGGGCAGTTATCTCTTCCCCGGCCTGCCTGACGGAGTTACTTATACCGTCAAGGTGGTGGACAACGCTAACCTGCTGGACGGTCTGGATTCAACAGCTTTTCCCAGCGGAGGCAGTGCGTATGAAAGCAATGTTACCCTCGGCGGCAGTGACGATCTGGATCAGGATTTCGGTTATGCACCTGCAGGCCACAGCAGCGGTGAAGGATTGATCGGAGATACCGTGTATCTTGACCTGAACAACGACGGTAATCCTGATGCCGGTGAAGGCATAGAAGGTGTGACAGTCAATCTCTGTGCCGATGCAGCCTGTATAACCCCCTTAGCAAGTACGGTT
>JAAEPW010000541.1 GCA_024232355.1 Chloroflexota bacterium | reverse complement strand
GCTACTGCTGCCGCCGGACGTCGTTTCCGTCGCCGCGGCTTGAGCATAGCTTGAGCGATCTTGACCAGATTGTTCACTATACAACCCCAGCCCACCCATTTCTCAAAACCGACTTCGCCTTTGTCCAAGCAACGGTCCAAATGGCGGGCTCGTTTGACCACACTGATGCGCCCTTCGACCCCCGCTTGGAAACGTCGAGCCAGACGAAACCACTTTTGGCCCTCGTGTTCGATCCGGTCCGCCGTTCGGTGACCTGGCTTTGGCATGGCGATTTGTTTCACGCCTGCCTCACGAGCCGCTTGCTCGTTATCGGACGAATAAACACCTCGGTCAGTCGAGACAAGTTCCGGGGAATGGCAGAAAAGTATCTGGTGATTAAGCAAGCTATCTTTGAACTGTTTTTTATCCGACGGATTGCCGCTCAAAACCCGGTAATCGCTGATGATGCCACCCTCAACTTCATCCAGCCAGACCTTGCGTCCGAATTCAGTATCGCGTGGCGCTGGCTTGCCGCGTCGGATGATAGCCGTATGCGGCTCAAACAAGCTGACCAGCTTTTCGGGAGCGGGTACTTTCTCATTCAGGACCACTCGCCGATACGCTTGGTCAATCACCCGCTCAACCAGAGGAATGTAATGTGCCAGACTATCGGCCAAGGCTTGTCCTGCCAACCCTCCGTGTTGTTCCAGGATGGGGATAGCTTGCCGAGCCTGATCCAGACTTTTTTGGCTTGTTTTGAGCAGTTTTTTGTACAATTTTTGCCTTTTGGACCTGCTTTTGACCCCTTTACGGCTGTTCTGCGCTATCTTGCGGGCCAAACGTTTGCTGCTGCGGGTGCGATTGACAAATTGACTTTTTGAAACGCCCGCCACTTGCCCCACTAACTCACGCCCCGCCTTCAGCATGCGACCCAACACCCGCCCGCTGTCTGCCAACAAACTGCTGTCCGTTGGATAATGAATATTCGTCTCTACCACCGTGCCATCCGTTCGTAGCTTCTTACCGGCGGTCGCCCCATATTCGACTGACAGTTCCACCACCCGTTGGTGTATCAAGCGCGTGGTGCATGGCTTCAAGGCCAGCGCCCAGTCATTCATCGTGGTGTGGCTGGGAACTGTGTGCCCATACACCCGGCTGAATTGACGCAGCATCAGACTGCCTTTCACTTGGGTCCGAACGGTCCGGTATCCCCAACCATACAAACGACGGATCGCTTGCAATCTGACTGTGGCTTCCACTGGCGTTGAAGGCCGGCCTGTCTTCAAGCAATTGGGCCGACGCTTGGCATAATCATTCCACACCAGTAGCAGCAATTTTTCATCGTCCAGCACTTTGTCCATCGCAGACAAGATTGGATCCATGCTAAAATCGGACAGATCCACGTAAATTTCAGGAAACGCCTGCAACGGTGTGATCATATCCACGGGCTCATAACGTAATCTAAGCATTTTGACCTCCAAAATGTGTAAGTTTTTGCACTACTACACTAACTATACCACTTCTGATGGTTCAGGTCCAGCCCAGATTTAGGGTTTCCTGACAGAAACTAACTAACTTCCACTGTACTGACGACGGGCCCGTGTAGCGCGAATTTAGAATTTGATATATCTCGACAGACTACTAATCAAGAAGCACTCAACAAATATTAGGAAACTGCCACGGAAAACCCCAAAGACCAAACAACCAAATTTACTGCGTACTGCGTAAAAACTCTAAACAGTAAAGCAATACGCAGTACGCAACACGCAGCACACAACACCCCTT
>JAAEPW010000540.1 GCA_024232355.1 Chloroflexota bacterium | reverse complement strand
TTGTGGTATCATAGTCTTGCTCATCCTTTCTGTTGTAATGTTGGGTTTTGACACATGATACTTCAAAAGGGCGAGTTTTGCTTTCGCCGCTACACTATTTGGCTGTTAAAGGTCGGAATTACTTTTGGAATCTATGATCAAGGGATGCCGGCCAGTTTGCCCGTTGTAAATGCCTGCGAAACCAGCTTTAGCGGCAACACAGCGGATGATGGCGATGCTGACTACTATGGCGATATCGGCAGCAATCCCGCGCAAACATGCCCGGATGAGGACGGCGACTTGAGCGCGGCCGGCGGGGTTTCCGAACCGGTCGTTCTGAACACCACCGTGGATACGCCCGGTGAAGCGATTGACATCTTTGACTTTGGCCTGAGTGATGGCGCCACCGCAGACGTGTATGACCTGATCATTTCAGAAATCAGGCTGCACACCGCCGGCAGCGGCGATTTTGGTCAAGTGACCTGGCGCCTGAATGGCCCCGACGCCAACAACGTAGCGGGCGCCTATATCAGCGCTACCAACATCCTCTCTTTCTCTCTGCCCATCACCGTGACCAGCGGCGGGAGCGAAACTTATGCGGTCAACGCTTATTACACCGATACCGCCGGCCTGGTCGAGGGCCAAACCTACCAACTCAGCGTAGACGGTGACAGTGACTTGAGCGTGGCCTCGCAAAACAGCACCCAGATGGGGGCTACGACGGTGGTCAGCAACGGTACGGGAAGTATCGTTCATTTTCCGCCGGCCTTTGGCAGCGTCCCGGTGTTAACGGCTACCGAAGACCTGACCTATACCTACAACATCAGCATCAGCAACATTACCGCGCCCGTCACCATTACGGTCCCGGTCGAACCTACCTGGCTGACGCTGGTCGATAACGGCGACGGTACCGGCAGCTTGTCTGGTCTGCCGAGCAATTCCAGGGTGGGCGACCACGACGTCACCCTGCAAGTGAGCGACGGCGTTGATAGCGATACCCAGGTCTTTACCATCACCGTCAACAACGTCAACGACGCCCCCTACTTTTTCGGCGCGGCGGTCACGGCGGTCGATGAAGACAGCCTCTACAACTATGACATCAATAGCAATGATATTGACACGGGCGCCGTTTTGACCATCACCGCGCCGGTCTCGCCCACCTGGCTGAGCCTGGTGGACAATGGCGACGGCACGGCAAACTTGATCGGGACGCCCGTCAATGCCGACGTGGGCGCGCATAGCGTCAGCCTGCAAGTGAGCGACGGCATCAGCGTGGCCACACGGGCATTTAGCGTCACGGTGAGCAATACCAACGACGCGCCCACCTTTAGCAGCAATACCCGTGAATGAGTGACTGCTCAGTGAGCATAGTAATGAGACCGAGACTTGGGATAAATCTATTCTGAAGGCCAACTACTTGTCTAACTGGGTAAACTCGCGTATCCTTGGGGAAAATCAGTGTGGAGGGCAGAGAAATGGTATTTGGAACAATGTCCGAGGCTTTTTCCCAAATAGGTACTCGTTTCAGATTTGCTCCGTTTTCAAACATGT
>JAAEPW010000539.1 GCA_024232355.1 Chloroflexota bacterium | reverse complement strand
CACCCCAATCGCTTATCCGTTACATTGATCTACTTTAGTTTCCGCTAAAAGAGCGTAATGAGCAAGCAAGTTGAAAAACCAGACTGTCGGCCTGGGAGAAGTGTCCCTTAACAAAATAGGGCGGGAAAGCTCAGCAAACAGCAAAAAAGTTACGCCGCAGTGGGTTGGGTGTGCCGGTGAGCCAAAATTCCCTTGAGCAAGTGCCCGGTAACGGCGGCTTTTTTGCGAAATCGTGCGGATAAGGGGTAAGTCTTGGGAAAAGGCAAGGCAGCCAACGCACGACGCAGCCGCCCTGGAGTAGGTTTGGGGTTACGGTCCCAGAAACCGGTGGGGATCGCGGGATGTGCAGCGGCCAAATAGGTCAGGATAGACCCGGCCAACAACGCGAGTTCCGGTAAACGCTGGCAACTTTCCGGTGCGGAAACAAATTGACGATGGGCGCCGAGCATCTGTTTCGCCGCCAGGGGGAGTTGTTCCACCGGCCAGCGGTCGCAATAGATGGCATGGACGGAAGTGGCGTGCAACGGAAGAGGGACGGCGACCAGCAAGGGGGTCGTATACAGCGGATCGTAGATCGCAAACACAGTGAACGTTTGGGCGTCAGGACTCGGTTTGACATCGGACAAGACTAAGTTGGTCCAGGCTTGAGCGTACAGGATCCGGTCATCTTTGACCCAACGGACGTGCTGATCGGGGAGTGTCGCCGGGATTTCACGTCCGCGATAGTGGCGGGCCAGCGGTCGCACGACAAGCCCATATTCCGGGGGGCGTCCTCGACCTTGACCAACGGGCAATTCATTGCGTCGGGCCACAAAGTTTTTCGCCAGACGGACAACGAAACGCTCGATGCCAGCCGCCTGGAGTTCAGCGATTTTGAACCCAGCGTCGAAGACGCCGAGTTCGTCTGGGGCTAACTGGGTGGCGACTTGGTTGAGCGCTTGGGCTTGCAAAGTGCTCTCCCGTGGGTCAGCCGGGTCAACGCGCACGAAAGCCTCCGGTAAGGCGCTGCGTTGGCCGTTGATACTGCCAATGGTGCCAATGATCCCCATCACAATGGCCGGTAATGCTTTGCCTGCTTGGGGATGGTAGTGCTTACTTGGGTTGCCTTTCAGTTGCGGACGCCAGAACGCGGTCAGGTCAACCGCCTTGAGGCGATAGCCTTCATACTGATGGGCACACCATGCGCCTTGTTCATGCACGTACTGACGCCAGTTGGCCAGCAACTCATCGATGTCCCAACGCCCATAACGAAACGCGGCCCAGGCGCGTCGTATTTCCGCCGTTGATAGGCCGGTACTCAACAAGCCTGGAAAGAGCGCCCCGCGACTATTCAAGAGCTTGCCGCTCACCAGCATCCACATAAAGTGGAGCAGTGCCAAGTTTGTACCAATCGGAAGTGGGCGCAGTACAGCACATAATGTTATCATGATTTCTTGCGTGACAATGGGCATTTTTCACCTCGTTTTCAATGTGAAGTTGGCACCTCATCATTGCCACGAGGTTTGCCCATTGTCAAATTTTCGCCCAAACTTAGCGGAAACTAAAGTGGATGATAAACATGCAAAATAGCAGATAAGCCATAAAGAGGATTTCTAATGTCTGCGCGTTCATCAGCGTAAATAGCTCTCATAAGACCTGTTTCCAAGCCGTCTACATGAACACCTCTGACGAATGTCTCATTGGTATT
>JAAEPW010000538.1 GCA_024232355.1 Chloroflexota bacterium | reverse complement strand
GGCCATTCTGGGCTACAGCGACGAGGAAATCCCCAACGATCTCGAGGTCTGGGCCGGTTACGTGCATCCGGACGATCGCCAGGCCGTTATGGAAGCCTTCCAGTCACACATCGAGGGACAGACACCCGAGTACATCTACGAGCATCGCATGTGGCACAAAGATGGTTCTGTGCGCTGGGTTTTCGTTCGCGGGACGGCGATTCGGGATGCACAGGGCAACGCCGTCCGGGTGGTGGGTACCGATACCGACGTCACCGAGCGCAGGCAGGCGGAGGAGGCGCTGCGTGAATCGGAGGAGAAATTCCGGGGGTTGTTTGAGAACGCTGTGGTGGGGGTTGGCATTTCCAACGTCGCAGGCCGGGTCCTTGTCATGAACAGGGCCATGTCCGAGATCACAGGCTACACTCTGGCGGAGTTCTCCGGGGTCAACTTGGGGGATACCTACGTCAATCTTGAGGATAGAAAGAGGTTCATCGAGATCATGCAACGCGACGGGGTGGTAGAGAACCTGGAGGTGCAGTTGAGGAACAAAGAGGGTGAGCCATACTGGGCCAGCCTTTCCAGCCGGCCCATCAAATACGATGGCGAAGATGCAGTCTTGACCACCACTCTGGACATCACCGAGCACAAGCGGGCGGAGGAATCGCTGCGGGAGAGTGAGGAGCGTTTCCGGACTATATTCGAAACTGCCGGTGTCGCGCTCTGGGAAGAGGATTTCTCCGCTGTCAGGGCGGCTTGTGAGGAATTGCAAGCCCAAGGGGTGACGGATTTTCGTCGCTATCTCCACGAACACCCCCAGTTTGTGCGCCAGACCGTGCAAATGATCAAAGTGGTGGACGTGAACGAGACAGCCATCAAAATGTTTGAGGCTGCCAGCAAGGCAGAACTCCTGGCGTCACTGGACAAAGTTATTGGGTCGGAGGCGCTGGACACTTCTCGGGAAGAGATATTGGCTCTGGTCGAAGGGCGGACGTATTTTGAGTGTGAGACCGTCAACCAAACGCTGACCGGAAAACGCCTGAACGTGTTACTGTCAATAAGCTTCCCGAAAAAAGAGGGCAAGCAAAACCGGGTCCTGGTGAGTTCGATGGACATCACCGAGCGCAAGCAGGCAGAGCAAGAACGGCTGAAACTAAAAAAACTGGAATCGGTGGGGTTGCTGGCCGGGGGCATCGCCCACGATTTTAACAATCTGCTAACCGGCTTGTTTGGCAACATCGAGATGGCCAAGATGTTTCTATCCGCCGAGCATAAATCGCACCAATTTCTTGAGTCCGCCGGAAGTTCAATGGACACCGCTGTCAACCTGACCAAACAACTGCTCACTTTTGCCAAAGGGGGCGACCCGGTCAAAGAAACCCTCTCCATTGGCGCAGTCATCACCGAAACGGCCCAATTTTCAATACGGGGCAGCAATGCCAAACTGCAAAGCCACATCGCCCCGGATT
>JAAEPW010000537.1 GCA_024232355.1 Chloroflexota bacterium | reverse complement strand
CGGTTGGGTGAAAGCGGTCTTGATCACGGCGCTCTGATCGCCGCCGCTGCCATAGGTCAGCCCAAAGCCCTGGCTCTCAAACGCGCCAATGTCGCACGTTCCAAAGCGGGTCTCGCCGCGTTGGTCGGTGGTTTCGCAGGTACCAGCATCACCGGCGTCAAAGGCCGGGCTGCCAGGCAGCAAGGCAAAGGTGAGGCGCGGTGTACCGTTGGCCGTTTCACCGCCATAGTCGCCCAGGTCAGACAGGAGCGGATCATCGCTGATTTGGGGCGTGCCGCAGAACCGATTTTCTTCAATCAAGCTGTGCACATTGACCACGGTACTGTTACCATAGGCGAAACAGTCATAGTTGTTGGGGCCGCTGTTGGCCACTATGCTGTTGTACAGGTCCATACTAGCATCGTAGCTATTGTAAATACCACCGGTCTCTGTGTCGTCGGCCGAGTTGCCAGAAAAAGTGCTGTTGTTGATGGCTAACACACTTTTATTGTACACGCCGCCGCCGTCATTTCCGGCGCTGTTGTTGGCGACGGTGCTGTTGGTAATGACGACAGTACCCTGGTTGTACATGCCGCCACCTTCATTGTAGGCGTGATTGCCGCTCAAGGTGCTATTGATAATGGTAAGGGTGCTAGAACTGTTATTAACAAAAATACCGCCGCCTAGCTTGGCCTGATTGTCGGAAATAACGCTATTGCTGACCAACAGGGCCGTACCACTGTGGTAAATTGCGCCCCCGTAGCGGTACTGGGCACTAGTGGCTTGATTGCCGGAGAGA
Source organism: Chloroflexota bacterium (assembly GCA_024232355.1). Next base: position 353 of record JAAEPW010000537.1, on the reverse strand, counting down.
ACACTGCCGGTAATGGTCAGCGTTCCGGCGTTATAGATGCCGCCACCTTGGGCCCTGCCACTAGAGTACTTGTAGCGGACCTCATTATCGGCGATGGTGCAATCCTGAATTGTGAGCGTCCCGGCGTTATAGATGCCGGCGCCATATTGTGCTTGGGTCTTGCCGTCAACGATATTCAGGTGCTTTAACGTCACCTCGTTGCCAGACTCGACGGTAAAGATGCGCACATTCCCGTCGCCATCGTTGCCGCTGTCGCCGCTGACGGTGATGGTGTACCCTGTGCCGTCAACCGTAAGAGACTCGGCCACATCGAGGGTGCTGTCCAGGTAGATGGTGTAACTATCGGCAAAGGT
>JAAEPW010000536.1 GCA_024232355.1 Chloroflexota bacterium | reverse complement strand
TTTTGGAAAGTTCCGTATACATCGGCGCGAAACTGACGAACATTTTCTCGATCAACTTTTTCTGTTATCATTTCGCCATTATGTTGCCTCGTTGCGATTTTGTAAATGCACAGCTAACGCTTAACTTTGTCCAAACTCCAAATCCAAAGGGATACCGGCAATGATTGCTTTGCCGCCGATACGCGCCACGGCAGCGGCCTGATCAAAGGTTTCCGGCGCACCAGCGGCCTCGAAAGCGACGTCCACGCCGCGGTCACTGGTCAGGCACATAATCTCGGCAACGACGTCGGTATCGTCTGGATTGAACACGGCATCAGCCACGTAGCTTGAGGCAAATTGGCGACGATAGGCCAGCGGCTCGGTCATGTAAATTTCGCTCGCGCCGGATGCCCTGGCTACGGCCGCGATCAACAATCCAATGGGGCCTGCCCCCAGCACAGCGACGGTTTGCCCCACCTTGAGATGCGCCAGGTCCACAGCGTGGATGGCGATACCGAGAGGTTCCAGCATTGCACCCTCCACCGGCCCGAATTCCGGTGGCAAGGGAAAGCAGTTTTCGGCTGGCATCACAGTATACTCGACAAAGACGCCATCCACCGGCGGCGTGCCACAGAAAATGACGTCGGGGCACAAGTTGGGATGTCCGTGCTGGCAGGGCTCGCACGTTCCACAAGGGATCGCCGGATCGACGGAGACCAATTGCCCCATGCTCAAATCCTCAACCCCAGCGCCCAACCCGGCAACCCAGGCCGAGAACTCGTGCCCCATGATGATGGGAGCCGTCACCACAAATTTGCCGATGCGACCATCCACATAATAGTGAACGTCGGAACCGCACGTCCCCATCGTGGCCACTTTTAGCAGCACTTGACCGGGACCAGGTGTGGGCGTGGCAGGTCTTCCAGCCCTAAATCGCGGATGCCGTGGAGGCGCGACGCGCGCATCTTCAGTTGGGGGTTGCTCTTTTGCATGGCTTTATCTCCTATAACACAGATGGGCAGGATTCACGGATTGCATATCGCGGACGCCCTCTGCCCGGCCTGCGGACACTTGTACTTGGCGTAGCAGTGAACGCACGCGAGTTTTGTACAGTTGGGACAGACCGTCGACGGCATCATCACATACATCTCGATAAAGGCAAGGTACAGAATCCCGAACAAATAGCTCATTCGCAAAAAACTGTAACCCACAATAAAATAATACCGATCCCGCCGAGCAAAAAGTGAAGAACTGTGGTGCCATTCTAGATCAGAATGCTGGATAGTGAGCACCTGGTGTAAAGCGCAATACCCGTGAATGAGTGACTGCTCAGTGAGCATAGTAATGAGACCGAGACTTGGGATAAATCTATTCTGGAGGCGAACTACTTGTCTAACTGGGTAAACTCGCGTATCCTTGGGGAAAATCAG
>JAAEPW010000535.1 GCA_024232355.1 Chloroflexota bacterium | reverse complement strand
TTTTGGAAAGTTCCGTATACATCGGCGCGAAACTGACGAACATTTTCTCGATCAACTTTTTCTGTTATCATTTCGCCATTATGTTGCCTCGTTGCGATTTTGTAAATGCACAGCTAACGCTTAACTTTGTCCAAACTCCAACAGAGAAGAGATGCTAACTGCAAAGCGTGCAAAAGCTATCATTACTACCGCCTTTCCCGAGTTTCACGGCGCGCGTGTGGAACTGCTGGGGGCAGGGTGGGATTTTCAGGTCTTTGAGGTTGATGGCAGGTGGTTGTTTCGCTTTCCAAAGCGGGAAACCAGCGTAGCCAAGCTGAATATGGAACGCAAACTCCTTTCTGGCCTTGGGGAGTGGGTGCCACTGCCAGTTCCCAACTATGAGTATTTCTGCGAATCGCATAAAAGCTCAAGCCGGCCATTTGCCGGATACAGGAAACTGCCAGGTGTTGGTGGCGATACCTCGAAAATGGTTGATCGGTGTGAGGTTGCGCGACAGCTAGGCGTATTCCTCACCAGACTGCACACTTTTCCTGTTGATAAAGCCAGAGAGGCAGGCGTACCGGAAGCGCGTGACATGGTTGTGCGCTGGCGGGCCAAGTCCCGCGAACAGTTGCAAGGGCTGGATGGTCTACGCGTGAATCTGGGTCTCTTGCACCGCTACCTTGAGAATGAAACTCCCGTGTCATTCAAATGCGCAGCGAGTCTGGTCCACAACGACCTGTGGGCAGAGCATATTCTGATCGATGGTCGTTCGGGTAAGGTAAGCGGGATTATTGATTGGGCTGATACTGTTATTGGCGACCCCGCGATAGACTTTGCCTGTCTGTATACCTGGTATGGGGAGCGTTGGCTGGAAAATGTTTTGGCGCACTATACCGGCGAACTGGACGCTGAGGTCATTCCCCGGTCGCGCTATCTGGCGATGTGCGTGGCCATTCATTGCATCACGCTTGGTCGAGACCTGGGACGGGTCCAATGGGTCGAGGCTGGGCACACGGCTTTGCAATGGGTCTTTGCCACCCAAGGAAAACAAAATGGCTCCACTCAACCAAGTCCTGAAACTGATCGAATGCTTTGAGCGTTTCACGTGTCGGGGCTATCGTACGTGTGAAATCAAGTAGAAATGTCAATCAACCCTATCAAGAAAAGGATGATACACTTGTGACAAACCGCGATATTCCCTTGCTGTTTGGCCCTTATGGCAGCCCGGTGCTGAGGTATGTGGATCAATTGCCGGCCTACGGCGTGAATGCGATCTGGTTCCACGGCTTTGATGCTCAAGCCTTTGATCAGTGTGCCCGGCATAATTTGGCGGCTTGTGTGGAATTCAAAACCTTTCGGGCCGATTTTGATCAACGCCCCGATCTGATCCCTATCGGCATAGATGGCAAGCCGATTCGTTACGGTGAATGGGTGCAGGGGGTCTGTCTGTCAAAACAGGATTTCTTGGCAGAAACAAAAGAGGCGCTATTGCACGGCCTGAAAGATTTTCAACCCGCGGGTATCTGGCTAGACTATTTAACCTATGCCGGATGGTTTGAAACGTCCACTCCAGACCTGCAAGAAAGCTGTTTTTGTCCGGATTGTGTCGCTGAATTCTGTAACGCAACCAACCTTGATGCCACCGATCCGGAATACATCCTCACCCATCACGCCCATATGCGTCAACTTAAGGATTATGTCCTTCTGAGCAACCAACGGGAGCGAAGAATCTCTCTGAAACCAACGTTTAACGGAGCCTGTTGTTGGAAAATCGGCTTGATGTCAGCCTCAAATCCTGGATTTTCCAACGATCTC
>JAAEPW010000534.1 GCA_024232355.1 Chloroflexota bacterium | reverse complement strand
TTTGGCGACGCTGGGCGACCTGGTGATCCTCGATTGGTTGATCATTGACGTCATCACGCCCGAATTCGTCATTATGCCGGGGACGGACAAGGCGGACTATGCGGATTTTTCGCACCACTACAAGGCGCACGCGCGGGCGCTTGTTCCGCTGCTTGTGTTGTGCGTGGTATTTGCCGCTGTGGTGTACTATTTCTAGCCCGCCAACCCGGCACACTTTTCTTTTGCAGTGAGACGTAGGGCGGTTTTGCTAACCGCCTGATTGTTATGACAGAGTTTCAGGGGGTGCGTATGATAGTGATTCGTCGTTATCGAGAGAGTGATGCGGAGAGCGTTGGCCGGCTGATCGCAGATACATACAGCGAGTTCAATCTCTCCGCTATACCACTTGAAGAAAGAGACCCGTTTTTGGGTCCGTTCCGGTATGCCAGGTCGGCGGACAGAATGCATCGACAAGCCATCATCGAGATCGTCAAAGCGCCAATGGTATACGTGGCAGAAGACGATGGCGAGATCGTGGGGGTGTTGAGGGGCAGAGAGGAGAGATTGGCCAGCTTGTTCGTCAGAGGAG
>JAAEPW010000533.1 GCA_024232355.1 Chloroflexota bacterium | reverse complement strand
TTACCAAGCCCTTTGACATCGAAGAGTTGCGTTTGCGTGTCCAGGGCAGCATCCGCCGCGCCCGGACGACCAACCTCAGTCACCCGACCACTGGTTTGCCCAGTGGGAAGCAAATTGAGGAGCAATTGCGTGCCTTGATGCGCCGCAAGGATTGGGCATTGTTGTATATTGGCATCAATTACATTGATCCTTTCCGTGACAAAGAAGGCTTTTTGGCCGGCGACGAAGTGTTGCGTGACCTGGCCCAGATGTTGGGCGAGACGATGGATGAGTATGGCACCCCCAATGACTTTATTGGACATCGTGGGGGTGATGACTTTGTCGTGGTCACTACCAATGAACAAGGTCCCATTATCCGAGATCGTATTGCTGCTCGCTTTAATGAAAGTGTGGGCACCCACTATAATTTTATTGACCGGGAGAAAAAGCACATCACCCTTGACGGCAAACAACATCCTTTGATGTCGTTGGCCGTCGGCCTGGTCTTGCCAGAGAGTGGTCCCTTTGCCGACATTCGGGAAATTACAGAGGTCGCCGCCGAACTGCGGCGCATGGATGAAAAACGCGAGGTCGGGAGATAAGGTGTCTACCTTGATCTATTCTGCACGAAAACAAAGAGCCACACAACTGTCGCTGGTCGTCAGACGCGACCGGCAGCGAGTCTATGGCGCCATTATCATGGTGATGATGGCCATTGGCCCGGGCGTGTTTCTGGTGAGGCGACTGGCTGACACGGTGGCATGGCGTTCTTTTGGGATCGAGACTCTCTCTCTATGCTTGTACGTGGCGGTGGCCGTTTGGTATGGCCTGCGCCATCGTCAAGTGGCATGGCGTGCCGCGCTGGCGGTCTATTTCATTGCGCTAGGCATTATGGCGCTGGTGGGCCTTGCCAGGCAAGGGTTGAGCGCGCCATTGGCAGACAGTTCTCGAGCCGATGCCCCTATCCTGTGGGTTGGCGCGTTGATGGCTTGTTTTATCATCCTGATGGGATGGATGGTGCGGCGTTATCCCAACAAGATGCGACAGGTGGGTCTCTACTTTGGCCATTCTCGCTCCCGTCTGCTTGGGTACATCGGGGCGGG
>JAAEPW010000532.1 GCA_024232355.1 Chloroflexota bacterium | reverse complement strand
CGCTGCCGAGGCGGTCATGGATGCAGTGATAAGGGAGCGCGAAAAATGAAAGGCATAATTGTCGAGTGTCTCGGAAAGCTGGTGGTTACACAATTCGGCCAGGACACGTGGGGAAAAACACTCCAAGACGTTGGGCTGAGTCCTTATGCGGTGTTCTGGCCCACGTCTGACATTGACGACGCCGTAGTGATGGAACTCGTTGCAGCCGCGTGCAAAAATCTGGACCTATCCCTGGCGCAATTGGCGGACGCTTTTGGAGAATACTGGATCAATTCCCACACACGCTATGCCTATCCCCAGTATTATGCCAAACATTCGACAGCGCGGGATTTCTTGCTCGATCTGGACAACATACACGTGGAAATGACGCGCATGTTGAAGGATGCTCAACCACCAAGATTTGATTTTGTCTGGCAGGACGACGACACGCTGATCGTGCATTACAAATCGCACCGAGGGCTGGTTGACTTTGTAGTTGGAATAGCAAAGGGGCTGGGCAAGTATTACAAAGAAAACCTGAGCGTCAGCAAGATGGGAGAGGATAAAGTCAAAGTGGTTTTTGCCTGAAATAAACACGATACAACCTCTGAATAGCGCCTGGCCTGACTCACGAGTTGGGGCCAGGCGCTTTTTATTTCTACAGCCCAAGCCCCAACTGAAAAACCAAGAATTAACCGCCAAGCTACGCTCTAGCCGGATCGCCAGATCCGGCGGTCCCACGGCGGGATCTGGCGATCCCTGGTGAGCAAATGCGATTGCCCTAGAT
>JAAEPW010000531.1 GCA_024232355.1 Chloroflexota bacterium | reverse complement strand
TCTCTCCATCTCTGTGTGTGTCCCCGGGAGGGGGGTGCTCAATGTCCCATGCACTTTTGCGAGCGACTTCCACGTGTGGGGGATCGGGCATGGGGAGTGATGACCCTGGTGGAAGCACGACTCGTCTATTGTTGTTGTTGCGGTTGATGCGGTTGTTGGTGGTGGTAGCGGAGGTGGCGGCGCTGGTGGTAGTGCTTGTAGGTAGTTTGGAAGATATGTTTGGCTTTGCTCGGTCAAGGCGAATTGAAAGTCCACCAAAAAAGGATTGCCGGCATCAACTGTCATCTGTCGTTCTTTCAATCTCGCTCGTAAACCCGATAGGCCACTCGCTGTAGCACCGCTGCGGCGCGGTGGCCGAGGCAATCTTGCCGCGCTCAATCTATCGTTCCTTAGGCCGTTGCTGTTGCTGTGGGAGCGGTCGCACGCGCATGCTAACTCACTTCTGGGGGCGCCGTACCCATACCCCAGGAGGTTGGATTCCACGCGCTTCGGCATATGCAGTGTTCATCAGATCGCTACCTCTTTCT
>JAAEPW010000530.1 GCA_024232355.1 Chloroflexota bacterium | reverse complement strand
GTCGTGGTGTTTTTGATATTCAACATCGTCACGCTTTCGACCTTGATACCCTGGCAAGAGTGGTTGCTGTGGTCTGACCACAAACTCGACCAGCAAATTCCAATAGGGATCGAGGATTACGAGTTCCAATTTCCGCCCGACGGCATCGAGGTCCAAGTGGGAGAATATGTGGAATTCATCGCCACCTCTGAAGACGTGACTTATGGCTTTGGCGTGTTCCGGACAGACGGCACCATGGTCTTTCAGATGCAGGTGGTCCCTGGTTACGATAACAAGATCGTGTGGAAGTTTGACGACCCCGGCACGTACGACGTGCGCTCAACCGAGTATTCTGGCCCCAGGCATTCAGAAATGTTTGTCGAGGACGCCATACACGTGAGCCCCTAGAGGAGATTCCGACATGAAAGAAATCGGTTGGTTAGAAAAGTGGACCTTGCGATTCGCCGTGGTGGGGCTGTTGTTCCTGGCCCTGTCTGGATTCGAAGGTATTTTGATGCGAGCGCAATTGGTGGCTCCAGAAGCCCTGGATAGTATGGAATCCGCCCTGAACACGGTCCGTCTGACGTCTGAGGAGCCGACGTCGGAAAACCTGTTTTATAGCATGCTGACAGCGCATCCCGTCGTGGGGATCTATGGCTTTGCCTACATGTGCGTGATGGGCGCCTTTTATTTCCTGGTGCCGTTCCTGCTCAAAAAGGAGATCCGGCACAAAAAGCTGGTCCCCCT
>JAAEPW010000529.1 GCA_024232355.1 Chloroflexota bacterium | reverse complement strand
TTACCTTTAGTGGCCCTGTTTTCGGTAAACAAATGGCCCTGTTTTCAATTGTCACAGTTCATGCTAAATGACCTAAATGGCCCTGTTTTCGATAAACAAATGGCCCTGTTTTCAGTTGACAAAAACATTTGGAAAGCTAGAACTGAACAGATCTGACCATTTAGGTCCTGCTACAGGTATACACTAATAGGGCTTGGAGCAAAGCGATATTTTTCTTGTAGTAAAGAAAAGTATAAAAATGTAGTCGCGGTTTCTATACCGCGCGCTATGGAAAGCGCGGCTACAGTTGCAAAGCTTTCTTGTGCCTGAACTGATTTATTTGGGTTTCCTGGTTGGGGCAGGTTCTGGCCGCCGAGTTTGCCCTGGTGGTTGTGGTGTTTTGGTCAGTCCGGGTGGTTGGTGCGTGCTGCTCGGGTTCGGTGACTCGGGTGTCTCGCCCGGTTGGGATACCTCGGTTGGTTCTAACGTTGTCTCCATTTTTTCAAGGATGCGCCGCAGCGCACCCAATGCCCGGTGTTGCAACGATTTGACCGAGCCTACAGTTTTGCCCAACGTTTGGGCTGCGGTCTCGTTATCGACCCCCTCGACAAACTTGAGAAGAATGACCTGGCGCTGATCCTCTGTCAGATGTGCAATGGCGGCGGCCAGCTTGTCTTGGGTGAGGATGCGCTCGGCGGCTTCTTCAGGGGCGATCGTGTCTGCTACCAGTTGTTCATCCGGGGGGATTAATTGTGACTTTCCGGCACGCCGGCGATGGTGTACAGCCAGGCCAGCAGTGGACGTCCCCGGTAGGTAAAGCGATCAATCTTTTCGACCAGGCGCACAAAGACTTTGCCCGTCAGATCCTCGGCCGTCGCGGTGTCGCTCACTTGGTAGAAAATGTAGCGATAGATGGCTGGTTGATGCCGGTCATAGATCTCCGCAAAGGCGGCTCGATCTCCTTGTTTGGCCCGCTGGATCAATCGGATTTCATCTTGTGACATTTTTTTGTCTCTACTGCTGGTATGGAAACGATAACACGATTGGAGAAGAGAATCAAGGGTGTCTCTGATGGCATCTTTTTGTTGGAAATCGGGCAATAAACAAATTCCCTGGTCGTACCCGTACCTCAGAGCCGCATTCTACGTTATACAAGCAACAATGTGTAATGGTGAGAAACTCTAGCGTAAACGTGTTTACGCGTAAACATTGGGGGCTTCCGAGTGCTCAACTAGGCTTTTCCCGCAAGGCACATCACGCGAGTGATTGTGCTGCTCGTAAAGGATCAGGAGGGATGACCGATGCGGACTAGTATTCAAAAAACAGCTTTGCTTTTAGCCTTGATTTCGATTTTGGTCAACGTCAAGCCTGTCGCTGCCCAGGGAACTATTGTCCTCCCGTGTGCCGAGGAAAGCATCTCTGGTACCATAGTCGCCACAGACGGAGAGACGGGAACGTTCACAATCGATACAGGCGCTGGACTGTGTACGGTGATGCTCAGCGGTGAGCAAGAGCATCCGATCGTCGTCTTGCTGGGTTCGTACTTTGGCGACGTGAGCGTCGAGAGCCTGGTGGCGGCGTTAGAGACCACGCAGGGGTGCGCCGTCTACGACGCGGTCAACGGTACGTGGTCGTGGGCCGATTGCGACGCCGAAGGCGCTGTGCCAGCGACGGTGGTCGCTGGGAACGAGGATGGCACATTTACGGTCACAGTGAACGGTGAGCAGGTGACCGTCACGGTAGACGATCCGGCAACCGCCGAGAGTCTGAGCGAGGCCCTACAAGCGCTCACGGTAGAAAATTTGGGATTGGACGGAAAAGGTGCTGCCATTCAGCCCGGCGACGAGATCGCCGCCTACCACGCGGAGGGGATGGGCTTTGGTGTGCTGGCCAAACTGTACGCTATGACGGCCGAGTTAGAGGCTGCTTGTGCCGCTGTCGAGCCTGACGAGCTGTGCGGGGCAACGGCGGCAGAGTTGGTGGAAGCCTTTCAGTCTGGAATGGGTATGGGGCAGTTGTTCAAAGAATATGGCAAACCCACGATTCGCGGCGTGGGGCACGTGAGACAACAGATGAAAAAGCCCAAGAACCATGGTGGCCCGCCACCTCATGCTGGCCCGAAAAACGGACGCGGTAATGATGATGAGCCGACGTCCCCTGATAGCTCAGAAGATGAACATAGCGGGGGACCACCACCTCACGCCGGTCCGCCAGACGACCACAGCGGTGGACCACCACACCACGATGGTCCGAAAAAGCCGAAAAAGAACAAGTAACACAAACAATAAATGCCCGCCCTGTGGCCCTCGGTGACAAGGGATGCAGGGCGGTTTGCTTTTTAGGGAAAGTGTTACCCGCATATTACCGATTTTTCACGTTTTTGTTAAGTTTGCCAAAAGCTCCGGCATGTGCTAGAATGTTTGGCGCTTTCCTGAACGGGGGAGAGGGGGATATGGAAGGCGCTGTTTGTCAGGTTACGGCGGCTTTAGGCCGCCGTTTTTCGCAGCCTACCGCTACCACACCTCCCCTGGGATATAAAAAACGTAAAATTGCACGTTAAGGAGATCTATGCAAGACTCAACATCCAATAACCAGTTTGAGGGGCAGCCTTCACCTTCTCTTTCCATCACAGAACTAGGACTTTCTGCCCGTGTTCAAAATGTGCTGATAGGGGCGGGTATGAGCACTGTGGGTGACGTGTTATCGGTCCTCGAAAAGGGAGATAAAACCCTGACTGGTCTGAAAGGCTTTGGTAACAAATCGTTCACTGACCTCAAGAAACGCTTGCAGGAACAGGGCTTTGACCTTCCGCAGCCGGGCCAGGCCAGCACAACGCCACTCCAAGTCCTGGAAAATACTCTGGAAAAAGAACTGCAAGAACTCCGGGAACTGGAGGCGGCTAGCCCTCCTGTCACTGTAGCAGCCGCGCCGGAAGCGCCAGCGCCTGAACCGGCGACAGTCGCGCCCGTGGCGGCGGAGGAACGCGCGCCCGAGCCAGCGTCAGCCGCGCCCGTCGTGGCGGAAGCGCCTGATCTCGAGCCAGCGTCTGCACCAGAACCTACTCCTGCCTGGCAGACTGCTGCCGCACAACAGCAACAGCCTGTAGAAAAGCCTCCCCGCGAGGGTCCGACCCTAATCCAACGTATCCGTGAGACCCTGGCCCAACCTCGCGATCAATTCGAATTTGGTAGTTGGATCTATGTCGTCATCGCGGCAGTGATCATTATTGTTTTACTCTTGCCCCCGGTCTCGTTACTGACGCGGTTGGGCATCACCGGCTATGATACTCTTAATGCCAAAGAGAGCTCTGTCTCTCACGACGATGGCATCACGTTGAGTGTGAACCCCGAGACCTATAAAGATCGTATAAGCGTGCGGCTCAAATCAGTACCGCAATCCGATTTTCTCATGGGAGATGCAGGGGGCGATCTAAAGGATGCCGCTGAAGCTTTGCCACAAAATCTGGATGTCAAGAGCCCGGTCTATGAGATCAAATCGCGCGGCGATTCGGCCGAGCCGGTAATGATCGACGTGCTGGTGCCTAACGAAGCCGAGCCTTGGGAAACCCTCGATCTCTATACCTGGACCGGGGAGGAATGGAAGTGGGTCGGCGGCGAACTCCACGCCGAAGTCGCCGGACACGAATTTCTTCGCGCTTATGTGACCGACGTTCCGGAATCCGTTGTGGTCGTTCAAGCGGGGTCGGTTGCGCCGGTCGTTTCCACTCCTATGGAGCAAGGCGACAATTCGGTGACTTTTGCCGGGGCGATTATCAACAAAGTCAATCCTGCGGGGTTGCTCTTGAGCACTGACGGCGGCTTTTTCGGTGATCCCAACAGCCTGCTGCCGCCAGCAGCCGAGGGAGGCCCCTACGAGGTGTTGCCCACCTTGCGCAATTGGGCGCCTGGCGCTACCGTCAATCGAGGGCTGCTGTCTGACGTGTTGACGACACCCGAGACCCAAGAAACCCACATCGCCAACATTGTGCAACTCTGCACCGAGCGGGGCTTTGCGGGCGTAGACGTGGACTATCGAGGGGTTGCGCCAGACGAGCGAGAGGCGTATGGCGATTTCGTCAGCGCGCTGGCCGACGCTTTGCATGCCGAAGGACTGCAATTGAGCGTCGTCGTCGAGGCCCCTGTGCCCGACAATGGCGGTTGGGATACCGGCGGCTACGATCTGGCTCGATTGGGCACTATTGTCGACGAGCTCAAGGTCCCGTTCCCTGATGATCCTAATGCATACATCGAGGGTGGGCAGGCTCAGCGCTTGCTCGACTGGGCCACGGGCCAGGTGGATCGTTACAAGTTACGCGTGATGGTCTCTTCCCTCAGCGCCGAGCAGGGTCCGGCAGGGGTCAATTATATTTCATTGGAAGAGGCGCTTGCTCCCTTTGGGAACGCGGTCTCGGTCGATGATGTGGCCCTGGTCGAAACCGGCAATCAAGTAGCGTTTGATCTTTCGGGAGGTCTCTTGAGCATCACGCCGCTGGAGGCTTTTGGTACCTATCGCCTGGAGCACCAAGCTGACGATGGAAGCACTCGCACCACCTGGCTAGGTACGGCGGAAAGCCTCGCCGTCAAACTGCGCTGGGCGCAGAGATACCATCTGGGTGGCGTCGTCGTGACCGACATTCTTGATCCTGGCAACGGACCCGGCATCGTGGAGACGGTCAGCACGGCTACTGCTCCTCCGGGGAGCCAGGACAAGTTGCAGGTGGTCTGGACCGTCACCGGCGAAACGGCGACCATAGATCAACAAATCACACCTCTTACCGAGCCGGGCTATACCTGGACGGTGCTGGCTTCTGAAGGCGACTATACCGTTCGGGTAGCGATTGCAGAATTTGATCACGGCTCTGTGCCGGTCTCTGTGGGTATGGTTGCGCCAGAGCCCGATGTGACAGAGACGGTTACGTCTACGGAGGAAGTTGTCTCTGCCGACGAACCGCCTGCGGCGGGCGACGCACCACCGTCGGCTGAAGAACCGCCGGGCGGAGATGATCCCGGAGATTGTGTGCTCGATGCGGCTTATGCCGCCGACGTGAGCATTCCAGACAACACCCAGCTTGAGAATGATGAAGAGTTTGTCAAAACCTGGCGCGTGAAAAACACCGGCGACTGCGCCTGGCCTCAAGATACAGTGATCGCCTTTGCCGACAATGCCCAGATGGGCGGGCCGGACATCGTCGAAGTGGGCGCGGTGGAGGCAGGGGCCGAGGTCGAGATCAGCGTGCCAATGAAGGCACCGACCGATGCGGCCCAATACACCGGCGTCTGGCAGATAAAGTCTGCCGACGAGTTCTTTGGAGGCCAACTCACGGTTGTGATCCTGGCTGGAGAAGTGACAGCCCCCGTGGTCGTCGCGCCGGTCGCCAGTGGATCGTTCGAGTTGGGAGGGCACGTGCGAGACACTGGACATCCCTACGCCGACAAGATGCACTATGCGGGTATGAACTGGACCAAGGTCCAGGTCCATTATGGGCAGGATGTCTCGGGTCTCGTCCACGTGGCACATGCCAACGGGTTCAAGATTCAGTTGAGCGCTCTTGGGTCGCCAGACATGGTTACTTCGGGCGGTTATGAGCAGGATTTTGCCAACTGGGTGGCTCAGATGGCATCAACTGGTGCCGATGCCATCGAGATTTGGAACGAGCCAAACATTGAACGCGAGTGGAAGATCGGTCACATCAGCCCGCAGGCGTATACAAACTTGTTGTGCGCGTCCTACAATGCGATCAAGGCCGCGAATGCTGGCACCGCCGTTATCAGTGCGGCACCAGCTCCGACGGGTTTCTTTGGCGGTTGCAGCGCCAATGGCTGCGACGATGCGCCGTGGATGGCCGGACTGCGCGACGCGGGCGCGGTGAATTGTATGGACTATATCGGCGCGCACCACAACTCGGGTGCGACCTCGCCCTCGGCTAGCAGTGGACACCCGGCTGGCACGCACCACTCTTGGTATTTCCTGCCTCAGACCACGTTGTATTACCAAACATTCGGCGGCGCGCGCAAGTTGTTTTATACCGAGATGGGCTATGCGTCTCAAGAGGGTGTGGAAGGTTTCCACGATGCCTTTGGATGGGCCCGGGGCACGAACAATGCCCAGCAAGCGGCCTGGCTGGCCGAGGCGGTAGGCCTAAGCGTCAATACCGGGATGGTGCGCTGCATCATCGTCTGGAACATTGACTTTGTGCGCTACGGCTACGATCCGCAGGATGGTTTTGCCATCATTCGCCCAGATGGGAGTTGTCTGGCCTGTGAGACGCTTCACAATACGTTGGGAACGCGCTAGATTCGCCGCGCACTATCCTGGCGATCAGTGCATTCTTTGAGAGAATTTGTTTTTTTTCTGAACAACAAAGAGGGTAGGACAGGGTAGGGGGTTCGGTTTTGGCCGAGCCCCTTTGCCCATAGGAGGGAGGTTACAATGAGTTATTCGTTCAACGATCGTGGATTGAAAGGCAAACAACTGTACATTGCCGTCGCTGCGTGGCTTGTTCTCGTCGTCGTCGGCGGATTTTGTACGTGGTATGGCTGGTTTGGTCCGGCCAGCGGTGGAGACTCGGAGACAACGGCAGCGGGCACGCCGACGTCTGAGGCTGCCGCATCTGCCGTTGAACCGACCGCCGTCGCCTACCCGACGTTTACGCCTGCGGCCCCCGGGTCTCCTTCTGCCGACGAGCCAGCAGTGGAAGAAATCTTTGGCTATGGCATCGCCATCAACGGCACGGGGGGTGGTGATATCAATTATTGGATGGGCCAGGTGGAGAGTCTCGGTATGGGTTGGGTCAAGCAGCAGGTTGAGTGGGCGCACTTTGAGGGCAACCCGGGCCAGATGGACTGGAGCGGTTACGACGCCGTGGTGGACGCCGCCAACCAACGCGGCATCAAGGTCATGCTCAGTGTGGTAGATGCGCCTCTCTGGTCGCGCACGTATCTTGACGACAACATAGAGGGCGCGCCCCCGGACGATTTGACCCTGGTCGCTGATTTTATGGGGCGTATGGTTGACCGCTACCAGGGCCGCGTCCACGCCATCGAGGTCTGGAACGAGCAAAACCTGGATCGCGAGTGGGATACCGCCGAGGGCGTCAACGCCGCGCGCTACGTCGAGATGCTGCGGCTGGCCTATCAGGCCATCAAGAGCCGCGATCCCAACATTATTGTTATCAGTGGCGCGCTTTCTCCGGTGGGCGCTTCGTATGCTGAGGGTGACCGCGTCATCTATATGGATGATTTTGACTATTTTGACGGGATGGTTGCGGCGGGCCTCTTGAACTATTGCGACTGTGTGGGCGCGCACCACAACGGGATTAACATGCCGCCCAACGTGGCGTGGGATGAAGGGTACAATGACCCAGCGGCGCAATTCCGCGGCCCCTTTGACAATCCCGATCACAGTTGGTCATTTAAGTCTACCCTGTCTGGATACAACGACCGCATTGTGGCTGCCGGAGGCGACGAGCCGCTCTGCATCACCGAGTTTGGTTGGGCCACGGCAGAGGGCTTTGGGGGCTATCCGCCGGGATTCGAGTTCGCGTTGGACAACACGTTGGCGGAACAGGCCCAGTGGAACGTGGAAGCGTTCCAGTTGATGCGCCAGTGGGGCTTTGTGCGCATCGCGTTCTTGTGGAACCTAAACTATTCACAGTTACATGGCGGTCTTGGTGCAGAAAGCCCGAATGCTCCTTATGGGATTCTCGATCTCAATGGTGCCGCTCGCCCAGCTTTTGGCGCCATTGGAGAAATGGACAAGCCCTAGACAATGCACAATGGGTCAACGAACAATGAACGATTCCGCCGCCCGCGTCGAGTTTTGAGACTGGCGATTCCGGGGCTTGTAGTTCTGGTTCTTGGTCTTTTGTTGCTGGCCCTGAACCGTGGGATTTGGGATGTAGGGCCTGAGGCTCCTTCTGGGCCTCCTACACCTACCTCGTGGCCGCGTGTGCGTATGACGTCTCCCGAATATGGGATGCAGGCTTTTCTGTGGTGGAACCAGGAGACGGTAGCACGCGACCTGCAATTGGTTCAAGACGCCGGTTTCACGTGGGTCAAGCAGCATGTGAGTTGGCGAGACATCGAGGGCCTCTCCCAAGGCCATTATGATTGGTACTTTACCGACCGCATCGTTGATGACGTGGAGCAGTATGGTCTGGACGTGCTCTTTCGCATCGACCGCCAGCCGTTGTGGTCCTTGTTGGCGCAAGACCCGCGCACCGGTCCGGTCGGAGACCCGCAACATTTGGGCGACTTTTGCCACGCTCTGGCCGAACGGTACCGGGGGCGCGTCAAAGCCTACCAGGTGTGGAATGAGCCGAACCTGTCCCGCGAATGGCAAGACCTGCCGCCCGACCCAGCGGGTTATGTCGATCTGTTGCGCGCGTGCTATATCGGCATCAAGACCGCCGATCCAGATGCTATGGTCATCTCGGCTGGACTATCGCCCACAGGCAGTGGTCTGCCAGACGCAATGCCAGACATCCAGTACCTGGAAGCCATGTACGAGGCTGGTGCTGCCCCTTATTTTGACCTGTTGGGCGTACACGCGCCGGGCTTTTTATACCCGCCCGAAACCTCGCCAGATCAAGTGGCCGAGAATCACGACGGACACCGCTTTTTCTGCTTTCGTCACGTTGAGGACGCACGCGAGGTCATGGTGCGATATGGCGATGAGGACAAGCAGATCGCCGTGCTAGAAATGGGATGGACCACCGACCCCGTGCACCCTGGCTATGCGTGGTTTGCCGTCACCGAGGAACAAAAGGCCGATTATCTGGTGCGCGCTTTCCGCTATGCCAAAGAGAATTGGTCTCCCTGGATCGGGGTGATGACGGTGATCTCTATTTCTGACTCTCGCTGGACCGAGGACGACGAGCAATACTGGTGGGCCATCACCGACCCCACTTGGCCCGAGACCCACGTGCGCCCGGCCTACGATGCGCTGCGCGAGATGGAAAAGTAAAGGAATAGGGATATTTCAGTTGGCGAAAAAAGCAATTATCATTGGCGCTTCATCTGGGATAGGAAGGGCGCTGGCCAAGATCCTTTCGCATCACGGGTACACCGTTGGCCTTGCCGCCAGAAGATTGACACTCGTTCAGGAGTTGCAAAAAGAGATTGGCCCTGGGGCATTTGTCAAACGCATTGATGTCTCCCAAGTTGAAGAAGCAATGTCTTTGCTGGCAGAACTTGCACAGGAAATGGGTGGGGTCGATCTCGTCGTTATCAGTGCTGGGACTGGTTTCATCAATCAAGATTTGATTTGGGGGCGGGAAAAAGAAACCATCGCGGTCAACGTCAGTGGTTTTGCGGCAATGGCCAACGTTGCGATGCACCATTTCTTGCAACAAGGCGCAGGCCATTTGGTGAGCATTTCTTCGATCGGGGCACTGCGCGGAAGTGGGCCAGCACCGGCATACAATGCCTCTAAAGCTTTTATCTCGACGTATATGCAGGGGTTGAGGCAAAGAGTATTCAAGCTCAAAGTACCCATCACGATCACAGATATTCAACCAGGGTTCGTAGACACGGCGATGGCAAAAGGAGAGGGAATGTTCTGGGTAGCCTCTCCAGAAAAAGCCGCTGAACAAATCTATCAGGTCATACGGAAAAAGAAAACACACGCGTACATCACCAAACGTTGGCGATTGATCGCCTGGTTTTTCAGACTTGCACCGGATTGTATTTACAATCGTATGGGCTGACCTCTCGGGTGGTCACAATGGAGATTATCTGCTAGGATGATAAAGATTGACGGCTCCTACGGCGAGGGCGGAGGTCAGGTGTTGCGCACGTCGCTGGCCCTGGCAGCGATTACGGGGCGGACGGTGCGCATTGAGCACATCCGCGCCGGGCGCAAAAAGCCCGGACTGCGTCCCCAACATCTGACCGCTGTGCGGGTGGCTGCGGCTGTGTGCGCGGCACGTCTGGAAGGGGATGCGTTGGGATCTCAGACGGTCACCCTTGCCCCCGGCAGCCCCGTTTGCCCCGGTTCGTACGTTTTCGATGTGGCTGATGCGACCCGGGGAGGCAGCGCCGGATCTGTGGGACTGGTTTTGCAGACGGTGCTCTTGCCGTTGGCGTTGGCACAACCCGGTCAATCGCCCGGCTGTGAGCAGTCGACCGAGTCCTACCTGATATTGCGGGGCGGCACGCACGTTGCCTGGGCTCCGTCGGTGGCCTACTTGGAGCATGTCTTTGTGCCCGCGCTGGCCCGAATGGGCATTCGCGCGGAGGACGCACAGATCGATTTGGCGCGCTGGGGATTTTACCCGGTGGGTGGTGGCGAGATACAGGTGCGGATCATGGCAACCGGAGGTAGCACGCAAGCAGAACCGCTGTCCCCCATCCAATTGACCGAGCGCGGAGATCTGACCCGCATCTGGGGCACGGCAGCGGTGATGAACCTGCCAGCCCACATTCCGCAGCGAATGGCCAATCGTGCTTGCAACGTGCTGGCCGAGGCAGGGCTCAAGGCACAAGTAGAGGCTCTCCGGTTGCGGGGGAACGGACCAGGGGCTGGTATATTTTTGTTTGCCGAATACGAGACCTCGTCGCCTGGCGAGACCGTTGTGGCTGGCTTTACGGCCTATGGGCGCAAGGGTTTGCCTGCCGAGCGGGTGGCTGAGGCGGCTTGCGAGGAACTTTTCATCCACCATCGTTCCGGTGCTCCCGTCGACCCGTATCTGGCCGATCAATTGGTGCTGCCGATGGCTTTGGCGGACGGGGAATCGCGGATGAACGTCTCACAGGTGACCCCGCATCTGCTCACCAATATTTGGGTTGTGAGACAATTCCTAGCGGTAGATCGCGATCATCCGGTAGACGTACACGTCGAAGGTGAACTGGGATCGCCCGGCACAGTAGTTATAAAGGGGCAAGGGCATGATTGAGATTGTTTTTCTGGGTACTTCGGCGTCGGCTCCCTCGATCCACCGGGGGCTTTCTGCGCAGGTCGTTATGTACAAAGATTACCGCTTTTTGGTAGATTGTGGTGAGGGAACGCAGCGGCAGATTCTCCAGAGCGGCCTGGGCTTTAAGCGGATGAACAGGATTCTGCTCACCCATGGGCACCTGGACCACATTCTGGGTCTGGGTGGACTGATCTCTACCTTTGCCCGCTGGGAGACAGTTGAGCATGTCGAAATTTACGGTGGCAGTTGGGCGCTGGAACGGGTGCGCGATCTGATCTATGGCGTTGTCCTAAAAGGCCCCGAGACAGAGATCAAAATTGACTTTATCGAAGTGCGCCCCGGCGTCATTCTGGAAGACGCCAACTTTCAAGTCGTGGCTTTTCCGGTGACTCACCGGGGATCGTGCTTGGGGTACATGTTTCGTGAAAAAGCACGCCGCCCGTTTCTGGACGAGCAAGCGGAGGCATTGGGTGTCCCGCGAGGGCCGGAGCGCAAGCAACTGGTCGCTGGTGAGTCGGTGACCTTGTCCGATGGGCGCGTGATCCATCCCGATCAAGTGCTCGGCCCGGAGCGGCAGGGTGCATCTTTGGCCCACGTGGGCGATGTGGGCCGTACCGACAACCTAGTCGACGCCGTGCGCAACGCCGACATGTTGGTCATCGAGGCCACGTATTTGCGCTCCGAATCGGATATGGCGCGCCGTTTTGGGCACCTCACGGCGGCCCAGTCGGCCCGTTTGGCTCGGGATGCGGGCGTCCACCGGCTGGCGCTGACCCACATCTCGCGGCGTTATCGAGAGTCGCAGATTGCGGAGGAGGCGCGGTCTGTCTTTCCCGAGACGGTCGTCGCCCGCGATTTTGATCACTACCGCGTGCTGCGTCGGGATGTGCAGCGGGAAGTATGATATGATGGCTTGCCAGGAGAAGGACGGCAGGTTATAATTGCGCCAATTGAGGGGGAACAATATGCCATCATATCGCAAGGCCAGCGTTCGAGAATTGGCTTCAGCCGCCTATGAATTGGACGCAAGAGTAGTTCAAGGACAATTGCACCGCAGCGCGCAAGATGGTCGTTGGATGGTAGGAGATACTCGGTTGAACGAATGGCTGGCCAGACACGATACTCAAGAAGTCGTCCTCATCGTCGCCTCACTGGAAGACGATCGCCCGATTCCCCCCAAAACCTGTCGTACGTGTGGTATCGAGTACACGGGTACCTATTGCCCACGCTGCCGCGAAGCCCGCATTCGTTTGCGAGGTCGTTGAGTCCACTTTTAGGCGTTGTTCAGAAACAACGTTGTACTGTTTATCCAATTTCACTTGGAAAATGCACATCGGAACACGGTTATTTTTGAACAACTCTTGAGCCCCGTGATGTTGAGACAAGACCATCCGTACAAGAAAAATCTTGCTCTGCTCGCCTGTCTCGAGGGCGTTACTTCGGAGACAGCACTCGGAGCAGAGCTGATTACTTTTAATAACAAGAACAAGGAGTTTATGCATGAAACGTCTACTTTCTGGTAACGAGGCCATTGCCTTGGGGGCGTGGGAGGCTGGCGTGCGCTACGCCGCCGCCTACCCCGGCACCCCGAGCACAGAGATTCTGCCCGCGCTGGCTCAGTACGCCGGTGTGTGCGCCGAATGGTCCTCCAATGAAAAGGTCGCGCTAGACACCGCTGTTGGGGCGTCCTTTGCTGGCGCGCGGGCGCTGGCGGCGATGAAGCATGTCGGCGTCAACGTCGCATCCGACAGTCTGATGACTCTCTCGTACACTGGTGTGCGGGGGGGGCTGGTGTTGATCAGCGCCGACGATCCCGGTGCGTTCAGCTCTCAGAACGAGCAAGACAACCGTCACTATGCCCGTTTTGGCAAGTTCCCTTGCCTGGAGCCGTCGGACAGCCAGGAGGCGAAAGAGTTTACGCGGCTCGCCTTTGACCTGAGCGAAAAGTTTGACACGCCGGTGATGGTGCGCTCGACCACGCGCCTCTCCCATTCCAAGAGTGCGGTCGAGGTCATGATGCCCGACGCTCCCCGCGAACTCGAACCCCTGCCGCCTTTTGTGAGCGACCCGCAAAAGTACGTGATGATCCCGGCTCACGCCCGGCCGCGCCACCCGGACATTGAGGCCCGTGTGCAAGACATGATCGCATACGCCGAGATATCTCCCCTTAACCAACTCGAATGGGGCGACAAGCGGATCGGCATCATCAGCCACGGCGTGGCGTATCAGTATACCCGAGAGATATTTGCGGGCTTTTCGTTCCTCAAACTGGGGATGACCTGGCCGCTGCCCTCCAAACTGATCCTCGATTTTGCCGCCGAGGTAGATACCCTGGTTATCGTCGAAGAGTTGGACCCCTTTATCGAGAACCACGTCCGCACGTTGTGCACCGACGTCATCGGCAAGGATGTCTTTCCCGCGACGGGCGAATTGAACTTGGCCATCGTCCGCGAGGGAGCGATCAAGGCGGGGCTGCCTATCAAATCCCTGAGGAGCAAGCCGCTCCCCCCGGTTCCCGAGATCACGCTTCCGCCCCGCCCACCGGCGCTGTGCCCTGGCTGCCCGCACCGCTCTGTTTACTATCAACTACGAAAGCAGAACATGTTGGTATCGGGTGACATTGGCTGTTATGCTATCAGTGTGCTGCCTCCCTTTGAGGAGACGGACATGTTGATCTCGATGGGGGCCAGCATCGGTATGGCCCACGGGGCCAAGCAAGCTGGCTGCCCAGACAAGATCGTTGCCACCATCGGCGATTCGACTCTGTTCCACGCTGGTCTGCTCGAGTTGGCAAACACCATCTACAACCAGGGTGTGGCCTGCACAATGATCCTGGACAACGGCACCACCGCGATGACGGGTGGGCAGGATAACCCCGCCACCGGCATCACGCTGCAAGGAAAAAAGACTCATCGGATCGACATCGAAGCGACGGTGCGTGCGATGGGCGTCAAGGACCTGTGGGTGGTGGACGCGATGGACGTCAAGAGCGTCGAGACGGCGATCAAAGAGGCGACGGCTATCGATGACCGGCCCTCCGCCATCATTGTCAACGGTGACTGTGTCTTTACGCCCCAGTTCCGCCGCCGCCAGGTGGTTGATGTGGACCACGACATCTGCAATGGCTGCGGGTTGTGCTTTCGCGTGGGCTGCCCGGCTATCCTCAAATCGGACGTGATGGACGCCAAACGAAATCGATCCAAGGCAGATATTGCTTCGCTTTTGTGTACGGGTTGTACCATCTGTTTGCAGGTCTGTCCGCGAAAAGCAATCTACCAGGTTGAAGGGAAGGGGGCATAAGATGAAGTCGATTAACTTTTTATTCGTCGGTATCGGTGGGCAGGGCATCCTGACCGCCTCCGACATTGCCACCGAGGTTGGTTTGCAGGCCGGGTACGATGCCAAAAAATCAGAGGTACACGGCTTTTCTCAGCGCGGCGGCGTGGTCGAGAGCCACGTCCGCTGGGGCCCCGACGTGGGCGCTCCCACGGCGGAGAAAGGCACGGTCGACTATTTGATCGCCACCGAGATATTAGAAGCCGCCCGCTGGATCGAGTGGCTCCGCCCCGAGGGGGCCGTGATCATCAACCATCAGCACATCTCGCCAATGTCGGTCACGGTAGGGGATGCGATCTATCCCGCCGATGAGGAAATCCGGGCCGCCATCCGCTCCCGCACCGACGACGTGACCGAGATCGACGGGCTGGCCGTCGCCGAAAAGCTCGGTAATCCCCGCCTGGCCAACACCGTGCTCCTGGGTGCGCTCTCCACCCGGGTGGAGGTATCGCCAGAGACGTGGCTGACTGTCATCGAGCGGCGCGTCCCGCCCAAGTACGTAGAGTTGAACCGAGAGGCATTCTGGGAGGGCCGGCTGGTGCTAGACAAGACCTGATCGGTGCTGTTCGAGGTGACTCGAACCGGTTGGGTGATGTAAGGAATTAGATGGGACACGGATTCACACGGACCGACACGGATTTGGGATTTTCGGCCAAATTCGTCGAGGTCCGGGGCGACCTGGGGTTGCTTGAGTCCGTGTCCCTTTTTTGTATCAGGGGGGATAGGTGTAGTGTTTTTCAGACGGTGTCGCTTCCTAATCATCATTGCGGTTATCCTGATCGTGTTGGCTACGCTTTTAATTGTCGTCAATGCCTGCCCACACCCAAAAAGCCAAAGCTGGTACAAGCCCTACGAGTTGAGTGGTGATAGTTGGATTGCTAAGCGCGTGCAAAGCTATCAAGAGGCTTGTGACAATCGTGAATCCTGGACCAAAGACCCTGTCGATGTAGCCTTGTACGTGGCCGGTTATCCTAATATTGAGGGATCAGAGCCAGATCAGATCAACGTTTTCGATATAGGATCAGGTCGAATCAGTGTTGTAATAATGGAGGATTCGCTGCTGGATGATTCGATACGATCTAGCCAAGTTAGAGTGGACTTGGCGAAAAGAGGCGATGTGTGGAAAGTTGAATGGGCAGGTAGCCGGTGGCGTTGCTGGCGCACTGTGTTTGCTGTGTGGGGAACAAACTCTTGCCCATAATGCGTGTGCTAGTGCCGAACGGGGGTTGCCTGGGGGTTCTGACCGTTTTTACCGGACTCGCCGGGCGCTGAACCGCCCGGCTAACAGCGTCGGATGCGCAGCATCAGATCCCTCCTTCGGAGGCTGTAGGTGAGCCCGCGAAGCGGGGTTGTGCTTTGAGCCCGGTGGTTTAGCACCGGGCGGTGTGTCTTGATCAATTCACACATCCCCGTTTCAGTGTTGACGTTCCACAATCCAAATTTGCAATCTCCAATTCCCCTGCTATAATTCGCCCCGTTCGTGGAACCTGGCACGCCCATAATACGTCTATATTAGCAGAAGGCACGGTATGTCCAAAGATAATCATCCAAAAGACCCCAATACCTCGCAGCCCGAGGGGGAAAAAGACCAAAGACCGCAATACATTCAGCCCCCTCGTCCATCGAATTGGCTGTACGACACGACGCCCACGCAGGCAACCTCGCCCGACGACGTCGAGACTGGCGAACTGCCGGGCGAACTGGGCGAACCGACTGTCTCTGTGCCTCGGACCCCCACCGGCCTGACGCCGACGGCCGGTCTGCCCCGCACCGTGCCGCCGCCACAACGACCCGGCTACGTGTCATCATCCAGCCCGTCGCAGCCGTCTGCGAGGCCCAAGAACGCCGCAAGCCGCAAACAGCGTCCGTGGGGGCAGATATTGATCCGGGTGGGTTTTGTCGTTGTGGCCCTCGTGGTAGTGATTTTCTTCCTGGGGGTTGGGGCTGCCGTTGTGGGCTATTCTTATATTGCCAGCCAGCTTCCTGCACCTGAAGAATTGTGGGATCGTCAGACCGCCTTTGTCAGCAGCAAGATTTTCGATCGCGAGGGGCGTTTGTTATACGAGGTGATGGACCCGGAGGGCGGGCGGCGCACCCGCGTCCGGTATGACGATATCTCGCCACATTTGATCAATGCGACTGTCGCCACCGAGGACCGCAACTTTTGGCTCCATCCTGGCTTTGACCCCATTGCCATCACCCGCGCCTTTTACTATGTTTTTACGGAAAGAGAAGTCGTCTCTGGCGGGAGCACCATCACCCAACAGGTAGCCCGCAACGTGTTGTTCTCCCCTGAAGAGCGGGTGGAACGGTCTGCCCGGCGCAAAATTCGGGAAATCGTTCTGGCTGCCGAACTGACGCGCGTTTATCCCCAGGAAGACATCTTGGAGATATACCTCAACGAGAACCCCTACGGCAACCTGGCCTACGGTATCCAGGCCGCTGCCGAGACATACTTTGGCGTAGACGCCGCCGACCTGACCCTGGCCCAGGCATCGTTCCTGGCCGGGTTGCCCCAGGCACCGTCGTTGTACGATCCCTTTAGCGGCGGTCTCGATATGGCCTTCACGCGTCATGAGGATGTGTTGGCACTGATGGTCGAGGCCGGATACATCACGCACACCGAGGCCGAGATGGCGATGAACGATATGCACAACTATCAGTTCAAGGCCCCGCGCCTCGATTTTACCAACGCCCCTCACTTTGTGGTCTATGTGCGGCAGGTGGTGGAGACCATGTTTGAACTAGGTCCGGAGGTTCTCTACCGGGGGCCAGGTCTGCGCATCTATACCACTCTCGACTCGCGCCTGCAATCGCTGGCCGAAACGTCGGTGCGCGAGGGCGTGGCCGCACTGGTCGACCGGAACGCCACCAACGCCTCCCTCGTCGCTATCGATCCGGATACCGGTCACATCCTGGCGATGGTCGGTTCCGCCGACTTTTACGACGAGGATATTGACGGTCAGGTAAACGTCGCGCTGCGCTGCCGCCAGCCCGGATCGTCGATCAAGCCCCTGACCTTTGTATCTTCCTTTGAGCACGGCTGGACACCGGCCACGCTGATGTGGGACGTGCGCACCGAGTTCCCCGACGGAGCCAACCCGCCCTACGTCCCGACCAATTACGACGAGCGGTTCCATGGCCCGATGCTCCTGCGCGACGCGCTGGCCAACTCGTACAATGTCCCGGCGGTCGAGGCGCTTCAGTTCGTGGGAGTCGAGAATCTGTTAGAGATCAGTACGCGCCTGGGCGTCGAATCGCTGGTGCATCCCGAGACCCACTGCCCCGATTATCCATACGAACAACCCCCGCACTATGGCCTGGCGCTAACCTTGGGCGGCGGTGAGGCCAAGCTGCTAGAGATGACGGGGGCCTTTGCCGTTTTCGATAACGGCGGCACACGCATACCGCCCAGCCCGATCCTGCGCATTGAGGACAGCCAGGGCAACGTCTTGATGGATAATGCCGCGCCCGTGGGCGAGCAGGTCATCTCTGCCGAACACGCTTATCTCATTACCCACATTATGGCCGATACCCAGGCTCGCTGCCGGGCTTTTAGCTGTCCCAACAATCTCGAACTCGGCCGTCCGGTGGCGGCCAAAACCGGCACCACCAACGATTTCCGCGATGCCTTGACCATCGGTTACACGCCAGACCTGGTGACCGGCGTCTGGGTGGGAAATTCCGATAACTCGTCGATGATCAACCTGCCCGGTGCGGCCGGTGCTGGCCCTATCTGGCACAATTTTATGGAGGCGGCCCACGCCGATTGGCCTGTGCAAGAGTTCGCGCCTCCGCCCGGCGTCCGGGAATACGAGGTCTGCGTGGAATCTGGCGCTCGTCCCACCGAGTATTGCACCCGTCGCACGCGGGAGGTTTTTGCCGAGGATCAACCTCCTCTGGACGAGACCCACGATTGGTACCAGATGGTAGAGATCGATGCCTTTACGGGGCTGTTGGCGAACGAGTTCTGCCCCAACCAGGTGGATAGACGGTTGATGGTCGTCATCACTGATGAGCGAGGGCGGGAATGGGCGCAGGCACACCCTGAATATTTCCAGAGTTTGCCGCTAGTCCCACTGGATACTTGTGTCGAGGGCACCGATAACCCGCAGGTCTTTATCACCCAGCCCAATCCAGGAGGGACTGTGTATGGCGTTGTGCAAGTCATCGGCACCGTTCAATTGCCCAATTTTGACCGGTACGAAGTGCAATACGGTATCGGGGACAATCCTCAGGGGTGGGGGTGGATCAGCGGGCCGCATTTGACGCAGGTACGTGATGGCCTGTTGGCCGAGTGGGATACGGCACACCTGGCTTCCGGCCCGTATACTCTGCGTATCACCGCTTTCAGTAGTCAGCGAGGTAGTATGGAGACCCGGGTTCAGGTATTTGTCGCCGCTCCGACCGCTACACCGGTGCCGACGATACCGCCTTCCTCCACACCAGAGCCAACCTTAACTCTTCCTCCAACCTTTACGCCGACACCTGGCTTTACGCCGACATCCACTATCGAGCCGACTGTTGAACCTACCACTGCGCCAACCGCCGAGCCAACCGCCACACCCACCATTCAACCAACGGCCACGTCTACCATTCAACCAACGGCCACGCCCACCATCGAGCCGGTTGTCGTGGTCACAACCACGCCGCAACTCACCACTACTGTGCCCCTTACGGGCACCGCATCCCCTTGAGGTGATGGCAAAAAGCCGAGTAATTTATTGCCCAACTTGCAGCGTTAGGCTTTTCCAGTTTCTAGTTTCCCCCCAATTTACACTGGAGAAGCTCGTAAATCGCACGCGAGTTACAAAATAACCAGAAAAGATCAAGGAATTCCATCATAATCTGTCTTTTCAGGGTGTCGTTGACTGCATCACAAAATCTGTTTGGGAGATTTATTTCTTTGAAATTCACTTAATTCCCACGCGGTCACACTGTCTCCCGTTGGCCCAAATCCAAAGCGGCGATAGAGTCGTTGCGAGTTAAGGTTATCAATTTGCGTATTGAGCGAGACCCGTTCGGCCCCAAGCCTCCAAAAGGTGCGCAATGCGTCGTTCAGCAGCAGCCCGCCGACACCGTGTTCCTGGAAGGCGGGTTGTACGGCGATGCGGTTTAGGTGGGCCACGGGCAGGCGTAGGTCTCCCTCGGCGTACCCCACCACTTGATTTGCTGTCTCTGCCACGACAAAGTGAGATGCGGTGGCGGCCCTTCGCAGCAGGGTGGATTCGCTGTGCCACCAAGGTGGGGTGAACGCTGCTTGATCCACGATCGCGACTGCGGGAATGTCTGCGTCGGCCACGGGTCGGATGTATGCGTTTGTAGTGTCTGTTTGGGGCAGCGTGTGGTCAAACTTGACCAGGGTGATTACTTTTGTCAGCTGCTTGAATCCCCGCGCTTTGAGATGCGGTCCGACCCAACCATCATAGTCCATCCAGGCCAGCTGTTTTGTTCCCCGCCGACGCAAACTGTCGAGCACGGGGGGAAGTGCCAAGTTTAGCCATTCGCTTGTTCTCAATCCATCATCCAGAGCGGCCAACCGAACCCACGCTACGGGGGACCCGTCGGGCCAGGCAAAGAGTGCTCCAGCCACAATTCCGTCGCGCTCGATTAGAATAAAAGAGTCCTCTGTCAGATGTTCTTCCCACCACCACAGTCGAGGTAGCTTGTGACGCGCCCTGTGGTAGAGTTCTTCAATAGCTAGCCAGTCACCCGGCTGGCTCTTTCTCGCTTTGGTGCTCATTCTCGTTTTCATTGGGTATCACTTTAGCACATTGCAGGCTGGAGGTCAAGTTCATTTGCCTTTTTGCACTGTTTGGTGTACACTTTATGTGTGGTCAAATTCGTGACCGGGCGAATTCGCCCCTCAATAACATAGACTATGGAGTATGGGAATGGCGAGTAAAGGGCGAGATAAAGCGTTAGACACTGCATTGGCGAACCTGACCAAACGTTTTGGTGAGGGTGCGGTGATGCGGTTGGGAGAGGCATCCCATTTGCAGATTGAGACCATTCCTACCGGTTCTTTGGCTATTGACCGTGCCCTCGGCGCCGGCGGCATCCCCAAGGGGCGCGTTACCGAAATCTATGGCCCCGAAGGCTCAGGCAAGACTACGCTGTCACAGCACATCGTCGCTGAGGCCCAAAAGCGTGGCGGTGTGGCTGCCTTTATCGATATGGAGCATGCCCTCGATCCTGTCTATGCCGCCAAATGCGGCGTCGATGTGGACAACTTGCTGATCTCCCAGCCGGATACCGGCGAGCAGGCGCTAGAGATCGCAGAGACTCTTATCCGCTCTGGCGCGGTGGACATTATCGTAGTAGACTCGGTGGCTGCGCTCGTTCCCCGGGCCGAAATCGAGGGGGAGATGGGTGCTTCTCACCCAGGTCTCCAGGCTCGTTTGATGAGCCAGGCGTTGCGCAAACTGAGTGGGGCGATTAAACAGTCGAACACGGCAGTGATCTTTACTAACCAGTTGCGAGAAAAGATCGGGGTGATGTTTGGTAATCCGGTAACTACCTCTGGTGGACGGGCACTCAAGTTTTACGCTTCGGTGCGAATAGACATCCGGCGTATCACTGCTATCAAAGACAAGGGAGAGGTGATCGGGAACCGGACTCGGGTACGGGTCACAAAGAACAAGATCGCGCCGCCATTCCGGGTGGCAGAATTCGACATTAATTACCAAGAAGGGATTAGCAAGGCAGGAGACTTGCTGGATATGGCGGTAGAGTTTGAGGTGGTGGAGAAGCGGGGTTCGTATTACTATCGTGATGGGGATAACCTGGCACAGGGACGTGAGAATGCCAAAGAATTCCTGCGCACCCACCCCGATGTCGCCGATGATCTCGAGGCCGTCATCCGAAAGATGATGGTCCCAGAAGAAATTATAGAACCTGTCGAGCCTCCGATTGAGGAGACAGGTGAGGCTGATTAGATTCATTTTATTTTTTATTGACCGTAAATAGCCACGGTTTGATCTCGAGTACTGACGCTTTTGTGTAAAGGTGTTGGGTGAAGAGTTTTTTCCTTCTCTAATGCATGGAATTGCTTTGCAAAGAACCTGTTCGAAAGACGGGGTGCTCTTCCTAATCTACCGCTCCTTACAAGGATGTGAGGAGGCAGAATAGTTGTTTGGGTGGGCTTTGGGACAAAGACGGAGAGTATAACAAGGGAGATTTGCATCTGCCGTAGCATGGCGATTACACTAGGTCATTGTACCTGGTGTTTGTGAGAAGGGCTACCCTACCCTAATGGGGTAAAGGGTTGCTGGTTCCAATTCGAGATCAACGTTAGCGGTATGCAGCCGTGGCTTGTAGAGCCACGGCTTTGGTTTTTATGATGGCAGGAAAGATTACGGCGCTGCGTTATCAAAAGCGCAACAAAGAACGGGTCAACGTTTATATTGATGAAAGATTTGTCTTTGGGCTGGCGGCTATTGAGGCGGCTCGCCTAAAGGTGGGGCAAATGTTGAGCGATGATGAGATTGCTCAACTGCAAGTTCGGGACCAAGTTGAGCGAGCTTATGAGCGTGCGCTCAACTTTTTATCATACCGTCCTCGCAGCGAGATTGAAGTACGCCGGAATTTGCGCAAAAAGGACATAATGGATGAGGTTATGGAGATGGTGGTCGAACGCCTGACGCGGGCGGGATTGCTGGATGATCGAGAGTTTGCCCGCTTTTGGGTGGACAATCGGATGCAATTCAATCCCCGAGGCGAGCGCGCGTTGCGCTATGAATTGCAGAGGAAAGGAATCTCTGACTCGATCATTGCCAACGCGTTAGCTGATCTTGATGTGGAGACTGCTGCTCGTCAGGTGGTAGAGAAGGGTGCGCAGCGTTTCATGCATCTCGAACCTCGTGATTTTCGTCGCAAGCTGGGGGCGTACATGGCTCGCCGAGGCTTTTCATATGCGGTGATTGGACCGCTGGTTGACGAGCTGTTGGAGCGACGCGAGGCTTTATCTGATATCGAAAGTGAGGGAGACAATGAGTGACGGAGTAGTGACAGTAATTGCGGCGGTCTTGGGTGTAGCCGTCGGGTTTGGCCTGGGTTTTTGGATTCGGCGTTATATCGTTCAAGACACGATCAAAAAGCAACAACTGGATGCCGAACAACAATTGGATCAGGCGCAAAAGAAAGTAAGTGAGATCGTGCTGGCTGCCAAGGATGAAGCGATCGAGATTCGGAACACGGCAGAAAAAGAGTTAGAGCGGCGGCGCTCGGCCTTGCGACGAGAGGAAGAGCGTTTGCAGCGACGACGTGAGAAGGTGGATCAGCGCCAGGATCGGTTGGAACAACGGGAACAGACTCTGAACAAACGTCAGAGTGCTCTGGATAAGAAACGCAATCAAGTAGATCGAATGCAACAGGAGCAGATGGCTGCATTGGAGCGAGTGGCCGGATTGAGCCGTGAAGAAGCTAAAGCGGAACTGCTGGTGTCTGTTGAAGAAGAAAGCCGGCAGGATATGGCCCGCGTGATTCGTCAGGTAGAGGCTCAAATCAAGGAGGAGGCCGACGAACGCGCCCGCAAGATTGTTACTCATGCGATCCAGCGTGTGGCAAGTGATCAGGTTGCCGAGCTAACGGTTTCTTCGGTCCCGTTGACTTCTGATGACATGAAAGGGCGTATCATTGGTCGTGGCGGACGCAACATTCGGGCATTTGAACAGGTCGCGGGTGTGGATGTGGTAGTCGATGATACACCTGAGGCGGTTACGATCTCTTGCTTTGATCCGGTGCGTCGGGAGGTTGCTCGCCGGGCTATGGAGCGATTGGTGGTAGATGGGCGTATCCATCCAGCGCGCATTGAAAAGATCGTTGCGGATAGTCGAAAAGAGGTTGACCGCACCGTCCGCGAGGAGGGTGAGCGAGCGGCCTACGAGGCTAGTGTTCCCGGGCTTCATCCCGAGATCATTAAACTACTAGGGCGGCTTGCGTTCCGCACCAGTTACGGGCAAAATCAGCATGCGCATTCCGTCGAGTCAGCCAAGCTGGCTGCGATGATGGCCGAAGAGCTTGGGGCCAACGCCAAAGTGGCTCGTATGGCAGGGCTGCTGCACGATATTGGCAAGGCGGTGGACTTTGAGACGGAAGGAACGCATGCAGGCATCGGAGCCGAAATCTGCCGGCGGCATCGACTTCCGCCACAGGTAATAAATTGCATTGAGGCCCACCACCACGAGGTAGAGCAAACTTCTCTCGAGGCAGTCATCGTTGAGGCGGCTGATGCCATCTCTGGTGCTAGGCCAGGAGCACGCCGTGAGAGTTTAGACCTTTACCTCAAACGGATTCATGCTTTGGAGGAGATTGCCAGTTCCTTCAAGGGGGTTGCCGAGTCTTATGCCATTCAGGCTGGTCGCGAAATTCGGATCATCGTCAAGCCAGATCAGATTGACGATTTGGCTACCATCCGGCTCTCTAAAGATATTGCCAGCAAGATTGAGGAGGGCATGGAGTATCCGGGACAGATCAAGGTTACAGTGATTCGCGAGGTACGGGCAGAGGGGCTTGCTAAATAAAGCGATAAATAGCTGCTCCAAGTGAGATGTTTCGCAGAAACAGCCCTCGTTCCCGAGGGCTGTTTGTTTGAAATATTCAATTCTGTGACAAGCTCGAGCCGCAAACTCTATGGTAAGTATGCCCGTGGATTTTGTTGTGCGCCATAGTAGCGCACTTCAAAGTGCAAGTGTGGCCCGGTAGACCGTCCGGTGTTTCCAACTGCGCCAATGACCTCTCCGCGCCCGACAGCCTGACCCGTATAGACGTATATATTGCTCAAGTGGGCATAGTAGGTGACAAAGCCGTTGGCGTGGTCGATCACGACGAGGTAGCCGTACCCGATATCGGTCCAACCCGCAAAACTGATAAAGCCGCCATCGGCTGCCAAGAGTGCGCTGCCGGTGGGAGCCCCAACGTCAATTGCCCGGTGTCCATACCAATATCCCTGTGTAATCGTGCCCAGCACGGGCCACTGGAATCGTCCTGTGCCGCGTGCGCCTTCAGGCACAGACCCCACGTATGTGGTGACCACTTTGGGTATGTAAGGTTTTTCGCCGCCTGGTACGATGAGGTGCATTCCTTCTGTGATCAAGTTAT
Source organism: Chloroflexota bacterium (assembly GCA_024232355.1). Next base: position 17,454 of record JAAEPW010000529.1, on the reverse strand, counting down.
CAGAGATCTCGGGGGGATTGTACTCGCAAGTGGTGATTGCCTCAGGTTCCACTTTGTACGCTTCAGCGATGGATTCCAAGGTGTCACCTTCGGCGACTTGGTGGTAGACACCATCAATGGGCAGGATGGTTACCTCTTGACCGATCCGCAGCAGGTCTGGAGCGTCCTCGATGGCCGAATCTGCCCACATGATCGTGGTGGGCTGTAGGTTGAAAGAGCTTGCAATAGCCTGGACTGTGTCACCCGCTTGAACGGTATAAGTAACGACCTCAAGGCGTGGGCGATCGGGAATAATGGTATGCGGTTGTGCCAGCCTTGTGACCGCTCTGCTGCCGTTGGCGTTGTTGGCGAGCGATCCATTGTTTTTCCCATTCAGTGTGAATAATATATCATTGGTTGTTGGTTCTTCTTCTGGCCCATCTCCAGCAGATGCGGGTAGAGCACGAAGGGTTAGGGCAGAGGTGGCTTGGGCTGTCCACTCGGCACTGCTCAACCCAACGACCATAATTGTCACGGCAACGACTGCTAGGTGTGCACTGGTGCGTGCGAGCAGTGGCAGCCAGCTATGCCAATCGCCTGTCAATCCATAAATCGTAGTCGCCAACCAGGCAAAGACGCGGGGAATGACCCGCTCTAACCAGCCGGGGGCATAACTTTGGGTTTTGGCATCATGTTGTAGCCGTTTCATCATTTCTCCTGCTCTGTGTAATGTTGTTTCCAAACAACACCTAAGGTAGATGAATTTGAGGATCTTGTGGTATGCCGTTGTACCGGGTCTCAAAGTGGAGGTGAGCGCCAGAAGACCAGCCGGTGCTGCCACAGTATCCCAACAATTGACCTTGGTAGACCGCTTGCCCACATCCCACGATAAGGTCACTAAAGTGACCGTATCGGGTGATAAAGCCGTTGCCGTGGTTGATCTCGACCAGAATCCCGTAGCCTCCGTTCCATCCCGCGATGGTCACGACACCATTGTCGGCTGCGTACAGTGGATCACCCATTCTACAAGCATAATCGAGCCCGATGTGCGTTGGGTTGCGTACATCGTGAAAGTACCATCCTGAAACACGGGAGCTACCAGTCGGGAGGATAAACCATCCATTGGCGCCAGGTCCGGTAAAAGCTACGCCGCTGCAGATGCCGTAACTGTATTGGGATGACCCGGATGTGGTGTACTCGGGTTCTGGCGGCGTCCAAACCACTTCTTCTCCCGTGCCGTTGGGCACAACAAAAAATTGCCCCTCGTGTATCGGGTCTCCCTCTTCAATCCGGTTCCACTCGTTGTACAAGATATCCGATTCTACGTCGTATTCGGTCGCAATGCTTGCCACCGTATCATCGGCGCGGACGATGTGGAGTATGCCATCCACAGGGAGAATAAAAAGCTCAAGCCCTAGCTGGATGAGCCATGGTGCGTCCTGAAGAACCTCACGATTGCTCCAGACGATTGTTTCTGGGGTCAGCTCGAACCGAGATGCAACGTCGAAAATCGTATCACCAGGTTGGACAACGTACGTGATGATTTCTGCACGCAATCGATCTGGTATGTTTGTGTGAGGAATCGGCAGCCGCGCAACGGTGTCAGCGTCCACAGCATCCGATTGATTGACAGACGGTGACAAGAGTGGTAGTGGGGTAGGTGCGGGCTCTGTGAGAGATGTCATCTGGAGTGGGGAATCGCTATCATCAGACGACCTGCCAATAGCGGCTCGTGGTGTTGGGATTCCAACACCACTAAGCATAATAGTAATTAGAGTGAGAACGATGACACTAAGATGTGCTGTAGCACGAGTGAGGAAAGGACGTTTGGTACGCCAATCCACACTCATGCGCCACACAATAACCATGCACCAAGCCACAAAGCGCAAAATAAAAGGACGTGGACTTGGAGGGGCAGTAGCTATTGTATAGCGCTCCCTTTCGGCCGAGATTGGGAGATCTAAATCTTTCATTGAACATACCTTGAGATCATGCAATAATCATTGCCAACCTCAACATGATTATACCATGAACAAATGGGATGACAACTTGTGTCCATTGCCCTTATACCGACCCAAATTGACCATTATCCTATGATTTGGGACCATGTACTGCATAGAGGCGGTGGAGTATGGGCGTTGCGGCCTCGACTGCGCGTGCGCGGTGGCTGATGCGATTCTTTTTATCTTGAGGCAACTGCGCCATCGTACAGTCGTGATCGGGCAAGTAAAAGACCGGATCATAGCCAAATCCGCCTTGCCCGGTTGCTTCAAAGGCGATTTCTCCTTCACATACTCCCTCGGCGCTATAGAACTCTCCTGTCGGCATAGCAATAACGACCACGCAACGGAACCGCGCCGTGCGTTGTTCCCAGGGGACGTTATGCAGTTGTGTAAGCAATGCTGTGACCCGGTCGGTGTCGTGTCCGGGAGCGTAGCGAGCAGACCGAATGCCTGGAGCGCCGTCTAGAGCATCTACCTCAAGTCCTGAATCGTCGGCGAATGTGATCAGACCAGAGGCACTCACATAAGCCAGCGCTTTGAGATGCGCATTCTCCTCATACGTGACACCATCCTCTACAACATCAATATCTAGACCAAGGTCGGATGGGAAACAGAGATCAGCTTGTAGCGGTGCGAGTAATTGCCGGAATTCGCGCATTTTGCCTGGATTCTGTGTGGCAATGAATAGTTTCATAACAATTTCTCCTACTGTGACCTTAACACAACTTGGTGGTTTTGGCAATTACTGACAAATACGAGTTTCTGACCGGTTTCATACCATTTTATGTATACATATAATAAAAATCTTGACTACAAGAGGTGATTGTGCTATAATACGTTAACTTGTGAGCGCCCCAAAACCCTTGCAGAGTTCTTCATAGTGAAAGAAACGGCTTGACGGGTTTTGGGTCTTTTTCAAAAGTTGTTTCTTGGCAGCCGCTGAAAGCCTCGCTAGGTCGGCACTAGGGACGGGGAACCAGAAGGTGGCCGTGGAGGCCCTCCAAAGTCTATTATGATTCGTTTCGACGTTTCGGTTCTTGTTCAAGCCCGGCTTGGCACATCACTTACCCTAAATATAGATACCGGGCCTCAACACCTAACTGATCTAGAGGTGGATTTTCTTCGTGGACCTGTCCAAGCAATTCGAGTGCAGGATGGCTTGCTGGTTCAAGGTACAGTAGAATCGCAGTTGGGGCTAGCGTGTGTTCGTTGTTTAAAGCCCTTTGTTTTCTCCATTGCTGTGGATTTAGAAGAGATATTTCGATTGTCGGAAATAGAGGATTCCGAGCCAGATGGAACCTATGCTTTGGAGGATGACAACTGGCTCAATCTAACTCCCCTGCTGCGTGAACAAACTTGGATAACTGTCCCGGTGAAACCTCTCTGTCACTCTAATTGTGGAGGACTATGTCCACAATGTGGCGCAAACCTTGATCTTGAGCCGTGTGCGTGCGCTCATGAAAAGGTTAATCCCCGATTGGCGTTATTGAAAGACCTATTGGATTAGGAGACTTATGGATGTAGTTGGGGAACTATTTGACAAAGCAGAAATTCAGGGATACCTGACTACGGATGATATCTTGGACCTGTTGCCAGAGGCCGAAGAAACCGTGGATCAATTGGATGAAGTGTTTATCTTGTTGCACAATGCAGGCATTGAAGTGTATGACAATGACAAGATTGGCACAGGAGTTGATCAAGATTCGCAGCCAGGCACTAGAGGGACCGATGCGAACAATGGCAAAGGCTACGATCTGAATGGAATTGCCAGTGACGATACGGTGGGGTTGTATCTTCGGGAGATGGCTCGCGTACCCCTTTTGAGAATCGAAGAGGAAGTGCGGCTGGCCAAGACTATCGTAGCAGGCCGTGGCGCTCGAAAGACGTTGAGCAACGATGGCTCTGATCCTGTGAGACGGCAAGAGTTGGAATCACAAATCAGGGAAGGGCTGACTGCACGCGAGCATCTGATCAAGGCCAATACTCGCCTAGTGGTCAGCATTGCCAAAAAATACATGGGACGAGGTGTACCGTTCCTGGATCTGATTCAGGAAGGGAACTTGGGCCTGATGAAAGCGGTGGAAAAGTTTGACGTCACCCGTGGTTATCGCTTCAGTACGTATGCCACTTGGTGGATCCGACAGACGATCACGCGGGCGATTGCTGATCAAGGGCGGACGATCCGTGTACCCGTTCATATGTCTGATCGTATCCGCCGGCTCTATAACACGGCTCGATCGTTAGAGCAAGAATATGGGCGTCGGCCAACGCCTGAAGAAATCGCGAACGAGATGGAGATGGAGCCGCGCAAGGTGCAATGGATGCTCAGGGTCTCTTGGCGGCCCCTAAGCTTGGAGCAACCGGTCGGGGAAGAAGAAGACAGTGAACTGGGGAGTTTCATTGAGGACGACGCGACTCCCACGCCGACGCAGAGTGCCTACCGGTACTTGCTTGGGGAAAAGATCGAAGAGATGCTGGCTACACTAAATCCACGTGAGGCCCGCATCCTGCGACTCCGTTTTGGGCTCGTCAATGGGCGCAGTTATACCTTGGAAGAAGTTGGTCAAAAATTTGGACTCACGCGAGAGCGCATCCGGCAGATCGAGGGCCGGGCATTGCGCCGCTTGCGCCACCCACGCCGCAGCCGCGAGTTGCGGGGCTATTTGGGATAACAATGGTATTCTATCGCTTTATTATGATGATGTGTGACCTGCCGTGGCGGGCAAGAGAGGGGGCTCTCTGTTCGCGATAGGCCGTTGAACGCATCCGGCCTCACGGCAAGACACCGCCAGCCTCGCTGGCGGTTTTCGTTTGTAAGGCCATGTGTTACAATACGGATCACGCATTTTAAGGAGGAAATCATGTCTGAACACGTTCTCGTCGCTATCGCCTGGCCTTATGCCAGTGCCAAAATCCACGCCGGAAACGTCACTGGCTCGCATCTTCCCGGAGATATTTGTGCTCGCTACCACCGACTGGCGGGTGATCATGTGCTGATGGTTTCCGGGTCTGATTCGCACGGCACCCCCATTACGGTAGTTGCAGATAAAGAGGACAAGTCTCCCCGTGAGATCTTTGAACACTTTCATCACGGTTTCCTGGAACTGTTCCAGCGTTTGGGTATCAGCTATGATCTTTTTACCCACACAGACACCGAGAATCATCATTCTGTTGCCCAAGATATCTTTTCAATGTTGCTGGAAAAAGAGTATCTCTACAAGAAAATTCAGGAACAGATGTATTCAGAGGCGCAGGGACGTTTTCTGCCCGACCGTTACGTGGAAGGTACGTGCCCAATCTGCGGTTACGAATCTGCTCGAGGCGATCAATGCGACCAGTGTAACACGCTGTTGGATCCCCAAGAATTGATCGACCCACGCAGTAAGGTGGACGGCAGCACGCCCGTGGTCCGCGAGACGGAGCACTTTTTCCTCGATTTGCCCGAGTTGGCCGATGTTGGTTTGGCCGAGTGGCTGCAGCAGGGCAAAGAGCATTGGCGGCCCAACGTGATCAACTTTGCCCGTCGCTACGTAGGCGAGGGGTTGAAGGGCAGGCCCATCACCCGTGATCTGGAGTGGGGCGTGCCGGTCCCCGTGCCTGGATGGGAGAAAAAGTGCCTTTACGTTTGGTTCGAGGCCGTTATCGGGTACTTTTCGGCCAGTATTGAATGGGCGCGTAACCAAGGAACGCCAGAGACATGGAAGGACTGGTGGTATGATTCGGCGGCCAAGACGCTTTACTTTATCGGCAAGGACAATATTCCTTTCCACGCTGTCATCTGGCCGGCAGAGCTGATGGGGGTGGAGCGAATTTATGAGGATGGGGATGGTAAAAAACTCAACCTGCCCTATGATGTGCCAGCCAACGAGTTTATGAACCTGGAAGGACAGAAAATCTCGGGCAGTCGCAATTGGGCCGTGTGGATGGACGAGGCGCTCGACCGGTATGAGCCTGACGCGCTGCGCTATTATCTGACTATGGCGATGCCGGATACGCGGGATACCGACTGGCTGTGGGAGGGTTTTTTACACCGCAACAACGACGAACTGGTGGCCACTTGGGGTAACCTGGTCAACCGCGCGCTGACCTTTGCCTACAAGCGTTTCGACGGCCAGGTGCCCACCCCAGGGACGCTAGAAGATGTGGACACGCAGCTCTTGACCAAGATCGAGGAAGGGTTCGAACCCATCGGCCAGTTGATTGCCCGGTGCAAGTTCCGCAGTGCATTGAGCGAGGTGATGGCGTTAGCTCGCGAGGCCAACCGCTACCTGGATGAAAAAGCGCCCTGGTTCCAGATCAAAGAGAGCCACGAGGCGGCCGGTACGACGATTTATGTAGCACTCAAGGTCATCGACTCGCTCAAGGTTCTTTTTGCCCCATTTGTGCCCTTTACGTCCGAACGATTGCACCAGTATTTGGGCTATGAAGGTTCTCTGTTTGGACGATCCTACGTGGAGACCTTTGAGGAGGACGAAGGGCGAGTCCACGAGGCATTGTGCTATGACAGCAGCAGCGCGACGGGCGAGTGGAAGGCTAGTCGGCTGCCGCCCGGCCAGGCGTTGCGCCAGTCTAAACCGTTGTTCACAAAGCTGGACGAAGATGTGATCGAAGAAGAGCGCGCACGGTTGGGATTGACGACAGTTTGAATCACTGCTAAACTGTAATCCGAGTCGGCGGATTTGTTAGGACCTATCCTACAGGCACTGGTTCAGTTGGGTGGGATTTTTAGAGAATAGTCTGTTGTGGCTCGAAATTGAGCTTGTAGCCGCGCTTTCCATGCGCGTAAGGCTCTACGAGGTATGGAAACCTCGTCTACATCGTAATCCCATTCAACTGAACCAGTACCATCCTACAAAATTCTGGCTTTTTGTACAAGGATTTTGTCGACAAAGGGTTCCTCGGTGGTTCCGGATCGTCTGGGATAGACAATATCCGCTGAATCTGATCAATCCGCTGATTTTTTCGAGTGCCAAGATTCGAGTGTCTGGCATCAAGTGTAATTTGGAAGGTTTTTGGAAGGTCAATACCACGTTTTGTAAGGCGTTTGGAAGGTTGATGGGGTATAATGTTATCAGGTAGTGAAGGATGCAGAGCTGAGATTCACGATAACAGAATTGACAAGTGTTCCTAATCAATCACAGAAAGAAAAAGGAGAATAGAGCAATGGATAAAAAAGTTCTTGGTGTGTTCGTGGTGTTGGCGATGGCAGCAATGGCATGTACTTGCAGCAATCTGGTGCCTGGAGGAGGAGGAGGGACTGATCCGGTAGATCCACCTCCGCCGCCAGAACAAGTTCTTTTTCAGGATGACTTTGGCAACTCGGGCTCTGGTTGGGAAGTTGGAGAGTATGATGATGGTGACGTGGGTTACAAAGATGGTGCGTACTTTGTAACCTCTACCAAGATAGAAACCCTGATGTGGGGAGTGGCCAATCGTTCGTTCGACAATGTCATCATCGAAGTGGATGCTACCCAAGTTGCGGCTGGCCCTGAGAGTAACAATGCGTACGGAGTGGCGTGCCGAGAGCAGGGAAGTGCTGATGGCTATGGTTACTACCTGCGCATCTCGGGAGATGGTTTTTACAGTATCGCCAAAGCCGCAAATGGGGAATTTACAGCCCTCATTGATTGGACAGAATCGGACGCCATCAACCAGGGGAATGCGACGAACCGCATTCGGGCAATATGCAATGGCTCGACTCTGGAATTGTTCGTCAACGGGCAGCGCTTGGGGTCGGTCGAGGACAGCACGTTTGCGTCTGGAGATGTTGCTTTGACTGCCACGACCTATGAAGATGTGATGACTGAGGTTCATTTCGATAATTTGATGGTGCTCAAACCATAGAAACTAGTGCCTCCAAGCACACAGCGACTCTCCCTCGATGGGAGAGTCGCTTTTTTTGTGGTGTGGGGGTTGCAACTTGAGGTGACTTGTGGTATCCTTCCGGCGCAGATTTGACCGATCAAAAATTACAAGGAGAAGTATGGCACGCTTACACGAATATCAAGGCAAGGCGCTTTTAGCGCAAAAGGGTATTCCGATCCCGCCAGGTCAGGTGGTTAGCACACCTGACGAGGTGCGGGAGATCGCAACCGAGATTGGTGGACCGGTTGTGGTCAAGATGCAAGCCTGGGTGACCGGTCGGGCCAGCCTGGGCGGCATTCGTTTCGCCGAGACACCTGACGAGGCGGCACAAGCTGCTGCCGACATCCTAGGGATGCAGGTGGGCGGTTTCACCGTGGACAAGGTGATGGTCGAGCAAAAACTGTCCATCGAGCGCGAGTTCTACACTGGCATCATCGTCAGCGACCGGGAACGGGCACCGGTGATCATGTTCTCCAGCGTCGGGGGCACCGGCATCGAAGAGATCGCCGAAGAGCACCCGGACGCCGTCGCCAGCATAGTGGTGGACATTGATCATGGCTTGCGGGATTATGAGGCCCGCAACCTGGTGCGCCGCACGGGCATCCACGGCCGTTTGCAGCGAGATCTGGCCGGGTTATTAGTAAAGCTGTACCGCGTGGCCCGCACCTGGGAGGCCCGCTCCGCTGAAATCAACCCGTTGGTGGTGACGTCCGACGGCAAGCTGCTGGCCGCCGACTGCCGCGTCACGGTGGACGATTACGCCGTTTTTCGCCACAAGGACTTGGGCATCACGTTCGCACGCGAGCTGGACCGCCCACAGACGGACCTGGAGCGCATCGCTTATGCTGTCGAGGCGGGTGACTATCGGGGTACGTTTTACTTTATCCAGATGGTGGATGATTTTCAAAAGGATGAGGGTGTCGTCGGGTTCCATGGCGCGGGTGGTGGCGGCTCGATGATGAGTATGGATGCGGTGAGCAACGAGGGGTTCCGCATCGCCAACTTTGTGGACACGTCGGGCAATCCCCCAGCCAGCAAGGTCTACCGGGCGGCCCGCATCATCCTTAGCCAAGGGCCGATCGACGGCTATTTTGGTTCCGGATCGGGTGTCGCTAGCCAAGAACAGTTCCACTCGGCCCGTGGGTTGGTCAAGGCATTCCTGGAGGAATCGCTGAACGTGCCGACCGTTGTCCGGCTGGGCGGCAACGCCGAGGACAAGGCGGTAGAGATTCTGGAGCAAGTCAACGGTCGGGTTCCAGCGCCGGTAGTGGGGTACAAGAAGGACGATTCCCCGCACTTTTGCGCGCAGCGGCTCAAGGCATTGGTAGACGAGTATACGCCCCTGGCCGAAAAGCCCCAGGGACGCACAAAGCCAGTGGCAAAGCAACCCTACACTTTTGAGACGGTGACCGACGGCACGGTGATCTTTGACCATGCCGTTTGCGCCGGTTGTGAGAACAAGGTCTGCGTGGAAGAGTGCGTGCCGCAGATCCTCTCACTCAACGAAAAGGGCTGTCCGGAGCTGAATATTACGCGGGAAGAAGCCAAGAAAGGTCGTTGCATCGAGTGCCTGGCCTGTGACGTGGCGTGCTACTTTCAGGGGGCGGGCGGAGGATACGTGGATTTGCCGATACCGGGGTTGGACGAGTATCGGGAGGGGAAGCAGTAAAATGGCTATTCTCATTGACGAAACCAAACGAGTGATCGTGCAGGGCATCACGGGACGCGAGGGGCGTGCCCGTGCCAAATTGATGAAGGATTATGGCACCAACATTGTCGGCGGAGCGACGCCGGGCAAGGGCGGTCAGGAGGTTGAGGGGCTGCCTGTCTTTGACACCGTCGAAGAGGCGAGGGAGAAGCTGGGACAGATCGACGTCAGCGTACTCTTTATCCCCGCGCCATTGGTGAGGGGCGCGGCATTGGAGGCGATTTCGGCGGGAGTCAAGCTGTTGGTCATCGTGCCCGACCGCGTCCCCATCTATGATGTGTTAGAGATCGTAAAGGCGGCGGACAGCGCCGGGGCCAGGTTTGTGGGTCCCAACACGCTGGGCGTGCTCAGCCCCGGCAAGGGAGTATTGGGAATGATCGGCGGGCGGGCGATGTCGGCGCGCTCCTGGTTCTTCCCGGGGCCGGTGGGCGTCTGTTCCCGCTCCGGCGGCATCACGTCCTCGATGGCCTACTATTTGGCGCAAGAGGGCATCGGCGCGACCACTTTGGCTCACGTAGGTGGCGATGCCATCGTTGGGTCGCCGCTGCCAAATATCGTACATCTTTTCCAGGACGATCCGGATACCAAGGCCGTCGTAATGTTCGGCGAGATCGGCACCAGCCAGGAAGAGCAGGTGGCCGACCTGATCGAGCAGGGCAAGGTGACCAAGCCCGTGGTCGCCTACATCGGTGGGAAAGGTGCCAAGAGCGGCACGCGCTTTTCTCACGCCGGGGCGATCATTGAAGGCGGACGCGGCACCCGCGAGGGAAAGGTGGAGCGGCTGACAGAGGTCGGTGTGCACGTGGTGGAGAACTTTGGCGACATCCCCCATGTGACCAAAGAAGTGCTTCAGGGAATTGGCGCGTTGTAGCTTGAGCGTCTGAATTTTCAAGCTGACTGACGAATCGTTGAGGACGCAGATGCACGCAGATTTTCGCAGATCAAAAATTTAGATCAGCGTTTATCAGTGTGAATCTGCGTCCAATTTTTTTACAAGGAGTAAATAATGGCTGATTTACATTGGAAAACCGAGATCACCTCCGTCCAGCCCAACGAACTGCGGCTGCGGGGGTACAAGATCGATGAACTGATGGACCGTGTGACTTTTGGGCAGGCGGTCTACTTGGCACTGAAAGGGGAACTACCCTCACCAAAGGTCGGACGGCTGATGGACACCATGTTGGTCTCCTCGCTCGACCACGGCGCGACGCCGCCCTCGGCGCTGGCGGCGCACACCGTCGCCTCCACCGGCGCGTCGTTGAACGCCAGCATCGCCGCTGGCATACTCTCTATCAACCGTTTCCACGGCGGGGCGATCGAGGGCTGTATGCGCCTCATCCTGGAGGCGATTGGGCGGTCTGACGAAGGCTCGCCGGAAGAGTTGGCGCCCAAGATGCTGGCGGAATTAAAGGCGCAAAAAAAGCGCGCACCCGGTTTCGGCCACCGCGTCCACACCGACGACCCACGCACCAAGCGCTTGCTGGCCGTGGCCGACGAGTTGGGGATCAGTGGCAAAGGCGTGGCGTTCGCCCGTGCCTTTGAGGATGCCCTGGAAAAGAGCATGGGGCGGCGGCTGCCGCTCAACGTGGATGGCGCGCTGGCGGCGTTGCTGGTCGACTTGGATTTCCCGCCCGAACTCGGCAACGCGTTCTTTATCATCGCCCGCGTCACCGGCCTGGCGGCGCACGCCCACGAAGAGATGACGCGCCAGCGTCCGATGCGGCGTATCCATCCCACCGATCACGAGTACACCGGGCCAGCGCCGCGCGAGTTAGAGTAAATAGTGAACAGATAGCTGGTTTCCATTTTCACTGTGTGTGGACAAAGTTTGTCGTTGCAACAAACCTGAGGGGGAGCAAATGGATGTTCTTCTTGCACTCGTAGTCGTCGTAGTTGGGTTTGCTATTTTCTATCCTCTCCGTAGTCGCCTAGATGAAGCACGAATAAGAGATTTCTTGGCGTCAAAGGGATATAGACTGCTGTCGAAAACTTGGGATCCTTATGGGCCTGGTTCACTTGGTGAGGGAAACGATAGAATATATGTGACGAGATACCAAGACCCAAATGGCGATATACGAGAAGCACATATCCGAGTGCCCCTTTTGAGTGGGGTATACTGGACGGGAGGCGAGGCTGAAAGCAGCAAGACCGAGACAGCAGACGCTTTCCACAGGGATACCGAGATCAGTGAACTTTTGGATGAAAACCGTGAGCTGGTAGCATAACTCGATCGATTGTAGCAAATAAGAGCCGGAGAAGGAAATGACTAGAGAGTTTATCCAAACGATCTTTGCCCGACGCAGCATCCGCAAGTACACAAGTGCGCCGGTCAGCGAGGCGGACATCCAGACATTGATGGAAGCGGCGATGGCGGCTCCATCAGCCTCGAACCGTAAGCCGTGGTATTTCATCGTCGTGACCAAGCGGCAAACGCTGGATGCTCTGGCCGAGGCTCACCCCCACGGCAAGATGCTTTTCGATGCGTCGCTGTGTATCGTCGTGTGCGGCGACGTGACCGAGGTGGAACGGTACTGGGTGCAGGATTGCTCCGCCGCGACGGAGAATCTGCTTCTGGCAGCTACGGCGCTGGGCCTCGGTGCGGTATGGCTGGGTGTTTACCCCAAGGAGCCGCGGATCGCTTTTACACGCCCGATACTGAACCTGCCAGAGACGATCGTGCCCCTTAACCTGATCGCCATCGGCCATCCGGCGGAGGAGAAAGAGCCACGCACGCAGTATGACGAGTCGCGGGTGCATCGGGAGCGGTGGTAGCAAGGCGGTAGGAATGAACATAAGAAACTTTGTCGAATGGGCGCGGGAGACAGGTGCGATGATCGAGATCGAACGTGCGGTTGACCCACACCTGGAACTGGCACGGGTGATGTATGCACTCGACGGTCGCCCGGTCTTGTTCCGCGCGCTGGATGGCTTCCCCGGCTGGCAAGCGGTCGCCGGGGTGTGCGCGCAGCGGGAGCATTTTGCGGCGGCGTTGGGTTGTACGGTGCCTGATGTGATTCATCGCATGGCCGACGCGATGGCCCACCCAATGCTGTCGCCGTTGCTCGATTCTGGCCCTTGCCAGGAGATTGTCGAGGCAGAGGTAGACCTGACGCGCTTGCCCATCCCACGCTATCACCCGGACGACGGCGGGCCTTATGTCACGTCTGGCGTGGCCATCATCCAGGACCCAGAGTTTGGACGCAACGTCGCGTTTCACCGGCTGATGGTGCTGGACGAGCGACGCTTTGCGGCCCGCCTCGTCGAGCAGCGGGGGACGCATACGGCTGTGGGCAAAGTCGTAGATGATTTGCCCGTGGCTATCGCCATCGGCTGCCCGGTTCAGGTCTTGCTGGCGGCGGCGATGAGCCCTCCCAAGGGCGTAGACGAGTTGAGCATCGCGCACGCGATGTGCTCGACGCCGCTGGTGCAGTGTCAGACCGTCGATTTGCAGGTGCCCGCCGAGGCCGAGTTGATCCTGGAGGGACGTATCACGCACACGTTGACCGACGAGGGGCCTTTCCCAGACTTGACGGAAACGATGGACATTGTGCGCCGTCAGCCCGTTATCGAGATTGACTGCGTCACCCATCGCCGGGAGCCGGTCTTTCACGCGCTACTCCCGGGCGGCATGGAGCACAAGAATCTCATGGGGATGCCCCGCGAGCCGACGATGTTTTCCGCCGTCAATGAGGTCTGTTGTTGCACCGGGGTCTATATCACACCGGGGGGCACGTCCTGGCTGCACGCCGTGGTGCAAATCGACAAACAGCAGGATACAGACGGGCATCGGGCGATTGAGGCAGCCTTCCGAGGGCACTCGTCGCTCAAGCACGTCGTCGTGGTAGATACGGATGTGAATATCTATGACAGCGCGGAGGTAGAGTGGGCGATTGCCACTCGCTTTCAGGCCGACCGAAACTTGGCGATCTTTACCGATCAGCCGAGCAGCAGTCTCGATCCTTCGGCCAAGCACGTGCCAGGCCAGAAGGCGCGCACGAGTAAGATGGGACTGGATGCGACAGCACCACTGGGCAAGGCTAGGCGAGAGTACGAGCGGGCAGAATACAAGCCAGTGGATTTATCACGGTACGGAGTGAAAGGGGAAATTTAAGATTGCTTGCATGATGATCCATTTTGGTGTATTATAACATTGAACCGCACCGGTAAAACTCGGGCAGGTTAGGGTGGGATTTGCTGGATTCGTTTCAATGGGTTCAAGGGCCAAGGAAGTGTAAGGAGGGAGACAATGGACATCATCAAAGTTGCGGCCAGTTCTCGTTCGACGGCAGTGGCGGGTGCCATTGCGGGTGTTATGCGAGAGAAGGGAAGTGCGGATGTACAGGCCATTGGTGCCGGGGCGGTCAACCAGGCAGTAAAAGCAGTGTGCATCGCTCGTGGTTATCTGGAGGAAGATGGAATTGATATCATTTGCCTTCCCGCATTTGTCGAGGTGGATATTGACGGACAGGAAAGGACGGCCGTGCGGTTAAGTATCGAGAAGCGATGAGCCGACGTCAAAACCTCATAGACCTGCATATTCATAGTACGGCCTCCGATGGTGTGTTCACGCCATCGGAGGTTATTCGTTTGTCGTTAGAGCAAGGGCTGGAGGCGATTGCTCTAACGGATCACGACACGTTGGGCGGCGTGACAGAGGCGCAGCAAGCTGCGGCCAACACCGGGTTGGAAGTCATCGCTGGCGTGGAAATCAACTCGGAGGGCGGTTGGGGTGATCTGCATTTCTTGGGTTATTACGTTGATCTAGAGAATGATTTGCTGCAAGAACGGTTGCAAGAGATGCAGAATGCACGGGTAGAGCGAGCGCGCAAGATGATCGATCGGTTGCGTGATATGGGGATGACGCTCGAGTGGGAAAAGGTGCGGGCTTTGGCCGGCGGCGACAGTGTCGGCCGTCCCCACATAGGACGAGCGTTGCGGGACCGGCACTATGTCAATTCGCTTCAAGAAGCATTCGAACGTTTCATAGGTCGTGATGGCCCGGCCTACGTGCCGCGCCTGCGTTTGACCCCGCCAGAGGTGATACAGGCGATCACCGGGGCCGGTGGCGTGCCGGTCATTGCGCACCCAATAAGTTCTGGGGAAACGGTCGTAGAGCGCATCCCCGAGTTTGTAGAATATGGACTGCGTGGGGTGGAAGTGTATTATCACAACCACTCGCCTGAGAATATCGAGATGTTGCTGGGGATGTGCCGGGAGTACGGACTGTTAGCCACGGGCGGATCGGATTTCCACGGGCGGGGCATTTTGGGAGAAATGGCGTTGGGTTCGGTTCACGTGCCGTGGGAGTGCATTGAGCGGCTGCGGGAGACGTCCAAAGAGTAGTATTTTTTCGTGTTAGAGGAGATGAGACGGAGCTATGGGCTCCGTTTTTGTGTTTGTTGGCGTGGAAGGTCGAGCATCAGCACTTCGATGGTGAGACGGGGGTTGGCATTGCGTTTCAACCGGTCGGCGGCGCTGCGCAGAGCCTCTATGGTGGCGGCGCTTTGTTTCAACCCAAAGCGGTTGGCGTGGTCGAGCAGGGTCAGGCGGTGATCAACGTTGGTCGGAGGTGTTTCTGCCTGGGCAGCCAACAACATTACGTCTCGCCACCAACTGATCCATAGCGCCAGGGTCTCCTGTATGGCGACAGGATTGCGGGCCAGCTTTTCGGCATAGCGGAAACGCTCGGTGATGGCAGCACTCAGGAGGTCATTCAAATCGTCCAGGCGCTGTGCTCGCTGCTGGAGGGCGGTTTTGTCGGTGAGGGTGCGGACCGCCCAGCCCAGCCGCCCACCCGAAAGATGCGCCAAAAGCTCGGCTTGTTCTGGTGCTGCGTTCCACCGTTCGATGATGGCTTGCTGTACGGTTGTCACAGACAGTGGGCGCAATGGGACTTGCTGGCAGCGGGAAACAATCGTGGGGAGGAGGTGGTCGGCGTCATTTGCCAAGACTATGAGTATGGCATAAGGCGGAGGCTCTTCCAGGGTTTTCAGCAGTGCATTGGCGGCCGATGTGGTGGCCTCCTCAAAGCGATGCAGGATAGTTACCTGCCATTTCGCCTCGATCGGAGTGAGGGAGAGTTGGCGTTGTAGATCGCGTACCTGCTCGATCTTGAGCTTGGCACCAACGCGTTCCGATTCGACGATGTGCAGATCAGGGTGATTGCCGCCGTCAAGCAAGCGACACGCACGACATTCTCCACACGGCACCTTCTCTGCACCTTCGCATAGTAGGGCAGTTGCCAGTGCCCGTGCCAGCGTCATTTTGCCCACATTAGGTGGACCGGTAAAGAGATAGGCGTGGGATACACTATCTGAGGCCACGGCTTGCTGTAAAAATCTCACGGCCCAGTCGTGGCCCACGATACCCCAATCTGGATTTGTCATTGCCGTTGCGTTTGTCGTTTTCATCGAAAGTGATTGTAACATAATGAACGCACCTTGCAAAATGGCGGTGAGGTGGTATAATCTGGAGGCTGTGGGCGGTTAGCTCAGATGGCTAGAGCGCCACGTTGACATCGTGGAGGTCACAAGTTCAAGTCTTGTACCGCCCACCACTGAACCGGCTGGCAAAAGCCAGCCGGTTTTCGTTTGCCACTTTTTGATACCTCATCAGAACAAGCAGTGTGATCTTGGGTTCTGAACACCACTTTGCGAACCGCACCCGTTTTGAATCGTCAAATAACTGCCAAAGCCTCTGGATCAACCCGCGCGCGCAACTGTTCCAGAGACAACTCTTGATTCCCACCGGCCAAACTCTCGACTGGGTGTTTGGCCGCAACAATTTGAACCCAGAACCCCGGAGTGAGGCAATGCAGCAGACCAAGATTGGCCCTCTGAGTATAGCCGGTTAGCTCCTGAGTATTGGAGAAACGACTGTGGTGTATCGGACGAGTTTGCCGATTGTCATAGTGTTCTATTTCCCAAATAAACCTTCCCCAACCATTCTCTGTGTCTAGGTTAAAGGCATCATAAAAAATGATACCCCCTGGTTTTGTGACTCGACACATCTCCCGGATATAGGAAAAAACGTCAATTTGAGGCAAATGCATAAAGACTGCGTGACAATACGTACGGTCAAAAGTATTATTGTCGAATTCTTGCAGAGAACTGTC
Organism: Chloroflexota bacterium; assembly: GCA_024232355.1. Next base: position 785 of record JAAEPW010000529.1, on the reverse strand, counting down.
GTTCAGGGTCTGAAAGTGTACATTCTTCAAGTGAGCAGTTCGCTGGCGAGCCACTCGTATGATAGAGCTGGAAATGTCGCATCCCCACCAATCGCCACAATGTGGGGCTAGCTCTCGGCCAATGCGTGCAACGCCACAACCAATCTCTAGAACCTGGTGATTTGGCTCAATGTCTAGGCCCTGTTTCAGTGCTTGTGCAATTCTTTGGCCAGTGTTTTGTACTTGTTCCTCGTTCTTGCTGCTGCTCATCATCATGTAGGCCACATTGCGATCTTTGCCTACATATTCCCAGACATCTTTCATGTTTTTCCATCGATAGTTCTCCGCTCGCCATAGCCGGTAGGCAAACAATGGGCGCCGCCACCATCCCTCGCGAAAGAACTTGCTCACTGTGTTGCGGTCAATTGTCATGTGTCATAATCTCCCAATCAAATTCATTATTGTGGCCGCAATTATAGACTAGGCTTGGATCGCGGTCAAGCTCTATTCTGATTGTCTGCGCTTTGCAGATCTAGGTAGCGTTTACAACTTGGATATCGTACAAATACTATCAACCAATTCTAATGTTTGTTTTGCATACCCTGTATCCTTAAATGGTACTTATTTAGCGTCCAAATCTTAGAACTGTCAAGTGGTGAAGGTCGTGAAAAAAACGGTATCTTTACAACTATCCAAACCAGCCATTTTCGTGTATGCTATTGTTTAGATGCTGAAATTCGGACAAACATTCAATGACGATATTTGACTCACACGTAACTGTGCCTGTATCTTATGACTTGCGTATT
>JAAEPW010000528.1 GCA_024232355.1 Chloroflexota bacterium | reverse complement strand
CTTGAGGACAGATTGGTGTTAATCCGAAAATCCATGTTGGCTCTCCCTTCAATCCCTTTTCGAGGGCGCTAGAAGCCGGGTTCTGCAATTGCAAGGGACGTGCCATCAGCACAATATCGTAAATCACTGCCCGACAGCTACCTGACGAGACCCAGCTGCCGCGTGGATAAGGAAAACGGTAGAATATGTGGCCTCTTCCCCACACTAGTGGGGACCGACAGGCCCTGAAGAGAAAAAAATATGCCGCCGGTAGGGTAGTTAAACCGGCGGCATGGTGGAGGAACCAGCGGGGCTGAATTCAATTCGCCCCACGTTCTCTCAGAGTTGATTTATGAGCCAGGCGGTCGCTCCCGACAGCCTATCGACGCTCTATCTGTCTTCGTCCAACCTCCTTATATAGGCTGGGATAGTACGATCGTCCTCGGAAAACACCGGCACGCGGTTACGCAGGCCGTTACCATTGCCATTGCCGTTGCCATTGTGACCCTCATCGACCGCATAGCTGTCGGATTCGGAGAACGCAGTCACCGGTTCCTGGGGCTCCGGCGACGATATGGCCATAGTTGAGCCGCCCTGGGCAACCTGTTTTTTCGGCATCGGCTGAACTTTCTCTTCCGGGAACAGGGACATCACCTTGCCCGGCTTGACGTCCTGCACTACAGTCTCCTCTTTGACCACCGGCTTGACATCTTCTTTGCCTATTCCCGTGGCAATTACCGTGACGCGCATCTCGTCTTTCATCTCGGGGTCGATAACCGCGCCAAAAATGATGTTGGCATTATCTCCGGCCTGCTCGTAGACAAGCGAG
>JAAEPW010000527.1 GCA_024232355.1 Chloroflexota bacterium | reverse complement strand
CTGGTGCGAATAGCACTGTCTGGCAAACCACCGTTCACTGGCTGGAACTCGGCAGCAGATGGGTCTAAAATAGGCACCGCCGCTCCGCTCTGCTGATTCGTCACCTGATTCATCGAACTGACTGACAGCGCTATTCGCTGACCCACACCGGCTATCATTGCCATGCGCGGGCCATACTTCTGCTGAAACTCTATCTGCAGGTCCGCATTTTGCCATTCCAATTTGGTGATGCGACGTGCGAATTCGTCCGCTGCTTCCTTGTGTGCGTTCGCCTGATCTGCCTGTCTTTCCTGCACCCAGACTGTCCACTTGTCGTTCATCACCCGTTTCTCTTTCTGATACGCCGCCGTTCGTCTCTCCATCTCCGCCGCTATTGCGCGATGGTCCGCCTCGCTTTGCGCCTCTACCTGCTCCAACATCTGCTCCAACTTTTCGACATCAGATTGATGCATGAAACGGGACTGCTCCAACTCGGTCTGCACCTGCTCCACCTCAGCCTGTAGCCGGTGCTTCTGCTCAGACAAACTCTCAGGAGTTTGTCCGGGCACTTCGTTCATCGCCAGCGCCAATCTGTCCTCGTCGGTGTCTTCGAAACAAAGGTGTCCGCTCAGCAACATCCCCTTTCCGTCAGTCTGCAATGCCTGTGGCGCCGACCGACCGCTCTGACCTCTTGGCGATGAAGCTCCACCAGCCACTGTACTCTCCTGATAAGCGATCGCCGCCCATTTTGGCTGTGACGCTCGCGACGTCGG
>JAAEPW010000526.1 GCA_024232355.1 Chloroflexota bacterium | reverse complement strand
TGACAGAAACTCGTGTGCTGCCACCATTGCAAATTCTCCTTACTTTGTACCCTCAGTGGAACCGATGCTCTTCATCTAGCCCAAAGTATAGTCTAATTTGTGGTTGTTTTCAAGCCCCAAAGCCATAACGGGAATTGCTGTATGTCGAACAAGGATTTCAAATTGGTAGTGGTTCTGCCGAAAGCGGCGTCAAACAAGTCGTTGACGCTCGCATCAACCAGCCGGATATGCGTTGGAACTCTGAGCGTGCCACGGCTGTCGCCCATGTCCGGGCTGCCATCTTGAGCGGCCGTTGGGACGATTTTTGGTCTGACTTTCGCCCGCCACCCAGACAATATCGGCGCAAGCAGACATCGTTGGCGGCCTAAATTCCGACGATCAATCGTCGCACCCGTGGCAAAAGCAGCCACTTGAATTTTGTCCCAACTTGTGGTAGCATAATGGACAGACTGACCATTTTGTCTGTCAACTCGACTTTCCCAAAAAAGTGTTTGATGGTGAATAAAATGAAAAATGTTATACGTTGGGTAAGCGCGATGTTAGCCATCGTCGGCCTATGCTTCTGGCTGACGGGTAGCGCTGGGGCTGCTGGGCCACCGACTATCACGCAGGTCGAGGCACAGGTTACAGTGCTCAATGACGGTACGCTGGATATCAAGTACCGTCTCACCTTTCACGAGACCGAGCCTCGGAGTGGAATCACCACGATGGGCCCATTTGACTCCGGTCACCAGATGCTCGATTATCATATAGAGCACCAAGGGCAGGAATTGTCTATTAGTTTGAACAGCAAGGGGAATGGCTTTTACGGTGTTGATTTTGGGTTTAACACCCAGGCTGGAGAGGACTATATCGTAAACATTCACTACCAGGTGGACTACGGGTTGGACGAGACGTCTGTGAGTGGCGAGCCTTATCGCGTGCTTGAGTGGTCACCCATCGAGTGGAGTCTAGAGATTGGTGAGCAAATCGTCACCTTTATTCTACCCATCGAGTTGCCGACCGACGTCACCCAACCGGAACAAGTGACTGACGAGATCGTAGATGAGACCGATATCCAAGTGGATAATTCGGTAGTCTCGTCTTTTGATCGGTGGGTCTATTACCCAACTCCTGACGAGGTTTCGGGCAAGAACTGGCTGTCGGTCTATGTGTCCAAGACAAACGTGCCTCCTCAATACCACTTTCGCCCAAAACTCTATGTCCCCGCCCGGTACTTTAGCGGCCCGGTGGAACTTCCTGAGACTGAATTTGTCGCTCCCCTCGAACCGGAACCGGCGGAGGGAGTCACAACATCGCCTATGACTCTGGTGGGTGCGGGATGTAGTTTCTGCCTGGGCGGATTGGGGTTGGCCGGGTTGATCATCTTTTTCGCGTTTCGTCGAGCCGCGCCCAAAGCCGCGCCTGAGGAGTACGAATCCCCAGAGATCGAGCTAGAAACTTTCGAGCAGCCAGGGCTGGTGCCCGATCTGGATGCCATTGAGGCTGCAATGTACATCGGAGACACGACCAAAGTGCTCACCCTGGTAATTATGGCCCTGACACAGCGAGGAGTGCTGACCTTGCTCAACCAAAAGCCGTTACAATTCGAGGTGACCAACCCTGGTCTGGAAATGGCCGACTATGAGCAGGCCCTGGTAGATGGCATTGCTGACGATGGTACTTTGCCTTCAACGACAGTTGACCGCGTGCTCAAGATATTGTCCACTCGTCTGCAGGCCAAGATGTGGAACGCCGATGCCGAGGCCACGCGGGAGACGTATAGACAAAGGGCTGACGACGCCTGGGATACGTACCGCCGCGTGGAGCCAACCCACGTGTGGAGGCAAAACGATCCCATCTTTTCCTGGATTATCTTGTCGCGAAACTATCACCCCGTGCCGGTCGCCGTTTCGGCGGGTCCATCTGCACCGGCGGGACCTTCGGTGTTGGAGAGCTTGCGTGAGTCGCCCCTGGCGGGTGCTGCCGATCAGATGGCAGGGTTGATGGAGGGGGTGGCTTCGGATCTAGCTGGCAAGGCCGAGAACGTAGCGACTTCGGCTACCAGCATCCTGGACGGGTTGCTTGGGCGAGAGGACGCTGGCTATGATGCTTGTCACTCGGCCTGTCACTCGGCCTGTCATTCGGCCTGTGTCCACGATGCCTGCCATAGCGCTTGCGTTCACTCGAATTGTCACAGTGCCTGTCATAGTGCTTGCGATTGTCATAGCGCTTGTCACTCGGCCTGCCACAGTGCCTGTGTGAGCAGTTTTTAGAAACCGGTTTTTCCAACAAATTTGGTTCCCATTCCAAATAATCAAAATGCCTGATCAAATAGTCGACGAAGGCCTTCAACAGTTTGCCTCTTCCTTTGTGGAGAGCACCCGCGAGTTTGTGTTTATCCGACTCGAGGACAATTTGTTGATCCTGCGGCCCAATCGTGTTCAGTATCTCAACCACACGGCCACGGATATGCTCCACACCCTGTACAAACAGCAACCGGTAGACGTGGCCGCACTGGTGGCGCAGATGGCTGCTCGGTACCGCGTGCCCGAGGTTCAAATTGTGCAGGACCTGGATAAGCTGCTGCGCAGTCTGGCACTGATTCTGGATAACAAGACCGGCTGCGCACCCTCGGTTAAAAGCACCCCCTTTGGCAGCCACCAGCGCAAGTACCCGGTTTTGTCCGAGATCGCGCTCACTTACCGTTGTCAGAACCGCTGTTTCTTTTGTTATGCCAGTTCCCCTGACCGGGGTCGGACCGTGCCAGAGATGACGGTCGAAGAAGTGAAAATCGTGCTGGGCAAAATCGCAGGTCAGGCACAGGTGCCGACGGTCTCCTTTACCGGCGGCGAACCGACCCTGCGCTCTGATTTGCCCGAGTTGATCGCTTATGCCAAAAACCAGGGGCTGCGCACCAATCTGATCACCAACGGCATCCGGTGTGGCGACCGTGCGTACGTCGCACAACTGGCCGAGGCGGGTCTGAACTCGGCTCAGGTCAGCATAGAAGCGGGTGATGTGACCATCCACGACGCGGTGGTGGCGAATCCGGGGGCCTTTGAGCGCACGATGCAAGGGGTACATAACCTCAAGGCGGCGAACGTCCACACCCATACCAATACCACCATCAACACGCGCAACCGTCAGGCGTTACCGGCGCTCATAGATTTGCTGGCCGAGATGGGGCAGGAATATCTTTCGATGAACATGGTCATTCGTACTGGTGGTGCTGTTGGCGTGTCCGACGTCAGCTATGACCAGATTGGTGAAATCGTGTTACCCCTCAAGGAGCGAGCCGAGGAACGGGGAATGCGCTTTGTCTGGTATTCGCCGGTGCCCTACTGTTTGTTCAATCCCATCGCTCATGGTTTAGGCTCGCAATCTTGCTCCGCCGCCGAGGGTTTGCTATCCATCGCCCCAGACGGGCAGGTATTACCCTGTTCCAGCTTTGAACAAGGTATTGGCAACTTGCTTGAGCAAGATTTTGATACCATCTGGAATCGTCGAACAGCTCGCTATTGGCGGCACAAAGATTTTGTACCCCCTGGTTGCAAGGAATGTGATTTGGTGGACATTTGCTGTGGTGCTTGTCCCCTTTACTGGGATGAGCAGGGCGCGCTCGCCGAGATCGCCCCCTATCTGAAGGATACGTCAATTTGGGAACGATTGGTCTGGCGCTTTAAACGCCGGTATCTGGGTCAGGTCAAGGGAGTAGGGGTGAAGTGAGATGAGCAAAAGTATTTCTGTGAAACAACTCTCCCAATATATCACAGATAACGTTGGGAAAATCGGTACGGTACGCCGGGAGGTGGAAGAGATCCAGATTGATTTTAACTCGGCTTATGTCGAGTGGAAAGCCCAACACGACGCCACCCTGGAGCGACTGGTGGAGGCAGTGACCGCCCAGATAGACGAGATCGGTCCTGATCTGCAGGCGCGCATCGAGGAGCGGATAAGTGAGGATCAGCGCATCATCGCCGAGCGCCGCCAAGAGTTGCGAGACCAACTCATCCTCAACACCCAAACTGAGGCTGACCTAATCCTGCTGCAAGGCCAGGATCAGGTCGAGAAGCTACGCAAACTAAACCCCAATCTGAATCAGCGAGAAGAGGAACTCAAGGCGCAGGGAGCGGGCCTGGAAGAGGAATTGACCCAACTCAACGAGCAAATCCGTGGCCTTTCGGGTTGTTTGGGCGTAGTATTTAATTTTTTCAAGATTGGCAAGATCGACCGCCAGAGACAACAGATAATCGGGCAGTTAAAGGTCATTCAGCAGGAACTCGGCAAGGTGCGTGACGAGTGGCAGGGAGTCCAACAACAGACACAGACCGAGAAAGAGGTGTTGCAAGCCAACTGGCAGGATCTGACCCTCAAATTAGCGCAACTGCAGGGAGAATTGGACTATATAGACGTGGAAGGTAATCGCGAGGCACTAGCTCTCAAACGAGCAACCCGCTATGTGATAGACAATCTCAAAGAGCCAGTTCTATGTCCCATCAGCGACGTCGCGGCTGAACTGGATACTATGATCAAATTCAACATCCAGACCGACGATTATCAAGAGGGGCTAGGCTTGGTGAGCGGCCTATTGTCTATACTGGACGGCATCACCGAGGGTTTGAAGCGGTTTGACGAAAGTGTGCAGGGCCTCATCAACGAGCAGCGTATGCACGGCACTTATTTATCCGAGTTGCGCGTCGGAGTGTCTAATGATGTATCGACCTTTCATAGCCAGTGGGACAATCTGGCTCAAAAGGTACGGGACGACGGTCGACTCTGTACTCAACCAGCCGAGTTTCTGGACATTGTCCAACCGGTGATAGAGAACGAGTTAAGCGACACCAATATCCAGAACATGTTTAATAGCCTGGGGCAGGCATTAAAGCGCGCAACTAGTGCTTGGAGGGGAAAATGAAGCAAACACACAAGGTTCAACGCACTGCTGCTATTGTCGTTCTTTTGATTTCTGTTGGTTTGTTGAGCGGCGGGCTTTTGTTCCTGTGTGCCGCGACTCTACAGCCGTCGCGTCTTTTTCTAGCGGGAGCACTGCTGGTCATAGGAGGGGGACTGGCGGCCTGGAGCGGGCTTACTTTGCGCCGTCTGCGGGATTTGGCTCCCGACAATCTCGACGACCGCATCACTACGCTGGCGCGGGCCGGAGGGAACGCCGAGGTAACGCTCTCCCAGGTAGTAGCCGAGTTGAACGTGCCCGACGAAGCAGCCATCGCGGCCTTGGATCTGCTGGAGAGCCGGGGCCTGTGCCACCGCGAGCGGCGAGACGAGCGAGAGTTCTATGTATTTCCTGGTCTCAAGCTGAGCAAAGTCGCGCGCCGCTGCCCCTACTGTGGTGGTGAATTCAGTGTCAAGACGCCGGTATACCAGTGCCCGCACTGTGGCGGCAACCTGCAACTGGAGCGCCAATAGCTCCTGGCGGTGCGTGATTTGAGTCGTGCAGAGGATATGGGAGCATTCATGCGGTAAGCAAACGGCATCTCGCTTGTACTGGCCGAAAAGTACATCCATTCTGGCGCTGTGTCCAAAAACCTCATGCCACATGTTCCACAAACCTCAGGCTCCTGTCAGGTTTTGCCAAAGAATCTCACCCTCAACCCAGTCTCTACTACCAAAACCACCCTTACCGCAATCCCATCGCGCCTAACCCTGTCCCATCGCTCGCCACTGCTGAACCAGAGGAGCAATCCCTCGGCTCTCATCGCTTTCTGCCTATGCGAGAACCTGGCGATGGATCTTGGGCCGGGGGCGATGGAATGTGGGGTGGGGGGGAGTTGGCGTTGTGGGAGACGTGGACGTGTTCAGGGGCGTCTGGGTGTTGTGGGGCAGGGTTTGCACTTGGGGCAACAACACTTAGCCGATGGTGTTACTTTCACGACCATCACATCTTGTTTTACAATATGAAGCGCTTGGCATCTACCTGTCCGACGGATTCAGAGTGTGAGTTACTTATTCGTGTCTCTCACCGTCAGGCAAAATCATACCCTCAAGTGATTTGGCCTTGGCCAATTGAGCACTGGTTACTTGAGCTTTGTACAGATTGGCCCAACGTAGGTCAGCGTTGTCGAGAGTGGCATTGCCCAGATTGGCCTCGACCAGATTGCACCCCTTTAGATTGGCCCTGGTCAAGTTTGCGCTGCGCAGGTTACTCTCGCTTATATACGCCATGCTCAGATTGATATCGCGCAAGTCTGCGCCTTCCAGGTCAGCTCGGCGCAGTTTTTCCCTGGAGAAATCGCGCCTTCCCGCTTGGTACTTTTTGATGATTTCTCGCCCTTTCATTCTTTTACTCCTATTCTTTGTCCTCTATCAACTTTTCTCTGATCTGGGCCTCAGCTTTACTGAGATCAACATCCTGCACAGCCGCAATTTCCCCAGCAAGGATATTGATTCCTGCTTCATACTTTCGCTTTCCTACCGTGGTTAACCTGCCCTTTTGCTGCTGGCGCCCTGCCATATCTCTTACCACCCCCGCGATCTGCAGGGCATCACCGGTGTGAAGTCTATCACTCAATGTTTCGTATCGTTCTTTGTGATCAGACGGCAACTCTTTGGGAGCGGAGCGCAACACGCGCCATACCTTTTCCAGCTTGGTTTTTGAAATCACATGTCGCAGTCCCCTCGCCTTTGCTGTGCTGGTCGGAATCATCAGATTGCTGCCTGGATGGGACAGTAACCTGACTTTGTAATACATTTCATCGTTGCCGTGCCATTGTCGTTTCATCAGGCTCATTATGATACCTGCTCCACGAATGGGATGAATAATCGCATCACCTACTTTGAACATTGTCATTTCTCCTTCCAAATACACTGACATCTACAATCTTTGGCCTCTTGATCGTCTGTTCGACCTTGTGAACTTTGCAGCATCTCCATTCCTAACTCGTAGACATCTGACGTGAAACGGAATTCGTTCGTGTGAACAAAGATAAAGGCCATCATTGTGCCGAATGAAACCATAGTATTTTTGTGCTGCAAGACCCCTGTTTTATGTGCCACGGTCTGGCCCTTTGAAAACAAGATAGGCCTGGTTGGCCGTAACCACTACCGGATTTTGGCACAAACCAGGCCTATGATAAGATCCTGGGTTCGAATATGGGAAAATCACAAAGACCAAACGGGATCCGTTCAAAAACGATCCCTAGACGTGCGCCTCAGACAGCCGAGGTAACGCCGTCGCCCTTTACGACCTCCATAGGTAGTGGTTGTTGAGATAACAGTTCCAGCGTGCTATCGAGCCAGGTCAATTCCGCAGTGGCTAAAGACAGCCCATAGCCGAATGCCAGACGTTGTCCCCAGTCCATCGTCTCATCTCGTGATTCGATGATCTGTTTTAGGGTGGCCTGAGAAGTTATAACCTGTGAGCGCCGTTGTTGTAGATGAGCGATCAATCCAGTATGTGAAAAGTTGTTGGACAGAATCAGGCGCATCACAAAATCTCTCAAGGAGGCCTCTGCCGCAATCGGTTGATCTATCCACTCCCGTAACACTTGTTTGCCGTTGTCTGTGATGGTGTAGATTTTGCGAGGCGGCTTGTCCTGGCGGGGGATTGCTTCTACGGTCACTAGACCCTTTTCCCGCAAGGTGTGCAAGATTGGGTAGAGGCTTCCAAAGCTAGGGGTACCAACTAGCCAACTCAGGCTGTTGAGAAATCGCTTGATGTCGTAGCCAGACATAGGCTGTCGTGTAATCAAGCCCAATACCAGATAACGGATACTTACAGTTTTAGCCATAGCACACTTTGTTATATTTATTTCAATATAGCGTTTCGTTATATTATAACACAAGTTGCTCAAGCTTGCAACTAGCGTGGAATGGGGGTAAAGAGAGTATGACTAGCGGTGATTATGGCCGGATAATAAACCTTTCATCAAGCAATCCGTTGGGCCAATGCCGGGCGAATTGGCTTATGTGGCCACAAAAGGCGCTGTGGAAGCATTTACAGTGAGTCCGAGTGCAAAAGTATCAGCAATTCCCGTTTTGAGATTGACTGCTGCCTATCTGCACACGATAGTAGTCAAAAAATGACCGATCAGTGAGAATTAGTTTTCCAAGAACTTGGAAAACAGACCAGAAATCAGCAATTTGACACCACGAACTCTTCCC
>JAAEPW010000525.1 GCA_024232355.1 Chloroflexota bacterium | reverse complement strand
TCACTTGGCGCGAATAATCCCGGTACAGGCTGAAGCGAGGAGGCAGAACGATTGCTTGTGGACAACGCTCCAGGGCCTGATACATCGGCATTGCTGACCGAATACCAAACACCCGTGCCGGATACGATGCTGCGGCAACGACGCCTCTTTCCCGCCCGCCGATGAGCACTGGTTTGCCCGCAAGATCGGGGTTCTCCAGTACCTCGACGGCGGCGTAAAAGGCGTCCAGATCGATGTGGACGATGGCGCGTGGGTGATCAGGCACTGACCTTTACCTCAGCTTCTTCCATCCTTCGTGTCAGTTCGTCCAGGTCCGGTTCAGTGTAGACCATTGTTGTCTTGAGGTCTGCGTGGCCCAGGATGGCGGCCAGGTGGCGGATGTCGCCAGGGTGGGCCTTCAAGTAGCCGGTCGCGAAGGAATGTCGGAGGATGTGTGGAGTTACTTCCTCTACGTCCGCAAACCGGGCATACTTGTCCAACAAGCGGTTGATGGACGATGGATCCTTCAAAGGCCCGCGTTGTCCTACCCACAGAGGGTCTTCTCCTTCCAGAGCGGGGTGGGCGGCCAGGTACTCGCGCAGTACCTGGCGTACTTCTTTTGTCAATGGGATCTCCCGATAGACGTGCCCCTTTCCTCGGCGTATGACGACCTTGCCTGACCGATCGTTGATGGTCACGTCGCTGACCTTTAGTGCCAGTGTCTCGGTTACGCGCAATCCGGCCCCGGCCAGCATTTCGAATAGGGCGATGTCCCGCAGGTTACCATTTGCGTGGATGTACCGGCGCAGGCGGCGCAGTTCTTTCTGGGGAAGGGCGCGGGGTCTACGGGGTTCTCGGCGCAGTGCCTTGATGCCGCGGGTTGGGTTATGGGATACACGTTTCTGCTGGATGGCCCAACGGTAGAATCCGGAGAGAGCGGCAAGTCGTTGGTTGATGGTAGCGGGCTTGCTGCCTTCCACGGTCTGCTGGAAAGCCACCCAATCACGTACATCGCGTGCAATCACGGCGGCAGGGTCGAAAGGTTCGCCACCGGACTGCTTGTACCAGGCTGCAAAGTGAAGCAATCCACGGCGGTAGCCCTTGCGGGTGTTGGCGCTTTTTCCCTCAAGGTCGAGGTGGGTTAGCCATTCGGATATGATGGGAGGGACATTATCAGTCATCAAATCGGCTCCTCAGAGTACGAGTACCACGGCGTTCGGCTGGGTTGTCCTGGGATTGTCTTGCCGGGTTTTAGGCTGTTACAAGGTCTCAAACTGGCTACAGAATACCATAAAAGGGGCAATCTGTCAATACAAGACATCTTGTATTGGGACATTGTACAGTGGCATTATCTAGCATCATTGTCTTGCTAAGTGTGGAATCTCAAAGATGCTGGCAGCTGGCATTATCTTGCTACTCGTATTGATGGTTGGTAATTCCAAGCGCCTTCGGAGCACAGTCATTTGTTGGCGAGGACGTTGTTTGACAGCCGGGGGGAGAGACTGTACAATCTGGCGAAGAAAGTTGATTGTTTACTCCTCGACTAGAATTTGGAGATCATCACTCTGCCCCGAAAATAAACCTGTAGTCGGATTAGGCGGTTCCCGTCCATTACTCGACTAATGGCGGTGAGGTGGATACCCACACCAAAAAAACATCGATGATCGACGATGGGGAGATCATCGAGCGAGGCGCGCACAGAGTGAGGCTGGAGGAGAAGGAATTTTATCACAACTTGTATACGAGTCAGTTCAAGGGTCAATATCACAGATACCCGATCTGACAATTCGATCAGGGTGAATAACATTGGAGGATAAACGTAATGCGGTATCTCAAGTTTGGCAATGCCGCAAAAGTCACTTGGGGACGCTCCGAGTAAATTTTAGCGATATAGCCAACAGTGTGGGTGATGCCAGGATCAGTACACAAATCTTGGAAAAAGTTGACGTTTTACCATTTTTGATCGTTTTTCTGACAT
>JAAEPW010000524.1 GCA_024232355.1 Chloroflexota bacterium | reverse complement strand
TGCTTCATGCAGCGAGTTCGCAGGCGACTAAATTTGGCACATAAGATTTTCGTTTGGCACATAGCCTTGGAGGCTTGTGTGCCAACTTGACATATAGGTCCCAGATGAAAAAAAAAATGCAGCCGCTTTCTCTTGTCGCCCCCCGGGAGTTTATGATGCATGTCTGCAGCGAACGCTTCCCTAATATTCCAGTCAGGCGTCAGCTCGCGCGCCCCAACTCGAGACTCGACGCGACTCGACGCGACTCGCTGCCAAAATCACGTTCTGTATCAGGCGGCCAGATCTGAAGAGGGCCCACTTTGCCCGCTCATCCCAGTCCCGTCCCCTCCTGGCAGAGAACGGTCGGTTCAGTGAAAGCTTCAAAAGCGAACGTGGTTTCACTTTTTTCTAGGTCCTCTACCTGTCGCGTTCTGTGTCTGTCGTCGCATCATCCCGTCGGATCGGGACTAGTGGTCGACTGAGATCAGCTGCTCGGATTCGCACTGGGACTCTGGTGCATCGCGATGCCGGCAGAACTGGCGGTGGCTGCGGACGCGCCGATGCAACTGCGGCTGCGGCTGCGGACGGGCAGCGAGTGCGAGCGCGACGGAAGCCAAGCGCCGACCGGATCGGGATCCGGATCGCTGCTCGCGCCGCCCACGCACGAGGGACATCACCTAGTGGCGGTGGCCGGTCGCAGCGACAAGTTGGCCGGCTGGTACGCATGCAGAAAGACTTATCGGTCGGTCGCCTACGGCACATGGACTGTGGGCGCAGCGCGCAAACTGCTCACCAGTCGCAGCGATTTCGACATCAAACAGCAGCCGCAGCAGAATGGCTCTGTGTCGGATTTGGACGAGCCGTGCTGCAGACCGATTCTCAACCGAATCCGTCCAACGACCAGCAGCACCACTGCCTCACCTTATTGCTCCCACTCGGAAAGGACCCATCGCAAAGTGTTTCGGCTACAGAATGGCCGTCCCGAGTGCGCCCCACTTCCACTTGCTTGTCAGGTGTCGCAGAGTACTAAGTCTTACTAAGTACTAAGAGTAAGATGCGAAAATTGACTAGTCAGTAGTATATGTGCTTGATTTCCATTATGATAATAAAATAAAACTATTATCTGTCATGCTGTCTTCATTGATTTACTTTTTTTAGCATTGCAAAACTCAAATTGTTCACTATTTCATTGATCCATTATGGCCCACCAGTGGAATAGGTGTTTCAAGTCGATGACTATCCACTACCCTATAATAAAGAAATCCATGGTTTATCGCACCGG
>JAAEPW010000523.1 GCA_024232355.1 Chloroflexota bacterium | reverse complement strand
TTCAGTTGGGTGGGATTTCCGGATAATAATCCAATTGTGACTCAAAAAGGGATTTGTAGCCGAGGTTTCCATACCTCGCAGAGCCTCACGCGCTATGGAAAGCGCGGCTACATTGTAATCCCATTCAACTGAACCAGTGCCTTCAAGCTCAATTCGGCATTTATCTGCGTTCATCTGCGGTTCTAAAAAGATTTGTCAGTCAATCAGCTCTGTTGTCACAATTTGCCCGAGTTCACTACAAGCTGTTGCCAAATCTGCTGATACTTGACGTTATTAGTATATCTGCTAGAATTTGTTGCGCATGATTAAACTTGAACAGGATTTTGGTAAACTAATGTTATATTGCCTCTCTTACATTTTCCAAGCACATTGTCGTATCCAGCCAAGCCGGTTTTTTCGCTGCCTATTGATGGGCCTGTCATTGTTTAGTATGACTTTGTCAGTGTCATGTAACTCGCGCCAAGCAAATCCTGGCAGCGGTGCCTCGGCAATGGCCGAAACCATCGAAAACAAAGGCTCCGACACTTTGGTCAATTTGGCGTTGGCCTGGGCTGAAGCGTATATGGGCGCGTATCCAGAGATGCGTATCTCTGTCACTGGGGGGGGATCAGGTACTGGCATCGCTGCGATGATCAACGGCACGGTAGACATTGCCAATGCATCGCGGGGAATGAAAAAAGAAGAAGTTGCAGCCGCTGAGGACAATGGGATCACTCCAATAGAGTTTGTGGTCGCCCGCGATGCCATCGCCGTGGTCGTCCATCCTTCTAACCCGGTCGATGGGCTTACGCTTGAGCAGATCTCGGACATTTATACAATGAAAATCACCAACTGGAGCGAAGTGGGTGGCAAAGATTGTCCCATTGTGCTACTCTCTCGCGAGTCGAACTCTGGAACATACGTCTACTTTTTGGAAAATGTGATCCGGATGGGTAACAAAGAGAGTGACCTGTTGTTTGCGCCCGATACGTTATTGATGCCCTCATCTGAGGGCATCAGCGCTGAGGTACGTCAGAATCCGAACGCCATTGGCTACGATGGTTTGGGTTATGTGACGCACGATCAAAAAATGGTGTCTATCGCCCGTGGCGCAGGGGATTCCTATATACTGCCTTCCGTAGCAACAGTCAACGATGGTTCGTACCCAATTTCTCGCCCGCTCTACATGTACACCGCCGGCGAGCCGACCGGACAGGTAAAAGAATATATGGACTGGTTATTGAGCGATGGACAATTGCTGGTATTAGAGTTGGGGTTCGTACCACTAGAGTGAATCCGCCAAATTCACTGACAGATATGATAACTATGAATGAAACACAACGTACTCGCTGGACAGAATTCTTTATCGAAACCCTCATCCGAGTGATGGGCTTTTCGACCATTGGCTTTGTACTGCTGATCTTTTTGTTTTTGCTGGGTGAAGGTGTGCCTATCTTTGTAAAGGTTCCAACAAGCGACCTCTTTGGTACGCGCTGGTATCCCACGTTTGACCTGTTTGGCACACTGCCGTTGATCTTGGGCTCTGTACTGGTCACAGTAACCGCTATTCTCATTGCCTTGCCGCTAGGAGTGGCGACGGCCGTTTTCGTACGCGAGGTGGCACCGAACTGGGCCCGCGAAATCCTCAAGCCAATGATCGAGGTGTTGGCCGGTATCCCCTCGGTCGTTCTGGGCTTTTTTGGGATGACATTGGTCGCCCCCTTTATCCGCGAGACGTTGGGCGCGCCAACCGGACTAACTGCCTTTACGGGTGCGCTCATCTTGGCATATATGGCACTGCCAACCATCATCAGTGTGGCTGAGGATGCCCTTGATGCGGTGCCCAAGAGATATCGAGACGCCGGCCTCGCAATGGGAGCTACCAAATGGCAAACTATCTGGCGGGTGGTAGTGCCGGCCGGCCGCTCTGGTATCGTCACAGCGGTGATGCTGGGTCTGGGGCGTGCTATCGGTGAGACGATGGCAGTGATGATGGTAACAGGCAATGCCGCCCGGATACCCCTCACCCTCGATTCGCTCTTTCGCCCAGCCCGCACGATGACGGCCACCATCGCCGCAGAGATGGGAGAGGTCGCACAAGGCAGCACGCACTATCACGCGCTTTTTGGCATCGGAATCGTGCTTTTTCTGCTAACCTTTTTCATCAACCTGGCTGCCGCATCGGCCATATTCCAAAAACGGCGTCGGGGAGGGCTGCGTTAATGCGCGAATTGAAACAATCTAACGGATTGGAACAATCCGCCCGTTATCTACAACAACGGATTGGCTTTGCTCTATTAGGTCTGTCCTCACTGGTTGTGGTGGTCCCTATCTTGTTCGTCATTGGGGCCATCGTAGCACGGGGTATCGAAGCAGTGAATTGGGAATTTCTCAGCCAGATGCCGCGTGACGGAATGAAGGCGGGTGGCATTTGGCCAGCTATCGTCGGCACGTTGATACTCACACTGGGAACGGCAGTAGCAGCAATTCCGGTCGGGGTGGGAGGAGCTATTTACCTGGCCGAGTATGCCCGCGACAACTGGCTCACCCGCGCCATCCGGCTGGCTATCGTCAACCTGGCCGGAATCCCATCAGTGGTATACGGACTGTTTGGGTTGGGGATGTTTGTGCTTTTCCTGCAATTCGGCACATCCATCCTGGCTGGATCGCTGACGTTGGCCATTATGACGCTGCCCATCATCATCAGTACCGCCGAGGAGGCGCTGCGAGCCGTGCCGACCGAGTTTCGCACCGTCAATGCCAGCTTGGGGGGCACTCGTTGGCAAGGTATCCGCAATATCATTCTGCCCCAAGCGTTGCCCGGCGTCATCACCGGCGTGATTCTGGGTTTGCTGCGAGCAGGCGGCGAAACAGCCCCCATCCTCTTTACCGTGGCCGCGTTCTTTTTGCCGAGTTTGCCCCGGTCGATCTTTGATCCAACGATGGCGTTGCCTTATCATTTGTACGTTGTCAGTACCCAGGTACCTGGGATGCCGCCAAAAATCCAGTATGGTACGGCGCTGGTGCTCTTGGCGTTGGTGCTCTCGATGAACGTGGTGGCGACGCTCATTCGAAGTTATTTCCGGCGGCGAAGGCAGTGGTAATGTCAGATAAAAGTCAACTCTCTCTCCAAGATCAAAATAATTCCAAGATTCAAATCGAGAACGTGAGCTATGCTTACGACGGCAAGTCGGCCTTGAAAGACGTAACACTCGATATCCCGGCGAATGCGGTCACCGTTCTTTTTGGACCGGCTGGAGGCGGCAAGACGACTCTGCTGCGTCTCATCAACCGGCTGAACGATCTGGTGGACGAGACGCAGATGTCGGGGCGCATCCTGCTGGATGGACACGATATTTATGCCCCCGAGATCAATGTCCCCAATCTACGACGGCAGGTGGGTATGGTCTTTGCCCTGCCACTGCCATTGCCCGGTACTATTCGCGAAAACGTGACGTATGGTCCCAAGCTGGCCAGTATGCGGGATAGAACCAAACTGGACGAGATTGTCCTTCGCAGTCTGAACCAAGCCGCCTTGTGGGACGAAGTCAAAGACCGCCTTGATGACCCGGCCAGCTCGCTATCGGGCGGGCAGCAGCAACGATTGTGTATCGCCCGCAGCCTAGCTCTGGAGCCCGATGTTTTACTTCTCGATGAACCGACTTCAGGGTTGGATCCTATCTCTACAGGCAAGGTGGAAGAGTCTCTCTACGAGCTAAAACAGAATTATTCTATCATCATTGTGCCACACAGTGTTCAGCAAGCGGCTCGCGTGGCCGATTGTGCCGCGTTTTTCTTGATGGGTGAACTGGTCGAATATCGGTCCGGCACCGAAATCTTTACCACCCCCAGCGATCAGCGAACCGACGATTATGTCACTGGTCGGTTTGGTTAGTTGTTCAAGCAAAGGGATATGACGCAGTGAGTATCAAGATCAGCATAGAACATCTCAATTTTTATTATGGCGACATGGCTGCCCTTGTGGACATTTCGCTCGATGTCAATGACCGGCAGATCACAGCGTTGATCGGGCCATCAGGATGTGGCAAGTCCACTTTTTTGCGCTGTTTGAACCGGATGAACGACACCATTCCGGGCACTCGCGTGGAAGGGCAGGTATTACTCGACGGTCAAAACATCTATGCTCCAGGTACTGATGTGGTCGATCTTCGCCTGCGGGTGGGAATGGTATTTCAACGTCCCAACCCCTTTCCTCAATCTATTTACAATAACATAGCTTTTGGTCCACGGGTGTTGGGTTGGCACAAGAAAAACAATCTGGACGATATTGTAGAGCAAAGCTTGCGTGACGCGGCTTTGTGGGATGAGGTCAAGGATAATCTCAAACAGGATGCTCTCAGTCTGCCCTTGGGACAGCAGCAGCGGCTGTGCATCGCCCGTGCGATCGCCGTCAAGCCCCAAGTGATCTTGATGGATGAACCTTGCTCGGCACTCGACCCCATTGCCACGCTGGAAGTTGAAGAGTTGATGCGAACGCTGAGGGAAAACTATAGCATTGTCATAGTCACGCACAACATGCAACAAGCGGCGCGCGTTTCCGATTGGACTGGTTTCTTTTGGTTGGGGAAACTGGTAGAATTTGGCAACACGCAGAATATTTTTACCAACCCAAGCCACAAGCTGACGGAGGATTACATCACCGGGCGGGCGGGGTAGAGGCATAAGGAGGACCCTATGACACGGGAAACATTTGAACGGGAATTGCAACGTCTTCAAGATGAAATGGTAGCCATGGCCAGCATGGTAGAGAACGCCATTGTGGAATCGGTGGAAATCTTGAACCAGCGAGATATGGAAGGCTCTCGGCGTTTGATCGCGCAAGATCGCGCTATCAACAAGAAACGCTTTGCCATTGAGGCCGACTGTTTAGTCGCCATCGCCACTCAACAGCCAATGGCCAGTGATCTGCGTACTCTGGCGGCTATCCTGGACATTGTTGATGAACTGGAGCGCATCGGAGATTATGCCAAGGGCATTGCCAAAATCAATCTGATGATCGGGCCAGGTCCTCTACTCAAACCGCTTATTGACCTTCCTCTGATGGCAGAAAAAGCGCAGGAAATGCTCCACCGGTCGCTGGACGCTTTTGTTCAGCGTGACACAGAACTGGCTCGCGCTATCCCAAATGAGGACGACGTGGTAGATGCGCTTTACAACCAAGTCTACCGTGAACTGATCACCTATATCCTGGCCGACCCTAGTTGCATTGAACAAGCCAATTATTTGCTATGGGCGGCACACAACCTAGAACGTTTTGCTGATCGGGTGACGAATATTTGCGAGCGCGTGGTCTTTACTGTCACAGGAGAGATGATAGAGTTGGGTTCGGAGGATGCCGCAGCGCCGCCAAGCTAGGCTCCATACACACCCTTGCCAAAAACAATATAAAAAATCCCTCTACCCCTTTGGTTATGCCAAAGGGGTCAAGTTTTTTATACCGCACTTGATAACTGAATGCCAACCACATCCCCTACAAATTGACACCTCACTGAAATTCAGCTACACTAGATATAGGAATTGACTCAGCAGAGGGAGAAAAATGATGCCCGATCCTCAACCGACCAGTTTCAAGGGCGATATCTTGATCGTTGATGATGCTCTGACAAACCTGCGGGTTCTGTCTAATATGCTGGAAAAACACAAATTCAAAGTGCGGGGCGCACCGAATGGCCCCACGGCCCTAATGATGATCGACGCCGAGCCCCCAGATTTGATATTACTGGATATCCGTATGCCAGAGATGGATGGTTATGAGATATGCCGACGGCTGAAAGCGGACGAAAAAACACGCGATATTCCCGTTATCTTTATCAGTGCTGCAACTGAACTGACCGACAAGATGCAGGGTTTTGCCGTGGGCGGAGTGGATTATATCACCAAGCCAATTCAGGTAGAAGAAGTCTTGGCGCGGGTAGAGACACACCTAACCTTGCGCACTCTCCAAGCCCAACTCGAAGAGCAGAACGCGCAACTGCTGAATGTCAACGATAGATTAACGTCCGAGATCAATGGACGCAAGCAAGCTGAAATTGCTTTGCAACGCGCGCACAATGAACTAGAACAACGGGTAAGGGAACGCACAGCCGAACTGGCCAAGGTCAATACCAATTTAAAGTCTGAAATCAATGAACGTACACGAATGGAGAAACAACTAGGAACACTCTCGTCAGTGATTGAACAAAGCGCTAGCTCCATCGCCATTCTGGACACACAAGGTAAAATCGAGTATGCGAATCCCAAGTTGCTCGAGTTGTATCAACACACTCCTGAACAAGTGATCGGAACGTATTGGCGATCCTTTGTATCGATGCACTCTACCTTGCGAGAGAATCTTGCAGAAATCAAGAACACTGTTATAGAAAAAGGCATGATGTGGAAAGGAGAGGTCACTGATCGTGCAAAGAACGGCCAAGTAATCTGGAGGGAAACGACCATTTTCCCCGTCAAGGATGAAAAAGGCAAGATTACTCATTTCGTGTACACCAGCGATGATATCACCGAGCGCAAACAAGCCGAAGAGGGCCAGAGCAAAGCTTTGACCGAGGCATTGGAAGCAACACGGGCACTGCGAGAAAGCGAGCACAAGTTTCGCAGTATGATCGAACAGTCACTTGACGGAATCATGTTAACTGATGAAAAAGGTATCGTCGTCGAGTGGAATCCAGGGCAGGAACAGATTACGGGAATCACTCGTGATCAGGCGGTAGGTCGTCCTCTGTGGGATATTCAAGTTCAGTTAACCCCCGATCACCGAAGGACGTCCGAGTACTCGAACCATGTCAAAACCTTCACACTAGAGTTCTTCAGCACTGGTCAAGCATCTTGGTCCGGTCAGTTATTGGAGATCGATATGCAACGCCCAGATAGAGCATACCGAACGGTACAACAAATGGTTTTCCCTATCAAGACAGATAGAGGCTTTCGGGTTGCCAGCACGTTGCGCGACGTCACCGAGCGCAAGCGAACCGAGCGGCTACTGCAAGTGCTGAACCAGGCGTCTCTTGCCACAGGCAAAGCTCTGACGCATGATGAAATATTTTCCATTGTCGCGGAAGAATTCAAAGCACTTGATTATTATTGCATGATTTTCCCGACAGATGAGGACCAGAACAGACTGTTCACCAGATATGCGAGTTTTGATCTCGGATTAATCGAGATCGCTGAAAAGATGACGGGTATCGACCACAAAAATTTCTCATTTCCCATTGAAAATGTAGACGTATACAGAAAAGTGATTTGGGACAGACAAACTGCTTTGATAGTCGGAGATGATGTGATGCAGCAGGTCCTGTCTGGGCCTCTGAAAAAGATTGCGGGGCAACTGGTGGAAACAATAAAGATACCAAAATCCATCACCGCGCCCCTCATCGCGGAGGATATGGTCATCGGCGCGCTCGCTGTGCATTCGGATGATCTGACTGAGGACGATATACCCGCAATCAACGCCTTTGCCCATCAAGTAGCCGCCGCCTGGCGCAGGGCGCAGTTGTTCGAGCAAGCCCAGCAGGAAATCATCGAGCGCAAGCGAGCGGAAGGTGCATTGAGAGAGAGTGAAGAAAAGTACAGAAACTTGTTTGAACACGCAAATGATGCCCTTTTCATTATGGATGTTTCCAAAGAATATGGTGCTCGTTATCTGGATTGCAACGAGCGTACACTTGGACTGTTTGGATGTTCACATCGTGATCAAATTATAGGCAAAAGCCCCCAAGATTTCTCACCTCCAACACAACCGGACGGCCAATCATCTGGTGAAAAAATACGTGAATTGGCTCTCTCTGTTATGCAAAGCTACTTGCAAAGCTTTGAATGGATGCATCATCGTCTAGATGATGGCAGACCTTTTTGGGTAGAGGTTCACCTCAACCACCTCGAACTCAAGGGTGAGGTTTTTATACAGGCAGTTGTGCGTGACATCACCGAGCGAAAACAGGCAGAGGAGGCACTGCGCGCCTCGGAAGAAAAGTTCTCCAAAGCATTTCATTCCAGCCCCAGCGTAATAGGCCTCAGCAGCCTAAAAGACGGGCGCTACATGGACGTGAACGAGAGTTTTTTGCGTGTTCTAGGTTATGATCGAGCCGAGGCGATTGGTCACACCTCAACGAATCTGGATATATTTGTTAACCCAAAAGATCGTGAAAGACTTGCGCAGATAATAAAAGAACACGGATCGCTTCGCAATGTGGAGGCTGAATTTCGCACAAAGACAAGGGAAATACGCACTGGCTCCTTCTCAGCAGAACCCATCGAGGTAGAAGGCGAGCAATGTCTACTTGCTGTGATGGATGATATCACTGATCGCAAGCAGGCTGAGGAAGGCCAACGCAAAGCGTTGGCGGACAAGGAAACAGCCTTGGCTGAGGTATCGCAAGCCACGCACGCGCTCCGGCAACGCAACCGCGAACTGGCACTGCTCAATCAAGCAGGACAGGCATTTAGCTCCACCCTCAAGCTGGATCAGGTACTCGATGTCTTGTTGGAAGAGGTGCGTCATCTAATGGACGTAGTGGCCTGCTTGGTCTGGCTAGTCGAGTCAGAATCGAGCGGGTTGATCTGCCAACACGTCATCGGTCCTCAGAGCGAGATTGTGCGCGACTGGCGCTTGCCGCCAGGCACAGGGTTTGCCGGTTGGGTAGCGAACAGTGGCGAGAGCCTGATCGTGCCGGATGCACAGGTTGACGAGCGTCACTATGAAGAAATAGATCAACAAACTGGCTTGCCGCTGCGCTCTATCCTCAGCATTCCCTTGTGGGTCAAAGATCACATCATTGGCGTGCTCCAAATAGTAGACACACGAGTTGATCGCTTTGACGTGACAGACCTAGAATTATTAGAGCCGCTGGCCGCAAACGCAGCCATAGCCATCGAAAACGCGCAACTGTACGAAGAGACCAGCCGCCGACTGGCAGAGACGAACGTACTGCAAAACGTGATGCTGGCTGCAGCCGCCACCTTGGACTTTGACCAGGTGCTCATCCGTGCTATCCAGTCCATTCGACGCACGCTAAACATCGAATACGTGAATCTGGTGCTCCCAGACGAGTCGGGAGAGCACCTGGTCGTCCATCCTTCTCTTGTGGGCTTTGCACCTCCGGTTGGGGAAGATATACGTTTGCCCTTGGAGGGGAGTGTGTGCGGGCAGGTCTATACTACCGGACAACCAGTGTTGATCCGCAACACTCTTCAGTCTCCCGATTATTTCGAGTTGGTATCTGGGTTAGCCTCGGAATTGTGCGTACCGGTACAAGTGGACAGCCGCATCATTGCCATCCTGAACGCAGAAAGCCCAGAACCAGATGCGTTCACCAAGGATGATCTACACCTATTTGAGGCGATCGCTGCCCAACTGGGCACTGTGATGAAAAACGCGCAGGTGTATGAGGCGGAACGGGAACAGCGCAAGCTGGTGGAACAATCGCAAGCCCAATTAGTGCAAAGCGAAAAACTGGCCGCCACGGGCCGGTTGTCCGCTTCGCTGGCCCACGAGATCAACAACCCCCTCCAGGCTATTCACAACAGCTTGCAGCTTGTACTTGGTTTCCCACTGGAACCTGAGGAAGAGCGAGAGTATCTTCGGATGGCCGATGAAGAAGTTGAACGGCTGGTGGAAATTGTGACCCGAATCCTCGAATTTGCGCGCCCGTCGCGGCGGGGCAAGCAACCCATAGAGATAAATGATACCGTCGAAAAGACGTTGGCGTTGACCGGCAAATACTTTCAGCATCGACATATCACGATCCGGCGGCATCTAGCAGATGGCCTTCCACCTGTTGCAGCGGTCTCTGGCGAACTAGAGCAAGTCTTTCTCAATATCCTGCTCAACGCCGTAGATGCTATGCCCAACGGAGGGTCTTTACATGTTTCGAGTTACCTGGTAGAAGATGATCGTCTGACGGTGTCCTTCTCCGACAGTGGAGTAGGGATACCTCCCGAACACCTGGGCCGCATCTTTGAACCTTTCTTTTCAACCAAGGAAGGGGGAACTGGCTTGGGATTAAGTATCAGTCATGGTATGATCGAGCAACATGGAGGGGAAATAACTGTGCAAAGCACGGCAGGAGAGGGGACAACATTTACCGTGTGGTTACCAGTGTTGCCAGCATAAAGAATGCACTACTCTGAATATAGAGCCAGCAGTGGAGTTTACCTATGACAACTTTGGGAATTAAAAGTGTCCAGGCGCTCCCAGGCGCACATATCCTCATCGTGGACGATGAGCGAGCGTTGCGTCACACGTTGGCCGGAGTATTCAAACACCTGGGCTACAAGGTCACAGAGGTTAGCTCTGGCAGCAAGGCTCTGGAACACATCAAAGCAAAAAACTTGGACTTGGTGATCCTCGACCTTCAAATGCCAGAGATGAACGGTGCCGAGGTGCTGCAAGTAGCGCGTCCTCTCGCACCAGACACGGTGTTTATTATTCTAACCGCATACGGCACGCTAGATTCAGCCATCGTCGCCATCCGGCAGGGAGCTTTTGACTATTTGCTCAAACCTAGCCCCGTGAAGGAAATCGTCCGTGCTGTAGAAGCGGGCTTGGTCGAGCGGCAGCGGCGGCTGGCCCACAAAGACCCGGTTGTATTGTTGGAGAGAGCTTTGGTCAGCCTCAAGACGGCTGACCAACCATCAGAGACGCCACCCACCGATGACTCGAAACGTTTTCTGCAAGTATCAGATATCACCATAGACAGACTTAAACATCTCGTCGTCGTGCGCGGTCAGCCAGTTGACTTGACACAGACCGAATTCAAGATACTGACCTACCTGCTGCGTCACCGAGACCAGGTTGTTTCCTGCCGCGATTTGGTTGCTCACGTGCGTGGTTACGACCTGGATGAACGGGACGCCCGCACCCTCTTGCGCACCCACATCCACCGACTGCGCCACAAACTGAAAATGGGGCCCACCCAGCCGCATCTTTTACACACGGTGCGTGGCAGCGGGTACACCATCGCTACTAAAGCCAAGTAAAATCCCCCACAAAAGAACATAGATGCGCAAGATGCGGATCAATTGGAACAAAAACGGACCTCATTTGGAACGCCTTTGGAACCCTCAATTGAGCGATCCTATGCTATACTGATTGCAACAAATCATAGAGGAGGTGGAATACATTGCATATTTTGATCGTAGACGATGAACCCAAAGTAGCGTTTTTTCTGGGTAGAGCACTAGAACACTCGGACAGAGATTACAGCGTAAGCATCACGCACTCTGGAGAAGAGGCTCTGGACCTGTTTGACGACCGGCCAATAGATCTGCTGGTGACCGATTTGCGCATGCCCGGTATCAACGGGCTCGAACTGATCCAGAAAATGCAAATAACTAATCCGCAGATGCGTACCATTCTCATCACTGCCTATGGCGACGGCGAGATCGAGGCGGAGGCTCGCCGATTGCAGGTTGGTCGTTATATTAACAAGCCGTTCCCTATCACGGATTTGTTGAATGCGGTCCAAGAGGTGTTGATGGAGTGATGTGCAGACGATAATTTGAGGGATCAATGAATTCAAAAGCGACAATTTTGATTGTGGATGATGAAGTAGGTGTGCGTACCTCTCTGGCGGGAGTACTCACGCACAGTGGTTACCATGTGGTGACCGTGGATAGCGGTGAGGCCGCACTGGAACGTATTGCGACCCAAGAGTTTGATCTGGCATTGATTGATCTACGAATGAAGGAAATTGGAGGTATAGAGGTGCTGTCGGCGCTGCGGCAGCAATCGCCGGATACGATCGCCATCGTGCTCACAGCCCACGGTTCGCTAGAGACTGCCACCGAGGCGTTGCGTCATGGCGCGCACGACTATTTGTTCAAGCCCTGCAAAGTAGCCAAGTTGCAAGAGAGCGTGCGCATGGGCTTGCTCAAGCGCCAGCAGAAATTACAGAAACAAGCCCAAATCAAGTTTGCGTCCGACGTCTCCCACGAATTGCGCACTCCGCTCACTAGCATTGGTCTGCGCGTACAAATGTTGGAACGGTCCAAACCCGAAAAGCACACATATCACATCAACATCCTCAAGCAAGAGGTCCGGCAGATGACGAGCCTCACGGAGAAAACCCTGGCTATTTCTCGGCTACAGGCGGACACGGTCGAGATGGAATTTGCACCAGAGAACTTGAATACGGTGATCGCACAGATTGTCGCCACCCACCTAGTACATGCCAATGCCGCTGGTTTGGAACTAGTTTTTGAGCCGGACCCTGCACTCCCACTTGTACGCGCCGAGCGTGGACGGCTGGCCCAAGTGATCAACAATCTGCTGACCAATGCCGTCAACTATACGCCCACTGGCCAGGTATGCGTCAGCACATCTCTGGACGTAGAACGAGGGCTGGCTTGCCTGCAAGTTCGAGATACCGGCATCGGTATTGATCCAAAAGACTTGCCAAACCTCTTTAAACGGTTCTACCGGGGCTTGCACGCCAACCAGTTGGACATTCCGGGCACAGGATTGGGGTTGTCTATCGTCAAGGAAATCGTGGATTTGCACGGTGGAGAGATCGAGGTGGAAAGCCAGGTAGGCGAGGGGAGTACATTCAGAGTATGGCTGCCATTGGAAGGAAACGAGCCGCCTAGTTAAACGTAAATAGGGTCTTGTGCCCAAATCAGTTGAAGAGGTTCCAGACTTGGAAAAACATTGGGACACGATATTTACGCAGGCAAAGAAACCGGGCTTTATCCTGGGAGACGTGACAGAGATGAAGACTCCACCGCAGGACGTCCAGGCCCTGCACGAAAAGGTCCAGGTCAAGATCGTCGAGTTGGGTGTCCGCAAGTTGGCGGTGATCGTCGGCTCGGCTTTGGCGGATATGCCTGTCAAGAACATTGGCTTCACTACCGGACACTTTTTTCTTTAGCCACGAATTGCACGAATTACCACGAATGTGGGGGGGAAATTTGTGAAAATTCGTGCAATTCGTGGCAAAAAATTAACATATCCCACTCGTATGTGAAAAGTGTCCGGTAGCAAAACATTGGCAAGAGGTCGGGCTTGACTCAAATGACGAGAAACTTTGCCGATAAGCCAAGTGCTCAAGTGTGGCTTGACGAAAAGTAAACAGAATCGCCGTAACGTACAGTGTTGGTCACAATGCGAGCGGTGAGCAACGCTGTGTAGCAGAGAGGGGTTGTGTATAACAAAAATTGTGGTGTTTCGCTATGGTTGCTATTGTGTTGCTTCCCGTGGCTCTGGCAGACCCGACGCAAACACGTACCCGAGCAGGTAAAACATCAGTGATATGGCAAAGAGGCCCGCGAAACCGACAAAGTCCACCACCAATCCACCCACCCCAGAGATCAAAACGATGATCCCCATCAGTGTATTGGAAAGTCCCATATAGAGGGGGCGCTCATCCTCAGGAACCAGTTCCAGCAAAAAGTTACTACCCGATAATACTTGGGCGGGCCGTATGGCTCCGTTCAGGAAAAACAGTGGGAGAGCTAAATAGGGAAGCCACGTTCCCTGGAGTTGTAAGAACTCTACTAGCGCTATCAATATCAGTGCCAATAGTGTCGTCGCTCCGCTGCCCAGGCTCAACAGTCGCATCGCCAGCCGGTTCCCGTAGCGGTCGCTCAGACGTCCCCATGGGAGATTAAAGAGCATCTGTGCCGCGATGCGAGTCGTCACATAGACCCCCACCATCCCTTCAGGAGCACCCAACCTGTCCTTGGCATAGATACCGTAGAAAGGGAGTACAACGCCTGCCAAGATCAGGCATGTCCGAGCTGATAGGTGGCGACGATAGACTCTGTTCTCGCGTAAGAGTTGCCTTGCCCTTTGCAGTTGATCCTTTATCGTCACCGGCACGTTTGTGACTGCCCGTGGAGGCTCTCGGATCATGATAAAAGATAGCAATCCAGGAACTATGGCCACACAATAGAGTGAAAAGAGAAGCGCGTGTCCGTTCGGGAACGGGAGTGATGGGTGATTGAGGACCGTTTTCACGATCCATCCACCGCCCAAACCCAGCATACCCCCCAAGAGTTGCCGCCAACTGAAGAAACTACCTCGCCGCCGGGCCGGGATCGTCTTGGCAACCACGTCGAAAAAAGTCAACCCCGCCAACCCAGATGTCAAGCGAGCGATAGAATATAGGACAAAGAAACTG
Source organism: Chloroflexota bacterium (assembly GCA_024232355.1). The sequence goes on along the minus strand of JAAEPW010000523.1, from coordinate 11,231 downwards.
ACCAACAGGACCTGGGGGTCATCTACGGTCCAGACCATCACTGCCAAGAGAATCCAGACGATAATGCGAATCACTGCCGTCAGGGTATAGCTGGGCATCTTGCGTTCCATTCGTTGGATGCGGGCCGAGACGAAAATCTGGGGCAGAAACCAACCGGCATTACCCAACGGGGATACCAAGCCGGCTAGTAGATTTGACGAGGTTATTTGACTGACGAACCACGTGAGCACCAGTGGCGGGTCGATCAGTGCCTCGGCGAGATTAAAGATAGCGCCGTTGAATATACCTAGCGTAAAGCTGCGTCGAACTTCGCTCTCGGGAATTGTGCTCTCGCCGCTTTTTATTTCGCTAGTTTCTTTGTTATTTTCTTTTGTTTTTCCCATTTCCCTATTCTAACTCTCTCTGTCTAGTCATGCAAGGTATTCAAGAACGTGGATGGGCAGGATCTATGGATTGACCCGTCGATGAACAGCACCTAATCTTGGAAATCCGCGTTCTTTGGAGGTTGAGGCTCTTTGATTACGACGATGAGAACCAGTGTGACAATAGTGACACAGATCAGACTGACCAAGATCGGGGCCCGAAAACCGAATCGCTCGTAGAGCAGACCGCCCAAGTAGGGTGCAGAAAAACCGACCAATCCTTGAAAGGCAGCGAGCCGTCCCATTGCTTCTCCGCGTTGGTTCTCGGAAACATTGTTCGCCAGGAGCGTTCTTTGAGCTGGTATCCAGGTAGCGGCTATCAGACCAAAGCAGGCATGCAAAAAGGCAAAAGCAGGGAAACTGGTGCTGAATAATCTGCCGCCAAGGATCAAGATACCTATGATCTCTGAAAAGACCAAGGAGGGTTTACATCCAAAACGATCGACCAACCTACCCGCAGGTAGTTGGGCAACCATCCAAACGACAGATTGCAGGCTGGACATTACGCCCAGTTGAAAAGTGGTAAAACCAAACGTTTCACTCAACATCCCAAAGAGAAGCGTAATACCTATTCCCCAGGCAAAACTATCCAGGGCCATCGTCCAGTAGAAACCGCGCAATGCTTTGGGAGGCGCATGATTTTGACCAGTGCTCCTTTCAGTTCACTCAAGGAGACTGCTCCATTGCTCTGGCGCAGTGTCTCACGCAGAAACCGGAGGATGACAAATAAACATACCCCCTCCAACATCAGACGAAGTATAAAAACGGGTGTGAATCCCCATCGGTCGGCCATATAGCCGCCCAGAGCCGGGGCGAAAATCCCCGGCGCAATCCATGAAACGACCAGAATGCTGTAGGCCATACCGCGTTGGTCGGTCCGTGCCGATTCAGCGACCAGCGAATTTTGGGCCGGTCTAAAGATCAGGACGACTCCCGCAATGATGGAGCCTGGCAACAGCCAGCGCCAGTCTCTGGTGATGGCTGCCAGCACGTAAAAAGAGACGGCTGCCAGGCTAGCCAAGCTGCCCAGGATCATAAAGGGCTTTCTCCCCACACGATCAGAGAGCCAACCGCCAATGAATTGAATCAAAGCAGGCAGTATGCCTTTCATTCCCCCCAGGCTTTCCAGCAAGCCCAGCGTGCTCATCGGCGCGCCCAAGCTGAGAACAAAGGGCTGCCAAACCGTGCGCACCATCGTTGAAGAGAGACCGTCCAGAGAAGCCTTGGCCGCAATGACGCGTAGATTTCCAGATATTTTGGGTTTCGCCACTAGATTTTCTCACTCCTTTTCGTTATCCCCTTATTCTAACTCTCTCTGTCCAGTCGTGCAAGGCATTGGCGGCACCGGGGATGGGGGAAGCAAAAGGAAAGAACAAGCCACTATCCCTACGCTCAAGGGCAAGGTGTTCAAAACTCACAATTGACAGAAATTCGAGCTTCACGTATAGTATATTCAGCAAACCGGCGCACAGAAAGGATTATGAACTCGTTAAAAAGAATGGGCGTCTGGTAGTTGAACGCTTGAAAACTGAGCATTGTTCCGCCTTGGTCAAGATCAAAATCATTGGTATAATACCCATTCCTTTTCTCGCATCACGTTTCACACATCGGAGTTAGATTATGGAAATTGGTACCGTCCGTCAAGTAGATATTGACAACGAAATGCAAGTCGCGTATCTCGACTATGCGATGAGCGTCATCGTCTCGCGCGCCTTGCCCGACGCCCGCGATGGCCTCAAGCCGGTCCAACGCCGCATCCTCTATGCGATGCACGGCGTGGGCCTGCGCCCTGACAGCCCGTACAAAAAATCGGCCCGTATCGTCGGAGAGGTGCTGGGCAAGTATCACCCCCACGGTGATTCGGCGGTCTATGAAGCGATGGCCCGTATGGCCCAGGATTTTTCTCTGCGCTACCCGCTGGTAGATGGGCAGGGGAACTTTGGCTCGGTGGACGGCGACCGCCCCGCCGCGATGCGTTATACCGAGGCCCGCCTAGCCCCCATCGCCACTGAACTGCTGGCCGATTTGGACAAAGACACGGTCGACTTTTCCCCCAATTTTGACGAGACCCTTCAGGAACCCACCGTCCTGCCCGCCGCCATCCCCAACCTGCTGGTCAACGGCGCTTCTGGCATCGCGGTGGGGATGTCTACCTCTATCCCACCCCATAACCTAGGCGAGGTGTGTGACGCCCTGGTTCACGTGCTCAATAACTGGCGCAAGCGAGACGACGTCACGGTCGAAGACTTGATGCGCTTTATCCAGGGGCCAGACTTTCCCACCGGCGGCGTGATATATCGCCGAATGGGAGAGGATGACGACGACGTTATCGCCCACGCCTATGGGCAGGGACGTGGCAAGATTACCGTGCGCGCCCGCGCCCACGTCGAGGCAATGACGCGCTCCCGCCACCGCATCGTTGTCACTGAGTTGCCTTATCAGGTCAACAAAAGCAGCCTCGTCGAGCGGATCGCTCACTTGGTGCGCGACGGTCGCCTGGAGGGCATCACCGACCTGCGTGACGAATCGGATCGGCGGGGCATGCGGCTGGTGATCGAGTTGACGCGCAACGTCGAGCCAGAGCAGGTGCTGGCCGATCTCTTCAAGCGTACCCCGATGGAGTCCACCTTTAGCCTGATCTTGCTGGCGTTGGTGGACGGCGAGCCGCGTATGCTGACGCTCAAAAAGGCACTGATGACCTATCTGGACCACCGGCAGGTCATCGTCACCCGCCGCAGCCAATACGAACTGGCCCGTGCCAAGGCCCGCGCTCATATCCTGGAGGGATTGCTCACCGCGCTCGACCACCTGGACGAGGTGATCGCCCTCATCCGACGCTCTCGGACCACCGACAGCGCGAGAACCAACCTGCGCCGCAAGTTCAAGTTCAGTGAGGTGCAAGCCCAAGCGATCCTCGATATGCCGCTCAAGCGATTAGCCGCTCTGGAACGCCGCAAGATCCAGGACGAGTACAAGGAAAAAAAGCGGCTGATCCGGTACTTTCAGGCACTGTTAAAGAGTCCGAAAAAGATCCGCGATGTCGTGCGGGATGAGCTTTTGGCCGTTAGGGAACGGTACGCTGACGCCCGCCGCACGCAGATCATGGACGCAGGCAAAGCTCAATTGACAGCCGAAGATTTGGTTCCCGACGAACGGGTTTGGGTGGCGGTGAGCCGAGGAGGGCTGGTGGCCCGCATACCAGACGGGGGAACATCTCCCCGCGTACCGGCCCGACCCAAAGATGCACCAGTTGCTGTGCTGGCAGCTTCGACCCAGGATACACTTTATCTGTTCGCAACCAACGGCAAAGCGACAGCCTTGCCCATCCACCAACTACCAGAGGGAGTGGCCTGGGATGGAGCGGGTACCCATTTCGCTGACATGACGCCACTGACGCGCCGCGATACCGTCGTGGCGACGCTCGCGATCTCGTCATCGCTGTTGGAGGGTCACCTGTTCCTGGCCACGCAGCGGGGTATCGTCAAGCGGGTCGCATTGACCGACCTGCCTGGTGTGAGCAGCGAATCGTTCGTCGTCATAGGGGTAGAGACGGATAAAGGGGATGCGCTCAGATGGGCTGCGGCGACATCCGGGAGCGATCAGGTATTGCTGGTCACTGCCGGCGGCAAGGCGATTCGGTTCAAGGAAGAGACAGTACGAACTATGGGATTGCCCGCCGTGGGCGTGATGGGCATCAGGTTGGGTGGCAAGGAAGACCGTGTGGTAGCGTTGGATGTCGCGCGCGGACGCTCTGATCTGTTCATCATTGCCAGCGACGGTTCAGCCAAGCGCACGCCCCTGTCAGAGTATCCTACCCAAGGGCGCAACGGACAGGGAGTGCTCACGACTCGTATCACTGCATCCAGCGCGAGTATAGCCGGGGGATGTGTGTTGCAGGCCAACCATCCGGTGGTACTGGTCACTGAAAAAGGAGCTGCCAAGACCATTCTCGCCAAGAATGCACCACGCAAAGGACGATCTACAGTTGGCCAAAGCATCATCAAGTTACGAAAACAGGATGCCATAGTAGACGCCTTTGTTCCACTTGTCCGAACGAACGACGAATAACAAATCACAGACGCAATGAGGAGGATTTTCAATGACTTTTCAGGATTCTTGGGCGGTTTGCACCAAGTGTGGCAAGCAATTTGTTTTTAGGATCGAAGATCAACGCCGGCAAGCAGAACGAGGTGAGGAGGTCACTCCGCCAGAATTATGCCCTTCTTGCCATACGCCATCTCGTACAGAACGTCCCCCAGAGCCACGACGGGAATCCCGACCGAGACCAGCAGCAGAGAAACCCCAAAAACCAAAGCAAGCTGTCCTTGGCCCAGGTCCCCACGAGGGCGAAGTAAAGTGGTATGACCGAGAAAAGGGGTATGGCTTTATCGCCCATCCCGCCGGTGAAGAATTCTTTTTCCATCGCACTGGCCTCGCGCCAGGAGAGACGCCAGACTTTCCAGACGGTACACAAGTGACGTACTGCCTCGAGGAAACCGAAAAGGGTCCCCAGGCGGTGGATGTGGAGCGGATGGACGTGTAGCATCACGGACATCTCTGTGAACAACACAGGTGCGACGCACTTGGCAAGTGTGTCGCACCTTGAGGGAAATTGCTTGTAGCGCGGCTAGTGTATCTTTGAGTTGCTTGTGCAAGCTGCTACCAACACTGGTCGCATATTTGACCCTTTGCTTCGCTCAGGGGACTTTGCTCACGCATAGATGTGTGACACACGAAAGAGAGGCAACTGTATCACCACATTTTCAGATATGTCTTCATCTTGACAGGACTTGCATCGTAGGTATCATATTCCTTGCTTGATTTGCTCCATCTCGTCGTAGATCACACCATAATCAGGATGCCAGATGTGCCATAGCCACATTTCAACGCCACATCGCTCACATACCAGCGGATCATTACCACAAGCTCGTTTCATTCGTTCCCGATAGCTCAACTTTCTCATAGATCACATTGACCATTAATGCCAGGCAGTTCTGCCCTACTTTGCTGCCATCTATAGCCAAGAACAGCACGTGGTCAGTTGCAAGGCTTTGCAACAGTGCATCTGCGTAGGGCCGGTAGTAGACCTCAGTATTGATCCGCTCATTCTTTATCCAGCAGGAGAATTGTTTCACTCGACTTTTCTTCTTGGTCCTGTCTGGCATTTTCCCTGCAATCGCAGGCAGGTTAGTGCTCTTGCTTTCTGCGATACCGCTAATGAGTGTGGATAGTGTTTGCAAATAACGAGCGGTGTTATCTTTGGGCCCCGTTGGGTAGAGTTGCTTAATTGCGCTTTCTGTGGCACGATATCTGCGTCGGTTGTCGCTCATGGTATGCTCCTTTGCTCTGTGATTGGAGATAGAGCATGCCACGAGTCAATCTTCTTAACAAGTGTCCGGTAGTGAATCCCCCGCATCAAAACCGGGGGAGGGTCTCCTTGCCCAACCACCTCGCCCGCCCCCACTGAAACAGAGGAGCGATATCTTGGCTTACCTCGCTTTCCCGCTCGTACAAAAGACCTGGCAATAAGCCTCGGGCAGAGGCGATGGACCACGGCGCGGGGACTTGGCGTTGGGGTAAAAGTGTTGAGGACTTTGCTTTAGTTTGAGGAGCGTGCGTGGTGGGGGTTGGATGGCGAGAATAGGACATTGTGGCTATTGAAAATAGCACTCGGTTAGTGTATACTGAGAGTTGCAAGACCAAAGTTAAACTGACCGTGATAACCGATACCAACCTTGCTCCAATTATTCGAAAGAATACACCTAGAAGAAACAATCTCCCAACGACAGTGATCGAGATAGGCACGTGCAAGCCTGTCCGTAGTCGTGCCAAATGATCTCGCGGTGTATACGTGCATAACTATCACAACAAAGGAGCTTACAATGAAGCACAATCGTTTACGCCTGTACGTGTTTCTGGTTCTAGTTGGCCTGCTGGCCGTATTTGCCTCCCAATCCGGGGCAACTTGGGCAGATTCTGGCGCCACTCCCCCGATTGTTCCCCTGGTCCAACCCTCGGCCACAAGCCAGTTTAACCAGGCATGGCAAAGAGCAGAAAAAGTTGGCAACTATCGCTACAATACCACCATTGTACAAACTACCTGGCCCCTGCCCAAGTTGGACAATGTGGGTTTGAGCGCGACTGAAGACCGCCTATATATCGAAGGGGAAACCAATCTCTCGGCAGAGACCATGCAGATGAAATTGTGGTCGCAGGGTGGAAATGCGGCTTCCGGACAGGACAGCATCGAGATCAAGTTCGAGGGCGATAAAGCTTATGGACGGGTAGGACAAACTGATTGGCAAGAGATGGATTCGGACGCCGGGGTACCTACCTGGAGTGATCTTTTTGCGCCTGACAAAGATGTCCTGACCTACTTGCAGGGCGCTACCAACATTCGAAATCAGGGAGTGGAAGAGCGCGCCGGGATTGAATTTACCCGCTATACCTTTGATATAAATGGCCCAAAATTTGCCCAATACATGCGCGACCAATTGCAAGCTGATTTGGTGAGTCACGGCAAACTCCCTCCAGGTCTGAGCTTGGACTTGGCTGAACAATACGTAGAAATGCAGGGCCGTGGCGAGCTTTGGGTTGGTCAAAATAGCCTGCCCCTACGCCAGGTTGTGCATCTCAAATTCCCACCCGCCTACCTGGAACAGGTAGAAGCAGACATCACGACCGATTTTTCCGAGTGGGGCGATGCAGATTTTGCCGAAAGGGATACGATTGGGGCAAACCGGTCGCCAGACTCAAAGAGCCTGGGCAGTATGGCAATGGGATACCTGACTGGCTTGGATTGGCAGAAGGTGAGCATTTCGGCTGGCTTGTTCGCCATTCTCAGTGTGCTGATACTCTTGCTCATTAGCAGCCGATCGCGGGCACTGTACGTTGGGGTATCGCTGACGGTCATTGTCTCCATGCTCTTGACGCCGCTGCTGCAAAGCCAGCAGGTACATGCTTTTTACAACGAGCAGCAGGTGCAGCGCAACACGTATGAAGCGCAGCGCGAAAGACAACAGATGTCGCGTGAGGTGCAGGCCGAGTTAAGCAACAAAGATTTCGATCCGCACACCGACCCGCTTGGCGAACCGGCAGGCAGTGATCAATTGGCAGAGGGTGAGAGGTCGTTGTCGGGCAGCATGGACGTTGATCGTTTGATGCCTCTCTTGACGGCTACCCAGATCGTCACCGGTACTGGCGTTGACTCGGATGGCGATGGGCTTGGTGACGCTGACGAGGCTTTAACTTGCTCCAGATCGGATCAGGCCGATACTGACGGCGATGGTCTGGATGATGGCACGGAGGTGCTCGAGTTGGGCACCCATCCCTGCCAGGCCGATAGCGATAGCGACTTGATCAGTGACTTTATTGAGGTGCGGGGATTCAAAGACGAGTCTGGTCGGCAGTGGTACTTGAATCCGCTCGACCCCGATACCAATGGCGACGAGCGGCTCGATTCGCTGGACTGTTCCGATTTGCGAAACATCACAGCCAGTGGACAGGCCAACCCGACGAGCTTTGACCCTCCCCAGCGCTGTGCGGATACAGATCAAGATGGTACGCCCGATGGTTTTGACTTTGACGATGACAACGACGGCGTCCCCGACTCGGTGGACCTGGCCCCGACGACGGCGATGGGTGGCGGCGTCAAGACCGGCTGCGTCGGCCTGGGGGAAGCGTGCGTCGAGCCTTTCCCCAACCAAACATTTTCTTTCCAGGCAAGCAACCTGGCAACCGATACGCCAGCCTTTGTCGATTTTCAAATTCGCCCCCAGAATCCCGATCACTTGTGGTATACGCTCAACGTGTTGGACTGGCCCCATAATGACCGCCAGGGCCAACATCAGCGCGTGTTTACGGACACCTTTGGTGCCAGCGGCAAAGACGCCAACGGCGACATGCGTCTGGTTCCTATGCTCGAGATCAAGATTCCCTACCAGGCCGGTCACTATAACAGTTTGCCCGTCAAGGCGACGGCGCCCCTTGTCAAGCCCAATTTGCCCACACTAACCGGAAAGATCTATAGCGATACCCAAAAGTTGAATACGTGGCTGTATGGCTGGCTCGACAAGGAAGCTACGGATAGACACGGTATCTCGGTCCGGGTCGAGAACCGCAACGGCGATTTGGTGGTCAACGTGCCCCTCACCCTCGTGCGCGACAAGGTGGGGGACAGCCCGGTGGCGATGGCGGGCCGCATGGTATACCGCCCGACAGATGTTAACTTTGGCCCAAGCCAGCAGGTGCGCATGGTGTGGGCCGTCTATGGGCTGCAAGATTTTTGCAAGCCAATAACGGACACGTTTAGAGTGGATTTGCCACAAGCCGAGCGCTACGATCTGTGGTGCCAGGACACTGCCAATTGGGGCACTGCCCAAGGAGTGATGCACTCGTATTACGACGACTGGTACCTGACCGGGCTGACCATACAAGAGGATCACGGGCTAAAAGTGGGCGTTGTGTACGAGAACCCCGCCTATCAATATCCCGGCCAGCAGCCTGGCTATGAATCCAATCTGTGGCACGTAGCCAACGGTTTGCAAAACACCTTTGTGGCCGGGCGAACGACAACCCAGGCTGGCGTCACGGCACGCGACATCACCGTTGACGAGATCAAACACCGCTTTGATATAACCAGCACCACCACCATAACCGAACGTTGGCAAGTACCCCAACAAGCCATGCAGGTCAACGTCTACCCGGAGCCGGGCCGCTTTGCCGGAGATCGCTACCCCGACCAGAGCTATATTGCCGAGATCCCCATGACCCATACCAAGACCATTTTGCAGCAGTACACTGGCCAGGCAGTGAGCACCACTTTGCTCTTTGTCCGCGAGGAATACTATCGCACTGCCAGTCTGGAAGAAATTGGGGTAGGCACCAAGATCCAGGGTGTTGCCACACAAAACAGTCTCAATTTCAATCTGGATCCTGCCCAATTTCAGCAACAGGTGTTAGCCGGCATGAACTGGGCGCCGTATCACGACACAGGCGCGGGCGGGTGGAAATCGTATTCGATTGATGAATATTGGGAGCAGATGGACACTATCTTTAACGCCATCTTTATGGCTGAATATCCATCCAGCAGCCCGGCAGCGAATCAAGGGCGCGTTGTGCTGGCCCAGTCTTTTTACCTGAGCCTGTTCAGCGGGGCAAGCGGTATCGTTCAGGATGGTGATAACTTGCTCACGCTGTCTCCCTATAAAAGTGATCGTGACCTGTCCACAAGCTATCTGCCGGCCAAAGCGGCTGGTGGCCTCGTAAAATTTATCGTCAAACGCGCTATAAAATATACAGCGGAAGAGACAGCGCTTGCCGCATTTGCGAGGGGAGAGATCAAGTTTGGGGATATACGCCATCACCTGGGCACAGGATGGAGCATTGTCATTGGTGTTGCAGTTGTCGCAATCTGTGCAGCAATTATAGTAGCTGCTACACTTACGGGGGGCACCACCAGCGAAATAATCATGAGCGCCCTAATAGCCATTGCGTTTGCAGATGCGGCCATTACAATTGTTAAAGCTTCTCTGGCGATTAGCCAGATGCAAACACTGACAAATACCATCACAAGAGCAAGCCGAATAGCGTCCATTGTTGGCTTGATAGTAGTGGTGGCGGTGACAGCCGGCTTGTTCATGTACCAGATGATTTCCGCCAGCGTGCGTTTTGGTTCGGTAGAATTCAACCAGGCCCTGGCCGGGGCGATCGCCACGGTCATTGTGGCGACCATGATGTTTGCCATTGCTGCAATTTTTCCTTGGGGAACGCTCATTGTGGCCATCATCACAGTCATTGATTTGCTCGTCACAACAATATGTAAATTGACCGACACGGAAGCGACAAAAGACCCCGATGATTGGGAGTTTTGGGCCTGTTCGGGTATCAATGGGATGCTCACGGTGCTGGTGCAATACCTCATCTATAGCAACAATCCGCTGGTCGATCTTCAGGCTGGCGGGCGGCTCGATATCGGGAATTTTAGCCAGCGCCTGATCACACCCACCCTGGGGACATCGGTGGGGAACCAGGTCGCAGTTAGCCTAGATGTGATTAGCGTCCTGAAACGTAATAAACCTAATTCCTGGATGGGCGCGGTTTATATGTGGCACTACTTGGACGATCGCTATATCGAGCAATCCGCTTTTGATTACCAACTGCTGCCCGACAAGCGTTCGATTGACGGCCCTCTCAGTACCAGCCACACCAAAGATTACTGGAGGGATAGCTCGAAAGGCGTCGTTGAACTGCGTGAAACGGTCAACTATAATAACGTGGTCTTGGGGCAAGCGGGGATTAACCAAAGAAGCGCACTCTATCTGGCGGAAGGCTATGCAATCAACGTCCAGGAATGTTTTGTGACTCCCCCACCATTACCCCCTGTTCCTGTCTGTTATCTGCGCGATAGAGCTGACACTCTACATATTGACGTGGGAGACAAGCTCATTTTCGATATCTTTCCCGCCAGCCTGGACGAGTTTTACGCCATGAGTGACCCGGAGGCGGATGGTAGTTACAGGCTGGCATGGGACAGTCGTTTCCCGGCCCTGCGAGATGCCGACGGCGATGGCCTGCGCGGCCGTGCGGTGGGCGGCAACGACACCGTCGATAGCTCTCTCGGCGCCGACGCCGATGGTGTGGTCGCGCCTGGCGCTACGCTCGTCTATAGCGCCACCATTGAAAATGATTTGCGCAACCGCTACGCCCTCGGCCTGCTGGACGTCGATTTCCCCGTAGCTGTGCAAGACGAAAGCCTGGATCCCCAAACCTTTGTCCTGGCCGAACGCGAGCAGGCGACCGTGGCCGGAC
>JAAEPW010000522.1 GCA_024232355.1 Chloroflexota bacterium | reverse complement strand
TATGATTTTGTTAAGGTCCCTAGTTCAATTTTGCGAAATTTTGGTGACGGTATCCCTTCGACGTCCGGATCAGGCAACAATTGCCACTCGCCATCGGTCTCGACCTCGCTACGGAAATACCATACCCACCCGCTGCCATAGCGTTGCCTGTCCTGGTCTTTGTAAGGGTTAAGCACCATGTACTGCTCTCCCTCAAAGTAGACCTGGGAGCCATTGTTGCCAAAGGTCAGAATGTGCGTCGGTTCGCCGAAAATATCGGCAGGGAGACGAGACTCGTCGTGATCCAGGTCAATCCGAATCTGATGGCCGAACCCTTGCAGAAATTCCTCAAGCTGACGAACACATTCCTCGGCGCTCTCGGCTTGCACCGCGATCTTGTCCCCGCACATAAAGTGCGTGGGGCCATAGTCGTGGGTGTGATACTGCGCCGTCCACGTTCCCTCAGTGGCCTCTACGCCTATGGTCAGCGCGATCGGTCCGTTGATACGCAGCACATCGCCGACCCACGAACGTTGACGCATCGTCCCTTTCAAATAGAGCACGTGCTCTCCCTCGAAAGGTGCAGTTGGTTGGCCGTCCATGTAGGGCTTTACGATCTTGCTCGCGCCCGCCTCCGTCGCTGTGATGTACCCAGGGGGCACAGGCCACCCGGCGTCGGTTAGGGCCGATAGAATACAATTGACCCGCTTCTGATTTGGATTCTTACCCAGTTCCTCGCGCAAGGTAGACGCATCACCCTCGAATCGCGCGGCGAGTTTGCCTTGCCGCTTATCCAGAGGGACATACTGCCATTCTCGACGAAAAACCTTGTCAGGCCCTTGCGGACCCCCCGGCATAAACGGAGCCAGGAGAGCGTCTGCTTTGTCTGGGCCGATCTCATCCACATCGCGTAGGTTGCCGTCAGCATCGTACAAGAGATCGCGCATAGCATCAGCCGTTACGCAGTACGACCTCAACGTATTCTCCACGTCCTCAAAGGGATAGTCATACTCTCCTTCCCGAACAGCCAGACTCGTCCAACCCTTGTTCGACGTAGGCGTGCGTTCCATTGAGGCACCGGCGTCAAACATGGCCTGAAAGCCGGGTTGCTCGACCATCATCACGCCCATCCCACAGTGACGAACATCTGTGAAATCGTGAATAGTCGGGATACCGAGATATTTGTCGGCCACCAGGATCATTTTGCCTTTGTCCAGTTGTTCCAAGAGGAATCGCACGTCGCTGACTTCCCATCCTTCCGGCAAGTCCACGTTCACCGGCACATCGGTATTGGCGTTGTCGTTCTTTGCATCGGGAGGTTCCCCTTTGTGCAGATCGCCGAGAGACACGTGCATAATGCGGCCAATGGGGACACCACCGACCACCGCGAGACGCTCATCGCAGCTCACGGTTACGCTTTCATCGTCGTGGCGAGCATCGAAATTCACCGTGCCGGTTTGACCACCATCGGCGGTTTGCCACCATACCCGCTCTCCGGATTGGAACACGATCTCTGTATCAGCAGCTATCATGCCGCTTTCTGACCACCACTTGCCGCTCACCTTGTAATACCAAGATTTTTGGTACTCGCGCCACTCGCGCTGGTTGACGCAGCGACGCTCTGTGTCATCGTCGAGCCACCCAAAGTGGACGACATCGCCGATCTTGAATCCTGGATCAGGGCGAGCGGTTCCGATGTACGGCTCCCAGTTCTGCCAAGACGGGGATGGGGCAAAGTCTGCGTCGTTCCTGTATGCTTGCACGCAGTCAGTGTGGTTTTGGCCCAACAACATCCCCTGCACGACACAACGGCAGTACCGTCGAAATTCGGCGTCTCTTCCCTGGTCTCCTTTGAACATCCGACGGGCGGCGTCATCACGGGCAGCGTTCAACTCGTGCTCCGGCAGGTTTTCCTCGTCATAGATCGTGCCGCCAAATTGCCAATACAGCCAGGCCGGAGTGATGACGTCGGTGATTGCGTCGTCGTTGACAATGATGGTGCAAGGCTCGCCTCGGAGAGATTTGATCAGGGACGCCCGTTCTTGCAGGTCATCTGGGTCTGGCGTAGATGTAGAGGGAATATTGTTGTCCGGGTCTGGTGTGGCCTCGAACAGTTCCGACTTTATCTTAGAGAGTCGCTTGGGTTTCCACCACAGGTCAACCTCGACGCGCGATCCCAGGCGGCCTCGTAGCTCTCGTATCTGCCCGAGCGTCATATAACACAGTTCGTCACAGTCAGAGCCAAGTGG
>JAAEPW010000521.1 GCA_024232355.1 Chloroflexota bacterium | reverse complement strand
TGGCGCTGGTGATCAACGAGTTGGCGACCAACACTGTCAAATACGCTTTGCGAGAGCAAGACACTGTACACATCGACGTTCGCATTGAACTCGACGGCGACACCGTCATATTGACATTCAAAAACGACGGACCAGATTATCCGCCAGAGGTCTTGCGGATGGAGCGACACGGCACAGGGCTTGACTTGCTGCAGAATATTGTAGGTCATAGCCTCGGTGGAGAGATGTCGCTGCGCAACGATGGCGGCGCAGTGGCCGAGATTCGGTTTCAAGCCCAGGCATAGGAGCGCGAGACGACAAACTGCTGGCCCGTGTCTTTCCCGTCACGAGCCTTGCACCCGTCTTTATTTTCCGCTATACTCATTTTTGGGATCAAGAGCAGACCCGACCTGATCATCACCGCTTTGCTGATGGCAGAGCCTGCCCTGGACACAGCCAAAGGGGTGGACGGCTTTTGATTCGGCAGGTCCGGCAAACTCCCGCTTTACAGCCCACGCCCACTATCGCCGCCTCTGCTAGCGTGTATGAGCGAGACCACCAGAGCTGAAATTAGTGCTCATAGTGTTGGCTGACGGACTGGCCCGGTTGACCAGCGACTATGGCTATGCAGTATCTGTGGCGAGAAAACAAGGACGCCCGGCAATTGTGCCAAAAGCAAGGGCCGGCGGAACATATTGCGCATTTTTGACGAAAGCGCAAAGGATGTTAGCTTTATGAGAAACGCAAGCAAAGCACTATTTTTAGCGGTTTTGCTGACCATGTCAGTGTCAGCGCAGGCGACATTCGCCTGGGGCGTGATAGATGTTGTTGAGAATCTCGGGACAGGCCCGGGAGAGCGGATCAAATTTGGGCGCATCTCAACAGAACAAGGGCTTTCCCAATCCTCAATATTGTGTATCACCC
>JAAEPW010000520.1 GCA_024232355.1 Chloroflexota bacterium | reverse complement strand
TTGGAGTTTGGACAAAGTTAAGCGTTAGCTGTACCTTTACAAAATTGCAACGAGGCAACATAATTGCGATATGATAACAGAAAAAGTTGCTCGAGAAAATGTTCGTCAGTTTCGCGCCGATGTATACGGAACTTTCCAGAAGCGAGCGGATGCTGTATTCGAATTGATTGATGCCCTATCCAGCGACACTCAAGCGCGCTCTCCGGTCGAATTGAGCCTGAGTCCCTTCTTTCGCCGTCAGTACCCTAGCATCTACGATGGCTTGGCCGAATGGCAATATGATGCAGCAGACTTGGAGAAGGTATTGCTGCAAGCTTTGCCCGAACCGGCACCAGGCAGTTTCCGCTTGTGGGGGCTAGATGAGACGCCGCGCCGCCGCCAGTACGCATACAGACTGAGAGACCGAGGATACGTGTATGTCCCAAATTCGGTGGCAGGAAACAAACCGGTCACTATTGGCTACAACTACTCGGTGCTGGCATACATTGACCTGAAAGGTCCTAGCACCTGGGCACCACCTTGGGTGATCGACCGTACTCCGACCGATTGGACGGGAGTAGACAGAGGACTGGAGCAAGTGATCCATCTGTCTCTCAGCGACGAGGGACACTGGCACGTGATTGTGTCCGATAGCAGGTACGGAACTCCCCTGTACATCGCTGGTCTGTATCAGCTCCCCGATGTGACCGGAGTGACACGCTTGCGTGCCTACCGCAACCTGTACCACGAACCACCTCCATACAGTGAAATGGGGCGACCGCCTCTCCACGGAGATGTTTTCAAGGTGCATAAACCGGAAACTTGGAGTACACCCGACGAGCAGCACGAATTCACGGAGAAGGACGCCAAGGGCCGTGAACGGCACATCGTCATCCAAGTCTGGAAGAACATGCATTTTCAGAAAGCACCGCATTGTCCCTTTGATTTGCTCCGAGTAGCTACTTACGATACCGATGGACAGTTGGTCTTCAAGCATCCTATGTGGTTGATGGTCAGTGGTCGCCGTCGTTTGTCCGCGAAAGAGGCTCGAAAGGCTTACCTGCGTCGGTCGACGGAAGAACACCTATTCCGCTTCCTCAAGCAAAAGCTACTCTTCGAGGCAGCTGAGATGGGTTCGGTAGAACAAGACGAGCGTTGGAGCAATGTGGTTGGCTTGGCCTACTGGAATCTGTACGTCGTCTGCGACATCGTCGGACGCAGCGTGCGGCCTTGGGAACGATACAAGCCCACGCCGCCAGAGAGTCGCCACGCCACGCCCAGTCAGGCCCGACGGGGCTTTGGCCGGCTTTTACCCGAGTTGGGATCCCCGGCCAGCGCGCCCCAACCTCGTGGAAAGTCGCCTGGGCGTCCCAAGGGCTACTGTCCACAGCCCCGAGAGCGTTTCAAGGTAGTCTACAAAGGCCAGAAACAGGCCTCCGACGCTACCTGACGCCACTTTTTGCCCATTTTTGTTGCTTTTCAGCGAACCTCACTCGGTTCGCTCTGTTGCGGTTGTCCAAACTCCAATTTTCCACCAAAGGTGCAGATGCGTGATGATGCAATCGTCAGTCGGGCCGTGGTCTGTCGCCAGGGTCGGTGTTGGGGGGCTTGCAGTCCACGGGGCGGCCTAGCCAACCACTGCAATCGACCATCCTATCAGGCGTTTTTGTCGAGGCTGATTTTGCATTTGCAAGTCGACTTTTTTCAAGAAACCGACACCCTTCTTGCCTGATGGAATGTAGACTACCTTCGAGTTCGAGTAATCAACTGATCACCTAGCAGGCTGTCGGAGAGAAAAAATTATTCTGCAAAAATGTTCCACTTTTATCTGT
>JAAEPW010000519.1 GCA_024232355.1 Chloroflexota bacterium | reverse complement strand
GACTCTGTGATTGTTGGATAAGTCATCGGGGGCGTTATACCCCCTGAACGGTTACAAATAATACAGTCTTTCCAGAGGAAACCTGACAGCAATCCAATGCTCTGCATCATCTATCAGGTTGGGCAGGATTACGGCAACCTGTGACGTCAGGTGTGCTAGTTACTTAACCCATCCACCAAAGTGCAGGGGGTTTTTCGATCTATCTTGACTAGATCTGGAAAGGCTACCAGCTACGAAACTGCTGGTCAATGACTGGCACAGGCCAGAATAGGTCATCGATAAACAACAGCAGGCAACCCAAACAAGCCATCCGCAGGTCGTCGATGGCCTGTCTCGTAATTGAGCCCAACCTAAATGTCAGTGCGAATCAGCGGCACGAGAATAGGCGTGATGCAAGCCTATGCTGGCTACTTAATCCATTCACCAAATCGGGGGTGTCAATTACCGGAGGAACATCGAGTTTGGGGCAAGAAGCCTTAACCCAAACTCGATCACTCCGGAGAAAATAACCATTGTGCGAGGCCGGTTTGCTCAAGGATGATCCATTGATCGGCAGTGGGTGGTGAAACAGTGGATCAATACCCAGGAAAATCACGGGATGGTCAAGTGTCAACTCATTGGTGTTCTTCAACATCGGGGTACTGTCCCAACAGGGTGCGGATAATTGACCATCGAGCACCAGTTGTAGCAACCTCAACCCACCTTCATCTCGCCCGCCCCCGACCCATCGCTCGCCACCGCTGGAACAGAGAACCGGGCCCTCGGATGGCATCGCTTTCTCCCCGTGTAGAAACCTGGTAATGGACCTCGTGCAGAGTGATGGAATGCGGGGGGGGGAGTTGACGGTGGGTGGCGTTGTCTGTGGCCACAAGCGGGGAGGTGATCGTTGCTGGTGGGTTGGCCTTGTTGCGGTGATTGGCGGTTTGTGGGTGGTGACCCTTGCTCACACCCCATTGCTCGCCACCGCTGAAACAGAGGCGCGATCTCTCGGATGGCATCGCTTTTCCCCTGTGCAAAGACCCTGCAATGAACCTCGGGCCACAGATTGCCACAAGCTCTATCACCCTGCCTCATTGCCTCCGCCGCCAACGCGACTCCACCCCGCTCCCTCGCCGTCTCCCCCTGGTCTGGCCCAGGCAGTGCGTTGGCTTGTTCCCTTGGGCCAGGCGGTGGGGTGCGGTGTCTGTGACCACAAGCGGGGAGGTGAGCGTTGATGCCGGTTTGTGGGTATCACTCGCTACCGCCGAAACAGAGGAGCAATTCCTCGGCGTGCCTCGCTTTCTTCCCGTGAGAAATCCTGGTGATGAACCTCGGGCCACAGATTGGCACAGAGTCTATCGGCCTGACCTACTCATTGCCCCCGCCGCCGCCGTGACCCACTCCGCTCCCTCGCCGTCTCCCCCT
>JAAEPW010000518.1 GCA_024232355.1 Chloroflexota bacterium | reverse complement strand
CCTGGGCACATTCTACCGTGATTGGCTATCGGTGCGAGACGACAGTGTGTCCGCGTATCCGTCTGCCGAGACGATGCTCAAATACCAACGATGGGCCGGGGAACTGGTCGTCGGTGGTGCGCGGGAACGGGAAGGCCGCGACTTTCGTCGCTTTTGCCGTATCCAGCTGGAGGGCAAGATGCGCGGGTTGGTGGACCTGGCGATGATTGGCGACCTCTATGACCAGCAAAAGGTTGATTTCCCCGCTCCCAAAGGATGGGCGTGCCTACGGGAAACCGACGAGCACTTTGCCAATCGTTCCTGGGAAAGCGGATGGAAACCTCTCCGCGTGTGTGTACGTTGTGGGCGCGAGCCTGGCCCCGACGACAAAGCGCAAGAGATAGGAGGCTGGCTCCGGCTGTGTGGCAGTCAGGTGTACCTTTGTCCCGACTGCCGCGCAGACCTGAACGCCTATCGGGATCGTCAGATCAAAAGTGCCAAAAGAGAACGCAAGCGAAAACAGTCCAAGCTGCCCAACGACATCCCCGACACCATCGAGGTCGACTTGGGCCGTTTCAGAGGTTGGGTAACGGTCACCGCTGAGCGAGTCAAAGGCCGGTGGCTGCACTACCGTCTCCCGGATGGGCAGATGAGCAAGGTTCAGACGATAGGCCGGGATATGCTCTGGCGCATACCGGCAGTGACGTAGACGCACTGATTCATCAAACCGGTGGAACGAGTCTTGTACTCGTTCCACCTTGTACTTATTTTTGCACTTTTTTCATTCTCTTACGATTTTCTTTCTCCTGACATCCATTCAACAGTGATCATTACCCTCATTCATCGAGGGCTTGATGTGCGTTGGCAAGAATCATTCGTTGAAGGTTCAAGTCGGATTCGCAGGTTTGACCTGCACAGAAGAACAATAGAAGGAGGCACAAAGAATGGCAAAGAAAAAGTCCACAGAACTCAAAGCAGCAATCAAGGCTCGGCTACAGGCCCTGTCTGCACTGACCGACGAGGCGCGGATCAGCGAAGAGATGCAGTCATACTTGCAATTCCTGGGCCGTTTCCACCAGTACTCGTTCAACAACACGCTGCTCATCCTGATGAGCAACCCCGACGCCACACTGGTGGCCGGATATCGCAAGTGGCAGAGTATGGGTTTCCAAGTGCAGAAAGGAGAAAAGGGTATTCCCATCCTGGCCCCCCAGACGTATGCCAAATCGAAGGAATCCACCGCTGCCACATCAGGCGAACTGGTGGTGGAAGTAGAATCCGAATCTGCATCTGACAAAGGCCAGACCAAGACCGGCACCTGGTTCCGAACGGTCCACGTCTTTGACGTTTCCCAGGTCGGTATCCCCTGTCCGCAATGCAAGGCGCTGGCATCCCACGACGCTACCCACTGCCCCGAGTGTGGAACCAAACTGGACGCATCTCTACCCCAGGCACCCCAATGGATCAACGAGGGCGCGGATGGCGCAGGACTGGCTGCACGATTACAAAGCTACGCCCAATGTCAGGGCATCGAGGTCGTGGAGAGCGATCTCCCCGGCACGCGGCAGGGTGAGAGTCACATCGGCAAAGTGGTACTCCGCACAGGGTTATCTCCCCTGGGCCGCGCCAGCATCCTGGCCCACGAGATCGCCCACGAACTGCTCCACACCAAACAAGATCGGAAAACATTGTCCAAAGCGGTCAAAGAAACAGAGGCCGAGGCAACCGCCTATGCGGTCTGCGCTCACTTTGGCTACGAGATTACGTCCCCCAACTATATCGCGATGTGGAGCGGGGATAGCGCGCTTCTCCAACAACGGATGAATCGTATCTCCCAAGCTGCCAAGCAGAT
>JAAEPW010000517.1 GCA_024232355.1 Chloroflexota bacterium | reverse complement strand
TGCGCCCCACGACCAATAGCTATTCAAGAAAAGAAAAAAAGAGTGCCTTGCAGCACGTCTTAGATCCAATCCTAGATGGCGTGCAGGGGCGAGAGGAGCCCCCACCAAAGCCCGTTTAGTCTTTTTTCAACCCCAACTACAGCCAAGAACGTCCCGGCCTAGAAGCCGTCAGAAGCCGTTGTGCCGCTTTCCAGGGTCTCTGGGGGGGGAGACCACCCTTTGTGGGAATTTCGGCCACCATACGGCCCTTGTATGGACGCGCAGAAGCGTCAGAAATCACTTTCTGAAATCGTTGTACAAGAAACGGCTCACAGCGGTGCACAATGTTCCTACTGACATTCGGGGATCACAAGCGAAAGGGGTTCCTGTCAGCTTGACCAGATCCAAGGACGCAACCATAATCTCAAACTAAGGCAGCGCCGCTCAGGCGAGTTTCAATAAGCAGCGGGATATTCCCTGCCTGGATGTACCCCTTGATACGGAGTGAAGCATGACGATGAAAACTGAGAAGAGAAAGAGCCTCGTGCGCCTTGGCTGTGTGTCCGCGGACACGCATGGCGGGAGAGGCCCATATACCGAGTCGATCGATCTCGTGCCGTCGTGGCATTGGCATCTTTCGTAATGACCTGCGCAGATCAATGTTCAACATGACGACGTG
>JAAEPW010000516.1 GCA_024232355.1 Chloroflexota bacterium | reverse complement strand
TACCAATTGCACCTACCATTGCACCTTTACAACTGAGGCACAATGGGTTGGTGATGATGGGTAGATCCACATCACATTTCTTTCTGGAAGATGGCGACGCCCAGATTTGAACTGGGAACCAAGGGCTTATGAGTCCCCTGTTCATACTACCACCAACCAGCCCCTAGATCATCATGATCTAGGGGCTTTTTTGTTACCTACTCTTGCTCAGGATACTTCTGACGGCTATAAAGACCGTGCTTTTCATGCACCTCCTTCTTAGTCCAGCGAGCATAAGCAGTTACTGTCGTAGTCACATCACCGTGGTGCAAAATATCTGCCACCACCTCCAGACTGGCCCCATTATTCAGGAGCTCGCGCGCCTTGTGATGCCGAAACGAGTGAGGATTCCACCGTCCGCTCACACCGCCTTTCTTTGCCAGACGTTTGATTATCTGGTAGAGACCGTAGTACGTCAACGGAGCGCCACTGCGGTTATTGGGAAAAACAATTTCCCCTTTACACTCCTCACGCCAGTTGCGCAACGCTGCCTTTGCATCTTCTATCAGATAATAATCGTGCACGTGGTCAAACTTTTCCTGGGCTTTTATAATCCCTGCATCAAGATCCACTTGATCCCATCTCAACCCCTCCAGCCCTCCGATACGGCACCCAGTACTGGACAGCACGATCACCAGTGCATAATCACGGACACTTCCTTTGCCTTTGGCAGTCAACAACAGTTGGTCGATGTCCTCATTGGTGATGTGTTTTGGCGGCTGCTTGGGTAGCGGGGGCAATCCAAGATCCATTGCCGGATTGCGCTCTATGTATTCGCGTCGGAGACAAAAGCGGAAAAAAGTCCGGGCTGCCCTGATATAGCCGTGCTGCGTGTGAACAGACAACCCGCGCGTGTTTATGCTGGGACGTGTGGGATGAGTCTCATAACGAGACGTGCGATTAACGATATCGGCTCGCCAAAGGTCAAGATGCTCCGGTTTGACCTCGGCAATGTCGAGATCGCCATACATCTTTCTCAACGATCCGAGACGTTTGCGGTACCATTTAACAGTCTCTTTCTTGGTCGCGCCATCTTTAAACGTCAGAAAATTATCCAATGCTTCACAAGTTAACATTTTACACCTCCAGGTGTTTTTTACTATTTGAACTAACACTATAGCGACGTCATAATCTCGATTCGTCGCCATCACTGTCACCATAACCGATTCTAGGAACCGACTATGGCATACACAAAAACGAATACCCAAGCAGCCATTGACAATAGCTGCACCCTTGACCGTCATTTCGAAATCACCTATCGCGACTTGGCGGACCTTTACGGTCCCAAGATTTGGGCAGACGGGATCGGGCGCTGGTTCACCTACGAACACCTTATCCAGATTGCTTCCGCTCACCTCCTCTCTGGCATCGCCCGGTCGTCGTACTGGGATATGTTGGTGTTTTCTACTCGTCAGAGAGCTACCAACGCGGACCTGATCACCGTCATCACCGGTATAGATCTCGCGGCCCACGCCCAGGAGGAGTACGATCGGCAGCGTCTCGCTTGCCACATTGAGGGAAAAGCCTGCAAAACTGTTCGCTTCACTACTGTGGCCGATCCCGCTGCCCAAGGTATCCACGACCTTGCGTGTACATGATAGGAGATTGATCGTATTTGGTTGAAAGTTCGTTTTATGAGAAACAAAGATGTGTAAAAAAGGGGGGAACTAACAAGAGGACGTAAACCCTTGCACCCATCCGGGCCTGCCCAGACAAACAGTGAGGCCACCGGTTATGACCCGGTGGCCCCTGGCAGTGGGGTAGCAGCCCGCGAAGGAGCATCCCGCTGCCAGGCATAATTATACCAAAGGAGCCCGCGATGCCAAGACTGGCGACAATCTCCCAGGAGGGGGGTGGTAATGTCACCATTGATGCCACCACTCAGGAGAAACTGATGACCATCATTGAATACCTACAAGATCAGGTACAAAGGATCGACAACTTGCTCTTCCAGGTCAACGACTTGGAAGAGAACGAAATATGCACCGGCCGTGTCTATTGGCGTGACCAAAACACCCCAGGCCAGACACCCAAGATGTGCATCGCTCACTCGGTGAATGGCTTGTGTCCGTTGCACGGCGAGGCCAAGCCTGGTGGGCGGCTCCGCGTCTATGTCGGCACAGACCCGGAGAAACAAGACCAGGTGCTGGAAGCCATCGAGTGCCAGCAGCGCAAGGGCCGCCTGGAAAGCCAGGTCCGCCAGACAGAGATCTGGCTGCGGCGTGTCGAGCACGCCATCGACGATGCCTGGCACATTGTCACAGATCAGCAGCGGCGGGAACGGTGATGTTGAGAAACTGGATTCTCACAAGCTTGCGCCAGCACCGGATAGCCCTGCTATAGATCTATTGGAGCAGCATCACGGAATCGCTGAAACGTGAGAACAAAGACGGGCCTACAAAATTAACATTGATCTGGAGGATGCGATGAACGAAGGCGTTATCATTACAACCGGTTACACTCGCAAACGACATTGGGAAACCATCTATCATGACTTGGTAGACTTGTATGGGCCAATGATCGGTATCGAGGGGCCTTCGCTTTGGTTCACCTACAAGCGATTTGTTCAAAACGACCCAAATCATATCCTCACCGATCTAGCCTGGCCGTCACACAAGGGACTGGCGCCATTTTTCGGAATAGGCAAGACAAAGCTCAGAAATGCCCGTAGAGCCCTGGAAAGAGCCGGACTGATCACTGTCACTATGGGGCGCGACATGGTGGCACAATCTCAACGGGAATATGACAATCAGATCTTGAATGGCGGAAAACCGCAAAACGGCGTTATCACCTTGTCAGACTTGGCAGCCCTGGGCATCAAAAACCCGTCTACAACCCTATTCATCAATGTTCACGACCCGCTCACCTTTTATCCCTTTTGCAACAAGTTCAACCTCACGTACGCCCCGGTCATAAAGTGGGACAGATGGGAGATGGCTTTCGACAACTACAAAGGCCGTATTTTTGGCCCCAATCGGCTGTTTGCTGCTGTTCGTTACATTGAAGACAACATGTATGCCAGCCCATCAGATCGCCATCACTGGCCCTTGGTCACCGAGGAACAAATACTGTCCCTACTCCGTTGCCGGGATGACGATAAGGAAACCATCGACATCCGTCGGCGCTTGCTCCAACGCCGTGACCGTATCGTCGGTGCATCGGCACCGGAACCTGCTCTGCCCAACAATGTGCTTACCGGCCTGCGGCAATTGGAATTCAAAGGCCCCACCGCCGAGGTGGAAGACTGCTTTGCCAATGACCCACGTCGAGTGGTTCAATTGCTTGCTTACTGTCTAACAGAGGCAAAGCGTGTGAACCGAAATGGAAAACCCCTAGTTCCGAACCCCGCGGGCCTCTTTGTATCCTTGCTTCGAGAGCCTGAACATGAACTAGAGCTAGAGGGATGGGAAGAAATTGAGTTTTGATCTAGTTGGGGACTAGGTACGTGGGAGACCCTAGCTTTGTCTGTGAACGATAAATAGGTTATGCGAAATGAAAAACGAGAGAGAAAAACCGGGCAACAAATCGATGTCACAAAGACATTATCTGTATTATTTAGTGACTCGCAAACCCTAGTCTATGGTCTGTGGCATACCTAGTCCCCAACTGGACTATGGTCTGTAGTATACCTAGACTATGGTTTGTGGCGTACCTAGTCCCTTACAAGAACTGAGGCCACCGGCTTTGACCCGGTGGCCCCTGACGGCGAGTGAAGCCCTATGCAAGAGCATCTCGCCGCCGGGCATATTATACTCGGCAACCAAAGGTTGCACAAAAGGAGTCCTATGCAAAACACATATGCACCTACAAGCGGAGCAGCGCTCACCACCGTTGAGAAAATGGCCCGCATCACCCAGGCCCTGGCCGACCTCGACCGGCAACTTGACACACTCCGCGCCCAGGTCGCCGCTCTTGATGACGCTGGGGTCTGTACCGGCACCGCCTGGTGGCGTCGGGACAACGGCGCAGCACCAAAGATGTACGCCAATCACGGCGTAAACCAAGCCTGCCCGATCCACGGCACGCCTGAACAGGAAAAACGCCTCCGTGTCTATATTGGTCTCGACCCGGACAAACAAGCCCAAGCCCAGGCTGCCTTTGAGCGATGCGAAGAAAAAGCCGCCCTAAAGCAGCAAATTGACCGGATCGAAATCAAGATCGGCCGCATCGAGCGCGCCATCACCAACGCCTACTATGCCGCGTCAAATCAACAGAGATGGGAGTGGTAGCCAATGAACAATCTACCCATTCAAGCCCTACTCATCCTATTAGGAATCGGCATCGTGGCCCTGCTCTGGCTCGCTATGCGCTTTGGCCGCACCATCGGCATGGTCGTGCTCGGCCTTGGCCTGCTTGTTGTAGCCATCCTGGGGGCCGCCGCTCTCGCCACTCAAGCAGGCGCAAACCTGCAAACAGCCACAGCAGCAAAAGAAGCGGTGGAAGCCGTCAAGGTGGCATCAGTAGGACAGTCAATTACCTTCGTGCTCGTCGCGCTGGGGGTTGGCCTGGCCGTCGGGGGCATGGGCGTCGTCACGCTGAGCGCGTTGGGGGTTACTGGCTGGTTCGCAGTTCGCTACCAGCTGGCCCAGCGTGACAATTTGCGGATAGACGGCAACCCCCGTCGGCGATTGTCAGAGAGCGCGCAGGCCGGGCAAATCTTTTACGTCACAGATGACGTCGACGATGGTGTTGACCTCTCCAATTTAGATCTACAAGAATGGGGGTGGTGACGATGAAACGGATAATGATCCTGATCCTGGCCGTGCTCTTGCTCTCCGGCTGTGAAGAATACGCCACCTACACGCCAAGCGCCGCCGACCTGACAGCCCTCGCCGAACAAATGCCAGAAGGCCCCACAAAAGACGCCGTGGTAGGCACGGCAGTGGCGCGTTATGAAGCCGCGGCCCAGGCCGAGAATACCATCACGGCCGCCCAGGCGATGGAGAGCGCGGCCCGCGCTGATCTGGAGCGCGTTCAACTAGAGATGACCGCCGAGGCCCAACAGACGGCCCAGGCC
>JAAEPW010000515.1 GCA_024232355.1 Chloroflexota bacterium | reverse complement strand
GCTGGTATGGCCGGAAACGTCGAAGACCTGTGCCGAATGGTCACCGATGGAAATGCTGTCTCCTTCTTCAAGGCGAACGTCAATACCTGGAATTCGAGATGCATCGGATGCGGCGCCAACGATGGTGCAGCCGGTCGCTTCCTTCAACTCCATATTGCCACCGGTATGATCGCCATGATGATGCGTAATCAATAGATGACTTAATTTCCAGCCGCGTTCCGCTAAGCTGTCCAGGACAGGACCGGAAACTGCGGGATCAACGGCGGCCGTCTCACCACTTTCAGGATCGTGAGCAAGATAGATAAAATTGTCCCCGAGCACGGGTATCTGGTGAATGGCGAGATCGGGCATGGAGGCTCCTAAACAAAAAAATCAACACCATTAAGAATACCACCCCTATATGGATATAGCACCAATTTGATCCTGCGCGTATTTGCTCTAAACTGGTCCCATGTGGACAGACGCCATTGATTTAAGAGACTTTTATGCTTCCGCGCTGGGTGCGGTCGCGCGCCGTATGATCAGACGGCGCATCCGCGCTCTGTGGCCGGACGTCACCGGCATGGACGTACTGGGTTTGGGCTTCGCGACACCTTACATTAGCGCTTTAAGGCCGGATGCGACGCGCACCCTCGCCGCCATGCCCGCCGCTCAGGGCGTCTTGCACTGGCCGATGGACGGCGACGGCCTGACCACTCTGGTCGACGAAACCGATCTTCCATTCCCCGATGTATCAATGGACCGTGTGTTACTGGTCCATGCGCTTGAGAGTGCCGAAAACGTCCGGCCATTGATGCGGGAAGTATGGCGGGTATTGGCCAGTGGTGGACGTCTGATCGTCGTCGTGCCCAATCGGCGGGGGCTCTGGGCGCGCCTGGAAAGAACACCGTTTGGGCGGGGCCGGCCCTATTCGACGAGCCAGCTTTCCATGGAGTTGAGAGAAAACCTGTTCACCCCGTGCCAAACTGAAAGAGCCCTGTTCCTACCGCCGACCCGCTCTCGCATGCTGTTATCATCAGCCCCGGCGTTAGAAGAAATTGGCCGTCGCTGGTTTCCCGCCGTCGCCGGTGTCACTATCGTGGAAGCGACGAAACAAATTTACGCCGGACACGGCGAACCCGGACGCAAGCGGCCCGTCATCCGCATCCCGCAACGCAATACCGGTGCTCCCACAAGGGGTTAGATCAAACTGCATTAAAGCGATTGGCGCTTTAATGCAGATAATTTGATCGACACTTTAAGAATCGAGCAACTTATCTGCGTTTAATTAAACGCAGGTTGCTCTAGGGTCTGTGGACATTTAACGATTTATAAACCCGAACTGTGATTCAAACGTCCTTTTGAGGATGTTTATCATGCGCGAAGAACGGTTTGTTATCAATGATCGAAGTTGGACCATTATTGAGCGGCTGGTACCGGGCACGGAGCGTGATCGCGGTGTGACGGCGAAGGATACCCGTTTGTTTCTTGAGGCTGTTTTATGGCGCGTGCGCGTAGGCGGTCCGTGGCGTGATTTACCACCGGGGTTTGGCGAGTGGAATAGCGTTTTCCGGCGTTTTCGCCGGTGGGCGTTGAAAGGTGTTTTCAAGCGTATTTTTGAGGCTGTAGCGAACGATCCAGACTTTGAATATATCATGATAGATGGAACCATTATCAGCGTGCATCAGAAGGCAAGCGGCGCAAAAGGGGGACTCTCCATCAGGCCATTGGGCGCTCAAAAGGCGGTTTGACGACCAAAGTTCTGGCCCTCACGGATGCCTTGGGCAATCTTGTGCGTTTCAAGCTACTTCCCGGTCAGCGCAGTGAGATTGTCGGCGTGCCTGACTTGATCGACGGCCTCATATTTGATGCGTTGATGGGCGACAAGGCCTTTGATGCCGATCACTTGCGGCAAGCCTTGGCGGAACGTGGAGCGATGGCTGTTATTCCGTCAAAACGCAATCGGAAGGTCCATATCCCGCACGATGAAGAGGCATACAAGTGGCGGCATCTCGTCGAGAATTACTTCAGTAAAATCAAAGAGTTCAGGGGCGTCAACACAAGATTTGACAAGACAGACGCAAGCTATGAGGCGACATGGGACATCGCAGCAACGATCATACAACTACGTTAAATGTCCACAGGCCCTAG
>JAAEPW010000514.1 GCA_024232355.1 Chloroflexota bacterium | reverse complement strand
CAGCCGGTGGTGCGGTTCGGCGCTGGCAGCGACGGCTCGGCGCTGGATGACTTTACGTCGCTGGATGACTTTACGGTGCGCAACGGTGACGCAGAGTATGGAGGCGGCGACTTTATTGAGGGCACCCAGGTCACGGTTCTAAACTCCGTTGTGACCAGCAACAGCGCTTTCCGCGAGGGAGGCGGTATTCATGTGGGTCGGCACTCAACGGCCACCGTCACAGGCAATCAGATCCTCTACAATACAGTGCCCACTGGCGGAGGGGGAGGCATGAGCGTTATCGATGACTCTTCCGTCAATGTGCATGCCAACACCATTGCCTACAATCGAGTGGGCGGCTTTGGGGGAGGCGGCATGTCCATCTTTAATGGCTCAGTTGTGACCATAACCAACAACATCGTCGTGTCAAACGTGAACACAGAGATGTGGTCGGAAGGCGATGGCATTGCCGTGTATGGTGAGGCCGTGCTTGGTGATACCACCCAGGCGCAGCTTGTGAACAACACCATTGCCTTCAACTCGGGCGATGGGGTAAAGGCTGATAACAGCACAGTCCTGGTGCTGGTGCGCAACAACATCATCGTCGGCAACGGAAGAGGTATCCACGATGTGGATGATAAAGGAGCGGCCATCACCATTGACCACAACGACGTGTGGGACAACGGTGAGGACTATCTCCATGTCACGCCGGGCGCTGGCGACATCTCCGCCGACCCGCTGTTCGTAGATGTTGCCAACGGCGACTATCACCTGCAAGTAGGCTCCCCCTGCATCGACAAGGGTACGTCGACCGGCGCGCCAACGCACGACATCGCGGGCACGCCCCGCGACGCAGCGCCGGATATGGGCGCCTACGAGTGGACGGGATTCCGCATCTTTTTGCCGTTGACACTCAGGAGCTTTGGACCGTAGGATTGTGGGCGTCACCCCTGGCTCCTGCCGCCGCGCTGGCTTGATCGAGTTCAAATACATCGGTCTGCAAGAGCTAGGGTTGACGGGAGACGAGGCCCGGCAAAGGGAGCGCCAGGCGCTGGCGGCCTTGCCGCCGGTGGCGCAAAAGCTGACCCAGTCCCAGTACAAATTGGAAGGATACCGCGCCACGCTACAGTCCGCGTATGGCGAACTCTTGCGCCTGCGCACTTGCGTGGTCGCTATTGAGTTCGAGCGCCTGGTGTGGCAGGAACTTGCCATTTCAGGATAAGAGAGGGGTGGTGACGCACTATGCGTAGCTGATGACGTGGTTCACAGATAAAGGCGCCGAGGTCGCCCTGCTGCACGTTGACCGCTGGCGGTGGCCTCGGCGCCGGTACAGATGGGTAATCAACCCTGTTCGATGCCTTGCCCCTGCACCTAAAGCGCGATTGGCTTGATTACTGAGCCATAGCCGCCAGCAACTCCTCTACCTGGCTTACCGAAGCGACTGGATGTACCTTGAACGTGACGTAGGGGGTATACTGAGTCGTCAGGAGCATCAATTCGACCTCGGTCCCTTCAAAGACGAAATACCCTTTGAGCTCGCCCGGAAATGCTCCCCAATCCTTCGTCAGGCCCTTTTCAAAATCTTGTTTTACCATATTCACCAAGACAGTCCACCCAGCGGACCGCTCTTTCGGGTCCACAGGTACCATGGCCAGATTCATCTCCCAGAGCACCAAGTACTTTGTCATCGGTTGTACCCTCCATTCTTTCGTTGAGCGGGTTTTAGATATGTCACTCGCCACCCCCCTCGCTGCCCGCAAGCAAAGGGGATAGCTACAATTTGCATCTTTATCACCCCCTCGTGTGAGACGTTCTAGGAACGATGCCAGCCCATCGCCTGACTGACTCTCTCTGGGCTTGCCCAGGGAGGGTAGCGCTCCACGGCAGCATTTTGCGGTGTGTGAATGAACGGCGCACCCTCAGCTTACCGGCATGACTGGTTGCCAGCGCCTCACCGATTTGGTCTGTGCAAACTGCGGACGGGCGCGAATAACCTGGCTACATCCTGCGACACCGAGGTTCGGTCCCAGGGCTTGTGTGAGCCTATGCTCTCAGCACAGACAATGTATATGGTTCAGTACGTACTGACTGTAATGATGAAAAGGATCGAGTCGGATTCGATATGCTTCCGACTCGATCTGTGAGTTTTTTCAAATGTCGGATCCAACAGCTTTGAACTTACGATGCAGGCGAGCATCATCCACCAGAACAATGTTCTGGCAAAACAAAGATCGGTTGGCGCTGTCTATGGTCCTAGTGAATTCTTTGGGAGTATCTTCACCAAGGCATTTGTGTCAAATCTAGAAAAAACTCACAGATACGGTTTCCGATGTTCGATGTGGCCGTCGGTTGGAGCGAGGATATTATTGTGAACGTGACCGTCGGCACTGGGGTGCGTTACTAGCCGTGCTAAGTATATTATACGGGTTTTCTGCCATTGTGTCTAGTACCAATCTGGCGGACTGCTACGCAAAAAGTCCGTAAAACTACCATCCAAGCCGATGCTGAGGGAGTAGACGGCGCCGCCAGTGCGGGCGCGGTGGCCTTTCAACAAAAGGCCAATGAGGGTCTCCAGCCTGAAAGCTAGGGTGCCAGGATGCGCGCCGCACCTTTATCAATCCAGGCGACGAATGGTCTGCACCTGTCCGTCCTCCAGTTCATAGATGACGTGGGCATACTCTTCTACCACCGGGT
>JAAEPW010000513.1 GCA_024232355.1 Chloroflexota bacterium | reverse complement strand
CTGTACCTGCAGCACAACGATTTCACAGTCAGGGGCAATGCTATCTATTCCAACACTGCTAAACATGGTGGTGGGTTGGGAGCGTACAACAGCGACGCCGCGATTAGCAACAACACGGTCTGGTCCAACACTTCCGAGTGGAGTAGTGGGTTGAGCCTGTGGAGTGGCACTGCTACGGTCAGCGACAACACGATCTCGTTCAACGTCTCCGAGTACAGTAGCGGGCTGTACCTGGGTAATTATGGCACTTTTACAGTCAGCAACAACATCGTGTTCTCCAATACCGGCGGGGGGATTTCCTTGCAAGACGGCATCGTCAACTTTAGTGGCAACACCGTCAGTTCCAATACTGGTGGCGGGGTGTATACAGCCAATGGCGGCGTCACGTTCGACAACAACACTGTCATCTCCAACACCCATGAGGGACTGTTTTTGTGGGAAAGCTTTGCCACAGTCAATGACAATATCATCACGTCCAATAGTGGCGCCGGGGTGGTTGTGTCTCGGGGTGAGGCCACGCTCAATGCTAACACCATCTCGTCCAATAATGATGGCGGAGTATCCATAGGGAGCAGCTATGCCAGGCTCGACAACAATGTCATCCTCTCCAACACTGCCGATAAAGGAGGCGGACTGGATGTGAGTGGAAGCACAGTGACGCTGACCAACAACATCATTGCCAATAACCAGGCCCTTGGCGCAGGCAGCGGATTGTACGTCGAGGACTCGTTCGTCCACCTGTTGCACAATACCATTGCCCATAACAGTGGCGGCGATGGCAGCGGTATCCACGTCACCGACAGGTGGGGGCCTAGTAGCAAAGTTGTGTTGACCAACACCATCCTGCTCAGCCACAGCGTGGGCATCACCGTCGCGGCGGGCAACACGGCCCAGATAGAGGCTACGCTATGGGGCAATGACGTTGACCGGGACGGCGCGGGCAACATTGCTCACAATAATGACTATGAGGGCGACCCGGCCTTTGTCTCCCCAGAAGGAGGAGATTATCACATCGCTGCCATCTCGGCGGCGCGAGACGTG
>JAAEPW010000512.1 GCA_024232355.1 Chloroflexota bacterium | reverse complement strand
GGCTGCCTTGAAGGACGCCATAGCTGAACGCCCCGAACCCGAGGAGGCTGCCGAGGCATTGGTGTTCGTTACTGACCGAGGTACCCCATACCGGTCCGACACTCTTGGCCGGGATGTGACAACGTTTCTCGCAACTGCCAAAATTGGCACCACAGCCAAGTTCAGTTGGCTGCGGCATACCTTTCGCACCGAAGCCGATGCCACGCTAGATCAGGTTGCCATACGCTTGGTCATGGGTCACGCCGATCCCGGCATTGACGAACACTACCGACAACGGATAGGCGATGACCGATTGGAGACGGTTGCCGATCATGTTCGGGCTTGGCTGTATCCACAGGCCACGGGGGG
Organism: Chloroflexota bacterium; assembly: GCA_024232355.1. Next base: position 9,734 of record JAAEPW010000512.1, on the reverse strand, counting down.
AAAAGGTGGTGAGGTATGAAGGATCTGAAGGAGTACCCGCCTGAACTCTGGGAGTTCCTAACGTACCTGGAAACGAACGGTGATATTTCCGTGGACGAGCCATTTGCCTTCTGTGCCCAGATCGCGGAGGCTGAGGAGTGGGTAGTTAGTACTTGGACGATGCACAACCCGGCGGGGACGAAGTCCTACCGTCTCCAGGATTCCGGTCGGTCAGTTCTTGCCGCATGGCGAGCTATGGGTGGGCAAAGTAAGGAGAAGCAACTTGGTAGGCCGACGGATGACAAGAAGCCCTGCGATGTCAAGATCATTGCTGCCCTGGCCAAGCACCACGACTATCAGCCGGGTGGCAAGGCGAATGCTGCTTCCGTCCTGAATCACGAACCGGCAGACCTCAAGAAGCTTGCGGAGATAGCAGACACCACCCCAAAGACGGTTTCCAAGTTCCTCAAGGAGAAATTTGACGGCAAGACTAAGAAAGCGGGCTACGACGCTGCCTGCTGCCGCGAGGAGATTGGCTATCACTTGGTGAAGTGGCAGGGCGACTTTTCGGACCAGGCCCTCAATCACATTGTGGAACGCGAGATCGAAGCCAGGCAACGCGAGGAAGAATAGCCTTCGGCCTGTTGTTTGACAGCCACAACAGCCGTTTACCCATTTACCTTTGAGAAGGTAAGGGTAGACGGCTTTTCTTTTGCGATATGCCTAGGATTCTCAGGGCATTCTGCGGCTTTCTGCCGCAAATAAGGTAACTCCCCAGCATGGGTAAGTAACGTACCCAAACGCTAGTTTACGGGGAGCAAAACACATGACCTACAGCGTAAAGCAAATCCAAGAGCGTTACGGGATTGGTGAACATACCGTTCTTGGCTGGATTCACACAGGCGTGCTACGTGCCATGAACATCGGTCGTGTTGGCAGCAGTCGGCCCAAGTGGCGGATCAAGGAAGAAGACCTTGAGGCCTTCGAACTGTCGCGGATGCACACGCCACCACAGCCCAAAGGACGCCGCAAGAAGCAAACCAGAGAACGAGTTTTTTACAAGTAACCCACGGCGGATTGCAACCGCCAGGCTCGGTCTGAGTTGGGGTCGGCACCTCTGCTCTGATTCAGGCCGGGCCACCCTTCAAGAGGTGTAGTAAATGTCACAGCATGAACGCAAGAAATCAAAATCCAAATTAGCCCAAGCTCTCCAACGAGCAGCCAAGGGAACAGATGCAATCACAATCGGCTCACAGACCACGGCCACGGGGGAGAATAAAGTAAGGACAAAAAGCATGGCAGACGTGGCCACGAAAGTTGACGGGATAAAGTACCTAGTGCCGGGCTGGATTCCCTTTGCGATGCTCACGATGCTTCTGGCCCCTGCTGGCGTCGGCAAGAGTGCCTTCGCACTCTATGCCCTGGCTCGCACGATCATTCTCAGGAACTGTACATGGTTCAGCGGCACCAAGGGGCCAGTCAAGCCGGGCTTCGTGCTGTGGTGCGACACAGAGGGCACATCGGCTATCACAGTGCAACGCCTGAAGGATTGGGGCATGCCGTTTGAACGGATCAAGGTGCCGTTTGAAGATGATCCGTTGCGCTCTGTGGACCTAGAAGACCCCGATCACATGGAACGTATCGAAGACGTGGTCAACAGGTACAAGATCCAGTTGGTTGTAGTAGACAGCCTGCGAGGTGCCCACGGCGGGGATGAGAACAGCTCGAAGATCACGCCAGTTCTGCAATCGCTTGCCAGCATTGCCGAGCGGACCAGAACGGCCATCGTCATCATTCACCATACGAAAAAGGTGCCGGACGACCAGGAAATCAACGCCGACAGCAGCCGTGGCAGCAACGCGATTGTGGCGATGGTCCGAGCACAGTTGGCCATCGACCAACCGGACAAGACAAGCAAGTGGTGCCGCGTGAGGATGCTCAAGGAGAATCTTGGATTGCGACCACAACCCGTCGGCTTCTTGGTTACGGGGAAGGGGTTGGACTTCGGTGACGCCCCCAGAAAGCCCGAGAAGCAGGTTGGCCACCAGAAAGCCGCTGACTGGCTGCTGGAGCAAATGGAGCCGGGCACGTGGTACAAGGCCAAGCCACTGCAAGAAGCAGCAGAGGCGGCAGGGTTCCCCCCTACGGGCACGTTGCAGAAGGCCCGAGAAGAGTTGGGCATTGTCAAACCAAACATCAAGAAGGAAGGCCGAGTGTCATGGTGGCGGCTGCCAACAAATTAGTGGCACCCCGAGGTAATTTGTAATTTTTCAATTTCTTACTTTTTGGTCTCAACGTAGTAACAAATTAATAAAGTAACAAATCACTAATTACCGGGCGGTATTCGGTAATTTGTTACCAAAGAAAAGGAGATGCAAGATGATCTTTCTACGGTACCTCGCAGAGGAGTTGATGGGCCCACCTACTTTCGAAAGTGCAAGTGCCCAATGGCCATGTCCGTTCTGTGAAAGCGAGCGGGGCTTCCACGTGCTGCCCCACAAGCCGCCCCACAAAGATCGGTTCAAGTGCCATGCCTGTGGTGCTTGGGGTGACGAGTGGGATTTGCTCACGCACCTCTACGACCAGGACAATCTCGTGAGACGTCGGAAGCGTGTCAACCAACTGAAAGCCAAGTGGAAGAAGGGAGCCCAGCATTCTCCCCCCGTGGCCCGCGTGGCAGTAAGACCTGCACCCGCCGATGAAGATTGGGTCACGGAAAGCTTGCACGATCGTGGCGTTGCTGCCCGCAAGCAGCTTGAAGAGTGGATCACGGAGCATTACGCCGTGGACAAAATGGGCAAGGCACAGTTGCTGGAGGTGGCTGCTCAGGCTTGCCGCATGGTCGTGCTCCATGGTGTGCATCCCAGCACGCTAGCCGAAGACGTTGAGAGTTATGTCGGCTTTGAGGTCCGGGAAGCGAACCACATGGCTGAATGTGACGACCCGGACTGCACTTGGTATTGCTGCCGACGAGCACGAGGCTGGTCGCATGAGCAGATCAAGGAAGCTATCGAACAGGCCAGGCGGGAGCGAGCTAATGACTGAACAGAAACCACTTCCATCGGCCATGCAGTTCTTTTGGAATAAGTATGGGTTCCTACTACCCGTGGAGCATGATGAACCAGATGGGGACATGGCCGAAAACCGAGGGCTGGGTACTGCCCCCGCATGCACCCAAACAACACCCCAACAGCCAAACGGCCACAATGCCGGGCCCAAATGCACTGCCGCAGGTTACGCTAACCCGCATATATTGCACAAAACTCCGTAAAAACAGGCATATACGCGAGATCTGTAATACTTCCGGTATTACGGCCACGCTACATACCCCCCACTAAAGCAGTAACACCGCCATGGCTACCACCCGCAAAAACAACACCCGCAAGGCACAAACGGCCACCGCAGCCCCTCAGACGGCCCGTGTGGGCACCAAACAGCCTGCCCCTGCCCCAAGTGCCCCTGCCGACAGCGAGCCCACAGGGGACGCCCAACCGAAGAAAAAACCAGGGGCACCTCGCAACAATCGCAACGCGATTCGGCATGGTTTGAAATCGGGTAGCCTGCCCAAGGATTGTCGATACGTTGAAAACCGCCTGAATGACTTTCGTCGTAAGCTGGAAGATGCAGTTCTGGCTGCCAAGGGCGAGGTGTCCATTCCTGATGCTGCCTGCATACAAACCGCAGGGCGTTGGGAGCGTCATGCAGCCCTAGCACAGAGATGGCTGACAAAAGAGTACGACAACCTCAAGCCCCTAGAGAAGCTCAAGTTCTCTTCTGAGATTAGCCGGGCATCCGCTGAACGTGATAAGTCATTGAAACTGCTTGAGCTTGATGTAGAGCAAGAGTCACCATGGGATGGTTTGACGTTGGAGGTGCAAGACGATGATTGACCAAGCACTATTCAAGCAGTACACCACTGACCCATCTAAGTTCCATAGTGACCTACTCATTGATGCTGATGGTGTAGTGTGCCCATACGGTGAATGTATGGACCCATGGCAGCGTACAGACTTCGATGCACTTACTCCAGCCATTCTCAAAGTCACAGGCAGAAAACGTAAGCTCCAAGCTCATATGCGAGCCTATTGGGAAAGAGGTCGTGGACATGACAAAACATCAGGCATAGCAACCGTATCAATCAACTTGTTAGCCTTTGCCAACAGACCATTGAGGGGCTATTGCTTTGCAGCAGACAAGGATCAAGCGGGCTTATTGAAAGATGCCGTAGCCACCAAGATCAGACTTAACCCATGGTTGGGTGAAATACTAGAAGTCCAACGCGATTGCATTGTCAATATCGCACAGGGCCACCCAGGCAAAGGCGGCACGCTACAGATCTTCACCAGTGATGTCGGATCATCATATGGCATCTTGCCAGACTTTGTAGTATGCGACGAATTGACTCACTGGGGTGGAGATGGATCACTCTGGCACAGCATCATCTCTAGTGCAGCCAAACGTTCCAATTGCCTCATGCTCATCATTGCCAATGCAGGGTTCGTAGATAGCTGGCAATGGTCAATCAGAGAAGCCATACGCAATGACCCCAATTGGATATTCAGCCGCCTAGATGGCCCCGTTGCCAGCTGGATAACCGAAGATCGCTTAGCAGAACAACGCAGGATGCTACCTGCAATTGCCTACCAGCGATTGTGGATGAATCAGTGGTCAGCAAGTGGTGGCGATGCTCTAAGCCCAGCCGACATCGAGAGAGCATTCAACGGTGCCCATCAACCCATGCTAGGCGACGAGAAGGGTTGGCGATTTGTAGCAGGAGTGGACTTGGGCCTAACCCGTGACAACAGTGCAGTAGTTGTTCTGGGAGTCAACGAAGTGACAGGTTCTCTCAGACTTGCAAAGGCAATGCTATGGACCCCAAAACAATCTGGAGGCAAAGTACAAATCGAACAAGTCGAAAAAGCCATCATAGAATTGGACAGACAGTTCAACCTCGAAACCGTCGCAATTGACCCATGGCAAGCAGAGCACTTGGGCCAACGACTAGAAACCATCACCCGGCATCGTACTCGCTCCCAGAAAAAGGCAATGGGCTCTAAGAGCTGGGTCAGAATGATACCACCCTCAAGCACGAACCTACGTGAGCAAGCCAGCACCACCATCGAGACCTTCCAAGACGGCAGAATCAAGTGCTACGACTATTCACCCCTAAAGAACGACTTGCTGAAACTAAGGGTTGAAGAGAAAAGCTATGGACTACGGCTTTCTTCACCTCGTGACAACGACGGTCATGGCGACACATTTAGTGCTTTCGCCCTTGCCTTACTAGTAGCCCATGAAAGCAGCACCACGAAGAAGCTCAAGGTAGGTGCCATCGACATGGACGAAGGGGATGATTCGGTTCATGCAATGATTCGACGATATTGCTCCAACCCCGACAAGTCACAACAGAACCCGTACTTGGAAGACTGCATCGGCTTTCTGGGTGCACTAGGCGAGATGAGACGTAGCCCCAGCTGGGGTAATTGGATTACTGACTAAAACCAACCAAGGAGAATCGAAATGCCCGTACTAACCGAAAGCTTCATTGAATTCGCTAAACGTCAAGGCTGCCCATATGTCAACGTCAACGCTGGAATGAGTATGCGGACCAGCAGCGGTGGAGATGCTGCCTATCTGTTTGAGAACGGTGCCAAATCAAACGGCATCAACCACTTGGAGCCACCTACACATCCGATTGACCTAACAAAAGCCCAACTGAAGTACACAGAGATAGCCCTGGAACTGGAAGTCAAAGCATTCACGCAGTTCAAAAAGGAAACTCAGCAAGCTGCCCTGCGAGCCAAGCAGTATGAGAACTTACCTTCCCCAGGACCAGAAGCTCTTGATCAACTCAAGGCAGGGGCTGAGAGAATCGAAAACCTGAGCCTTGATGTAAAGGTACTACGAGCCAGACTCAACAAACTGACTGGCTTTGAAAATCAACTCGCACAAAAGACTAAGGACCGCAATCAACGGATGGACCGAGCAGACCAGACCATCGCAGACGTTAACGCCATTGCGTTGCCCAAGCTGCCAGAGTCAGATAATAAAACACACTATGAACCGAGCGACAATACCTTTTCCCCAGGAAGTGAGTGATATGAGTACCGCCAAAAACGTGATGGTGCACAACGCCCCCTTTACCATTGGAGGTCGAAGCCCTAAGGCACGGACCAACAACGTAACCGACAATGATCCTCTCATCGAAGAAGGATTCGATGGCCTTGAAGAAGTACGTTGCCCAGCAATGGACCGCAAGCGTGCAGAGAATGCCCAGCTACTTAAGGACATTGACGACGTGCTGCTGCCTGCTGCTTACGATGGAGGCACTAAGGACGACACGAGTGACCACAGCTCTTCTTCTCGGGGAGAACCAATTCGCAATGTGCGTCGATGCTTCCAAGCCCGTACGCCTGATCCAGACGCGTGTGAAACTGCTGCTCTAGAAAAAAGGTACAAGAGCCAACAGGCAAACAACAAGACCTTCAACAAAAATGAGGATGTGCTTTTGCCCCTGGAGATTGACTGGGATGAATGATCAAGACGACATGCTGCTACCAGTATCAGCATCTGATACATGGTGGGAACAACAGTCACCCAAGCCCCATCGCCCAGCAGCAGGGCTAGTAGAGTTTGACGTTGAGGATGGCGAGCTGTTTGGCAGGGTTGAGACCATCGCTGATGGTGTATGCAGTGTTCACACTGCCAACAGCAATGCAGCGAACCCATACCACTTTGACGAAAGCCAAGTGATTGAAGGTGACTTCCCCGACTGTAGAAAGTTTGTTTGCTTCAACCCAACCACGACCAGCCGCCCCTGGGGTGATAGCGTAACAAGCGTAAGAATTGTCGAGCCACGCACCGAAACCGGTACAGGCTCATAAATCGTTAAATTAATTAAATTAATTGCAGAGGACCAAGACATGGTAGGAATCATCACCCGAATCACATCTGACACGATGGGCGAAATTGATGGCCAAGATGGGCGTGCATACAAGTTTGACAAAGGCGAGTATCGCGATGGCCACCCCTTCGATGACGGGCTGATTGGCAAGCGAGTGGTATTTAATACTCAGCCAGTAAAGAAACCCTGGGGGCCCAGTGTCACCGCAGTGAAGGCATATGACGACTAGTGCTGAGCGAGCAGGGGCACATCGGTTGGTTAACCCGATGACACGTCAGCAGCCAGCAGACTCCTTTGGCTGCTGTTGTTGCCCCGGCTTGCTCGGAGTGACCACGACGGGTGTGTTCTTCCACCCATAAGGTTGTCGTGGTCACATGCGGGGGGCCGTTGGTTAAGGCATTTACCAACGTGGTGCTCCGGTGTTTTACGTAAGGGCACCGAGATCCCGGCAGAAGGTTGAGTGCAGTACCTCAACCGTTCTGTTGCCCCCCTAGAATCATTCTCCTTGGTTGACGGGCTATCGTGTTGGCTTGAGCTAGCTGACACGGTATGCCCGTTTGCTTCTTCCTTTCGGGCGGGGTACATTTTGCTTGGTTGACACTCCCGTTACGCGATTGCTACAGTATGGGCAGCTAATCGTCCATTCTCGAAAGGGGCAAGCGAATGGCGGCTAACCAGTTCTGGTACGCTGACTCTAATGGCGTAACTTGCGGTCCGTTCGACGGCAAGCAGCTCAAGCAATTGGCTGCGACAGGTATCATCACGGCTGAGACGCAGGTGTATGCGGCACACACGCAGAAGTGGGTGCCTGCCCGACGAGTCAAGGGGCTACTTCCCACAATAGTTGTGCAACCGTCTCGCCCACCGCCTGTTCCAGCCTTGCCTCAATCGATCCCTGCAAGAAAGAAGGCGGCCCTTTCCAATACACAAATCGCGTGCTTGGCCGCCGTGTGCGTTCCGTTCATCTTGTGCCTGGGGCTTTGTTCCGGGCTTGGTACGCCGAGCACCTTGAACGAAGGTCCACGGCCTAATGATCAACGAGCTGAGGAACCTGATCCAGAACCCAACGATGAACCAGATGGGCTTACTGCTAAGATTGATGCATGGGTGTACGCGCAATCGTTTGTTAAGGCCAATCTGAAATCCCCTTCAACGGCCAAATTCAGCGAAGGGTTGCTCGATTTCAGTCAGAACGCTGAAGACAATGTCCGCTATGTGGGTAATGGTCTCTATAGCGTTCACGGATGGGTCGATTCTCAGAATAGTTTCGGTGGGACAATGCGCACCAATTGGGTGGTAGAACTTCAAAGCACAGACGAAGGCAACTGGTCGGTTGCAGACGGCCCGCGTTTTTCAGAGTGATGTGTTAGCGATCAAATGTCGCCCTTTGACCCCCGTCAGTCTTCAGATTGGCGGGGTTTTTTCGTGCTCGCCAATCGGCTAGGATAACGGACAACCCCCAGAGGAGCAGTGACAATGGAACGTGACCTCATTGAAGAACATGGCGATTGTCCGATGCCAGAAGCGGACCTGCATGCAGCGATGGTTAGCATCGCCCGAGACGTACTGTACATGCCTTGTGATCAATCGAGTTTTCGTCTTCGGGAAACTGACTTCATCCCCCCAACGCTCAAAGCCATTTGGAAACACTGTCAAGCCGGTCGCCTCTCGTACGCTATCCCTGTTCCAGGTGAGTACTGGCTCTGCCCTGGGGCTGGGATGCTCGAATGGCTGGAGGAGAATTCGGCTCTGCCCGAACCACCACTGGAGCTACTCAATAAGGCCACGCCGCAAGGGAGAGAGATTCTGCGGTTTCTATGGAACCGTGGCGTTGTGAAGATCGGGGTTTTTCACGACGCTATATGGCCCGGTGAGGGGTTCGGCTGGGAGAAGATCAGAAAGGCAAAAAGAGAATTCAACCGGAAGATGGTGAATGCGGGGTCTGCTTGTTCCGTTAGTATCAAGAAGAACGGCGACGACAAGATCGTGAGTCTGGACAAGGGCGGAGAAATTTAGGGCCATTCTGTCCGTCGGCTTCTACTTCTGGTATTGCTAGTCTGGCTCCTGAGCTTGGCGGGATTGTTTGTCGCACTCTGCGACAGCCCCCGAGCATTCTAGACAGGAGCATGATTATGAGCATTGTTGAAAGAGTGGCGGCACTGGAGAAGCGAGTTACGCGGTTGGAACAACGCGACAGAAGGATTCTGGCGTTGTTAGACTATGACCGTTCTCCTCAGGATCACTTTGCACTGGAGTACAAGCTCAGTGATGAACAGGTCCGGGGCCAAGAAGATGCGTTGGAGGATGCCCACAAGACCCTGATTGAAGATGGAACTGTTGATGCCACCGATTTTGAGGATAGCATCCTACCCTTTGTCCCTTCCCAGTTCGCGAGACCGCGTTTGGGGCAGTTCATACAGAACCTGCTGATCATGGTGCGTGAGACACATCGTTGGGACAAGTTGTGCGACCATTTCCAAGACACCTACAACCTCCCGAAACAGGGGGGCAACGATGAGTAGATTGAACATAACCGAAAGATCGTTGATACGACGAATCAACCGGCGACTAGATGGTTGCACGCTGCACAAGGCACGTGGGAAGCGGTTCTGGTCTGATCTGGGTGACTTCTACATCACGGACGACCGCACGAATTGTCTTCTGGAAAGTCATGTTGATCTCGATGAGTTGGGGCCGCGGTCAGAGGAGAGCCAAGAACCGTCTTGCAGCGAATGCGGCAACGTCTTCGATCCTGGCTTCACTTGTGAAGACGCTGGAGTGCCGACGGCAACAGAAGATCAGACCTTCTTCTTCTTGGAGCAATGCCACGACGCTCAGGCCGAACTGTGTC
>JAAEPW010000511.1 GCA_024232355.1 Chloroflexota bacterium | reverse complement strand
GAACGTCTCATCCGGTGACAGATCATAGGCGTAGCCAGACAGAACATGCCCTAATTGCTCGTCGATCAAATCGTGCGTGTCCAGGAAAACGTCAGCCCGGTTCTTCATTTGATAGCAGTAGTATACGGGGGTGCCGGGGGTAACGATAATGGCATCGCTGCTGGCGCAAACACCAGCCTGGGTTCCCACCGTTCTGATCAGGTCGAGTATCACGAATCCCTTTTTCAAGATCGTGGTGGTGGCCTCGTTGTCGCCGTAATTTCGGTCGCCTTGCTCGATCCTGGGCCACACCGAGACTTGAATGGCGTAGAATTTGTCGGCCATCTGGAACTCGCTGGCATGAACTGTGGTCGTCATACTCCTGGGTCCCAGGCTGGCTATGGTTTGCGCCTGGCCCAACTGCTGGTAGCCCGAGTTAGGCCCAGAGATGTGGAACTCGACGATAAAGTTGGTCGCGGTGGCTATGGGGGAAGGGCTTATATTGGCGACGTCTACACTGACACTAACCACCTGGCCGTATGGTATGAATGACTGGGGACCAGGGTCGATGTCCCCGGAGCGCACTCGCAGATCGGGTGATGGATTTTTACGGATGTTGAGCCGCTGGGCGAGTCTGCGGGGGGGAGGACTGAGATTGTATGTGCCGTACTTTTTGATATATTCGACGTATATATAAGCTGTGCCATGTGAGTTGTACGTCGTCCACGTGATGGGCTTTGTAACGCTCACGCTCATGTGACCGGCAATAGTCACTGGAAGTGTAATGGGAACCGGGCTGGTAATCACGTTACTGGATACAGGAGACCCGTGGTAAAAAGTAATGACATCTGTTCTCGTAAATGGCTTTGCTCCCCGATTTTCGAACTCGGCCGTGATTGTGATTTCTTCGTCCGGTAGGGGGCTGTTGTCCGAAAAAGTCAACTTTGTGGGGTACAGATCATGATCGAGAGGAAAGATGTACAGGTCCCAGCAGTTGACGTTGTTTTCCTCGATCTCTTCTTCAATCTCTTCCCCCGTGTCAACCTCGGCACAGATGGGATGCCACCCCGCCACGGCCCCAGAATAGGCGGTGGTCCAAACGACGTCAAAGCTTTGGGG
>JAAEPW010000510.1 GCA_024232355.1 Chloroflexota bacterium | reverse complement strand
TACTAGTTGATTGGCAATTGCACGATGTTGCTCATCTGCACTGGGGATATGACAATCGACTAGTAGTGTCCGTAATGCGCACAAATACTCAGCAACGGTTTCGCCCTCGTTTTGCCGACGCACAGTAAAATCGTAATGGGCTCGGAGAACATTAACTAACGGTTGAAAGAATTTTTTAACTTCTGTCGAGAAATTCTCAAAAGTGGCAGTAGCTAACTGACAAATAAACGGATTACTGGCAAAACGGGAGGTACCCTCACTGCCTAGCAATGAAAACAAAAGGCGGTTTTTGTATTCACTTGCCAACTGTGTAGTGGGTCCGCGTTGGGCATTCAGCCAGTAGATGTAGTTCTCCAGTCGCATCCACCAGGTCCGGAAGTTCGGCTGTTCTCCGGCGTGGTCCCAGTACGGCGGCGGCAACGGGAACTGGACGCGTGGAAGCTCTGGCGGCGGCGGCGCAGCAGCAGCACTCATCCCTGCGATGGCATCGGTTGCAGGCGTCATTGTTCCCGGCGTTCCACCGGCGGTCGTCGTTGGCGGCGTCATGGCCCAGCCCTCTCACTTTTGATCAAATCCAGGGGCACACG
>JAAEPW010000509.1 GCA_024232355.1 Chloroflexota bacterium | reverse complement strand
GCGCAGGCGGCCCGGGAAGACGTTGCAAAGGGCATACAAGCGATTCTTAACGAGATCGCCTCGTGGGCCAGGACGACGCTTGGAGATACTTTTGTAGGAGCGATATGGTCAGATGTGTTAGCGCAGAGCGGCGAACATACTGCATTGGGTGAGGTGCTGACTCGCTGGTCGGAACATAGCCCCAAACCACTAGTACTATTGATAGATGAAATAGACGCCCTGATAGGGGATACGTTGATCTCGGTCTTGAGGCAACTACGGGCTGGCTATACCAAGCGCCCGGCGTTGTTTCCCCAAAGTGTGATTCTGTGCGGCGTGCGTGATGTGCGCGATTATCGCATCCACTCCAGCCGAGAAAAGACCATCATTACCGGCGGCAGCGCGTTTAATGTCAAGGCCAAGTCCTTACGGCTGGGAAACTTTGCCCAGACAGAGGTGGAAACCCTGTATCAACAACACACGGAGGAGACCGGGCAATTATTCGAGCCTGATACCCTGAGTTTGGCTTGGGACCTAACCCAAGGACAACCATGGTTGGTCAATGCCCTGGGTTATGAGGTTTGTTTTGAGAGCAAGACCGGGCGGGATCGTTCGGCCCCAATTACGGACGAGATGATGACGGAAGCGAAAGAGCGCATCATCCTGCGCCGGGAGACACATATTGACCAGTTGGTGGATAAACTGCGGGAGGAACGAGTCAGAAGTGTGATCGAGCCGATCCTGGCCGGTCAGGTGCAGCCCCGGCGATTGATCGAGGATGACGTCCAGTACGCGGAGGACCTGGGATTGATCACCACGCGCGGGCAATTGCGTATCGCCAACAGGATATACCAAGAAGTGATCCCACGGGCGCTCACCTATACCACGCAATTGACCATCAGTCATGAGCCGAAATGGTACATTCAGGAGAGTGGCCATCTGGATATGTACAAGTTGCTGGAGGCGTTCCAGGACTTTTTCCGACAGCACTCGGAGCACTGGGTGGAGCGCCTGGACTATAAAGAGGCCGGTCCACAGTTATTACTCCAGGCCTTTTTGCAGCGCATCGTCAATAGTGGCGGTCGGGTGGAGCGGGAGTACGGCCTGGGGCGGATGCGGACGGATCTGTTGGTGGTGTGGCCATACGAATCGGTGAATCAGCGAATAGTAATTGAACTAAAGATTGTGTATGGTTCCCTGGAGCGTACCATTAAAGATGGGTTGGCCCAGACGCGGGAATATATGGATCGCTGTGGCGCCGACGAAGGGCACCTGGTGGTCTTTGATCGTGACAGTAAAAAAGCGTGGGAAAATAAGATATTCAGGCAGGAAAAGACCTATCAGGGAACGCCGATCACAGTGTGGGGAATGTGAGAATCTAGCTTGTGCGAAACAAAAGGAGAACGTGTCACGCAAGCAAAATCCAAGCCGTCAACACCGATCGCACCGGCGTCCATCATGCTCCAGGAATTGCGCGATGCTGTCTGTTTTTGGACGGCAAAAACAAATTGCAGGGGTGGTTCACTCATCCCGTGAGAGCAGAGGGAGATATTTGAGATCGCTCCAAGCCAACCGCTGAGAAAAAGTCGGTAGCATCCAAATCATCTAGATTGATGCCAGCACGTTGGATGGCGCTGGTACCACAGTTAACTCTACGGTTTTTGACGTCAAAATTCTCCATCAAAGATACGCCAGCGAAGAAAGGTTGAGCAGTTGCGAGCCGAAAAGCCTTGGCAATCAGACTGAAGGGCTTGAAGATACTGTTCTTGCTTTCCAAAGCGTTGCTAGTTTTGGGAGCATTTTCAGTTGCGGCTAGTTCCATCAAGGTATTAATGGCCGAGCCATGTTTTTTGATAAATCGCTCCAGACGGTTAGCCAAGCGCTGGACACTGGCAGTTTGCAGGATCAAGCTGGGGTCACGGAGTAGAGAAACCACTCCTTCCAGCATTAGCACACACATGCTCTCGTAACCAGGTTGGAAGGCTTTGAGGGCTATGGTCAGAATAGGACGTAGTTGTTTGCGCAATAGTCGTCGTTTGAGCCTGTGCTGTTTCTTACGCATCTTGTGGGATGTACCCTTGGGCACATCCAGCGTAACCTCACAGACCGCGACATCGAACATGCGCATGATGTGGCGCATCACATGAACAATATCCCGTAGGTGTACTAATGCAATACCCGCCTGTTCTCTATACTTGTTATAGTGGATGTCCAGATCGGTGAAGAAAAATTCAGGCTGATAATGACCTGTTACCACGGCCCGCAATTGGGCTGGAATGTCTTTTGCCTTGCACCGCAGCGCTCGCACACTGCGAATCAAACCATACTCACAAATGACCACCCCTAAACGATAGGCCCGTTTGCCTAGTTTGGGGAAGGTTTCATCAAACATCAAAAAGCGAGCTGCCTTTTGGCGACAGTGATTCAATCGGTCGAGTACAGTTTGCGCCCGCTGACCGATCCACTGTGTTTGCTGTTGGATCAAACCAACAGATACGGCTTTCCCATACAGAAAGGCTGCAAGACATCGAGTCCTGCGAACAGACAAGCCCAGTTTGAACCGGCTCAAGCCGATCAAGCGACGCACTTGTTGCCACCAGGCGCGTCGAGCTTCTGCTTGTCTTTGTTGTTCCGGCGACGTCAATTCGTGACCGCAGTCGGCGCAACGCCAACGTTGGATGAGAATATGCTGTAACCCAACCAACCAGCCTATCGTTAGCAACCATACCCAGTTGATCACTGCACAAGTGCCGTTTTTCCAGATGTGTATCCCTCCACACTCGTTGCACCTTGCCTGTTTTTGTCAACTGAAAACAGGGCCATTTGTTTATCGAAAACAGGGCCATTTAGGTCATTTAGCATGAACTGTGACAATTGAAAACAGGGCCATTTGTTTACCGAAAACAGGGCCACTAAAGGTAAGTCCAACCGATT
>JAAEPW010000508.1 GCA_024232355.1 Chloroflexota bacterium | reverse complement strand
ATGCCTCTATCCTCATCATAGGCAGTGACCTGACCAGCGCTGATGTGCGAGACGCCGTTATAGCCCGAGGCGATCCATATATCGCTGCCAGACACAGCCACGTCGCGCACGCCATTCCATACCAGGCCCTCCTCGTCGGTATAGCGCGTAAACTCACCGCTGTTAAAGTCCAGAACTCCCAGGCCAGAGTAGCCAATCAGCAGACGTCCATTTTCAGCGTCACAATAAACCAGGTCAGTGTCAGAGCCATCTATATTACTATCTTCTGGGGTGATGGGTGTATTGTCCCAGTCGCCGCTGGCCGGGTCGAAAAAGCTCAAACCGACATCTGTGGCCACGATCACGCGGGGTTCGGGCATATCGCAATATGTCACGTCCCAGGCGCTAACGTGCAGCAAGCCATCCAGCGTGGTGTGCTTGACGTATGCGCCTGTGGCAATGTCCCACACCACCATCCCGCCAGCGCCGGCGGCGTATAGCGTGCCCTCGTGCAACGACAAACCCTTGACGTCGTTGCCGTTGGTATAGGCATACCAACCCGGCTCCCAATCCAGCTCAGCCACGGGCGCCGGCTCGACCGGCGGCTCCTCAACAACAGGCTCGGTGGGAGTGGGTACGTCGGCCTCGTCTGGCTCGATTTCGCTGGGGTCCAGAATCCCCAGGCGCACGGCCTCCTCAGGTGCTTGGTCGATCAACAGTTCAAATTGGGCATATTGGCCGATGATGCTAAAGTTGACCAACAATTCATTAAAGTCTGCGTCTTCCTGCGCATAATGTGCCGTAGCGTCATTAAAGCTTTGCCACCCGGTCCCGTCCGCGTCAAACTCGTCGAGCGCCTGGTAGATATACAAACTCATTGAGAGCTTGATCTCTTTGCTAAAGGTCTCGCGCTCTTGGCCCAGCACAAAGAGTTTTTGGACATATTCCTCTTTGAGAGCTGCCACCTGGGGCTGAACCTCGGCGACAGGCGGTTTGTCTTTGACCAGGTCAATGACTTGAACCAAAGCCTCAACGTACACGGCGCCAATTTCCTTGCCCAGGTCTTCGAGCGTCCGCTCTTGCGGCTCTTGAGTAGGTTCTTGTTGAGGCTTGTCTGTCGGTGCTTGGGTAGCTTTTTTGGGTGGTGACGTTGGCTCGACCTCTTCTTTTTTGTCGCCCCCGCCGCAGGCCGAGACGAGCAAGGCTAGAATCAAAAAAACAAACAGTAATTTACGGTACATTTGAATCCTCCTGGATGCGTACTAGATTTTGATACGTTATACCCCCCTAGACACCTAAAAGCTTGACGCCTCATCACCTCCTTTGACAAACTTTGGCAAGCATCTCTTTGGGACAGGACAAGCTTGTTGTTGCTGATGGAGAACACTATCGAACGATGACAAAAGTCGCTCAATCAGTGCTGGCAAGTCGGCCAGACCAGCCACCGGATAGGCTTGCTTTGAACGCACATCAATCAGGCGGGCGCGCACCTGGCCGGTTGCGCCAGGCCAGCAGCGCAGAATAAAACTCGTGTGTTGATGCGGGT
>JAAEPW010000507.1 GCA_024232355.1 Chloroflexota bacterium | reverse complement strand
GTGGATAACAAAATTCACCAACCTCCCATTGTTCGTCCGCTAGAACCGCAAAGCGGGTTATCCGCCGGGCCGTTCGGCGCCATACAGCGAAAAGAGTATCTAATTTGCTGACTATGGTTAGTGGAGCTACCGAATCGTCGTTTTGATTGCCTCTTGAATCATAATAATTAGGATGATCAGTGTTGTGCAAACAACTGATAATTAACGCAATATAAGGAGATATTCATGACCCACACTATATGCGAACCATGTATCGGCGTGAAAAACCGGGGTTGCGTTGACGTGTGCCCGGTAGATTGCATCTATCCTAGCAACTATAGGGATGCCGAGCAGAGCTACATCCATCCAGAAGAATGCATTGACTGCGGGCTGTGCGTCGACGCGTGTTCGGTGGAGGCCATCTTCCCGGAGGAACAAGTGCCTGAGAAGTGGCACTCCTACATCGCTAAGAACTACAAGTACTTTGACTTGGAACGCTGAACAGGTAGTTCAATCAGTCAAGGGTAGTAAAGAAACCAGGCAATAGTCAGCCGAGTCTGAAAAGCGGAACATGTCGTCTTTCCCATTCGTAAAGTCTCGCTGGTTTCGGCAGCTGCCGTTCTGCTCTTGTGGCGGCCACCCAACAGGCGCTGCACGCAACCGGGGCTGCGCTCCGGCTGTTGAGGGAGGTTGCGCAAGCGACGGTTCCAGTTGGCAATGGTTCTACACGAGACCCGCCCCGGCGCGTGAGCTTTGTCGTTCGGCGGCTCCGCTCTCCCCCAAAAAGCGGGGGAGGCTCCCCGCCGAACGGCCCGGCGCCATTCGCCGCTTCGTCGTCACCGCTTTTGACATAGAACAGATCCTGCTCGGCACCATT
>JAAEPW010000506.1 GCA_024232355.1 Chloroflexota bacterium | reverse complement strand
AATGCCCTTGGTTACACGCGCCTCGTCCAAGCTCCCGTCAAAGCCCCAGATGTTGTCGCTCTTCGAAATGAACAAAGAGCTCGACGCGTTGAGGTTCAAACCCGCAACCGATGTGTTCGTATCCACCACAGCGCCGTTGGCGTACATCTTCAAAACCACGCCGTCCCAAGAAACCACGAGATAGCTCCAGTCGCTGCGCTGCACGGGCAACTCCGACTGCAGCTTGTTCTCGTCGCCGTTGATAAACAAGGCGTTGTCGCTGACGATGGTGAAGGCAAATCCACCGGCCAGGGCCTCGTTGCCCTTGTTGAACAGCTCATTGCGCGAGCCATTGGTGGGGAAGACCCAGATACCCAGAGTGAAGGGTCCGGCGAAGTCAAAGTCTTGGTTGTTATTTTGAATCTGTACATAAGAGTTGCTCTCGGAGAACAAGTCAGCCGCGCCCATTAAACCCACGGGGGTATTGGTCACCGCGGAGACAATGCCGTTGCGCTGGCCGTTGGTAGAGTCGATGAGGTCACTATTCGTCGGATCTTCTTCGAAATGCCACACGCCAATGTAGTTGGTGTCCCAAACATTATCCGCGCCGAGCGGGTCGCTCTT
>JAAEPW010000505.1 GCA_024232355.1 Chloroflexota bacterium | reverse complement strand
TGCCGAGTTGGGGCGCTGGTATGGCATGCCCACCTGGGGCTATGCGGGCTGCTCGGATGCCAAGGTGATGGACGAGCAAGCGGCCCTGGAGGCCATGCTGTCTGTCATCATGGCAAAATTCAGTGGGGGCAACCTGATCCACGACGTGGGTTATATGGAAAGCGGTCTGACCTGCTCTTTCGAAATGATCGTTCTGACGGATGAACTGGTCGCCATGACAGATAACATGATGAAGGGGATTGAGGTCAGCGACGATACCCTGATGCTGGATGAGATCCATCAGGTTGGTCCGGGCGGTCACTTTTTGTCTACAAAGCAGACCTTGAGCCACTTTCGTGATTTCTGGTATCCTGGGCTGTTGGATCGCAGCGTTCGACACACCTGGCTGGACAGGGGAGCCACCACCTTGGGAGAACGTCTCAATGCAAAGGTCAAAAATATCCTTGCAGAGCACCAGCCCAAGCCCCTGGAAGCGGATAAGAAACAAAAGGTGCAAGAAATCCTGGCCCAGGCGGCAGGATAACTAAAGGGATCGAGGGAACAAAGCCTATGTTTCGCCTACTAGCCGACGAGCAGCAAAGCGAGATCGCTGCGGCTGCGTTCGAGTTGCTAGAGCGAATAGGCGTCAAGCTGACCGAGCCAGAGGCTCTAGCGCTGCTACGTGGGGCCGGGGCACACGTTGAGGGTGATCGGGTTTGCATCCCCGCGCACCTGGTCGAGGAGGCCATCCAATCAGCGCCACAGGCGATCTCGATCTATACGCGCGCTGGTGAGTTGGCCATGCGGTTGCAAGGGCGCAATTATTATTATGGCGCCCATACGGATGCTCCTGATGTGCTGGACCCTTTTACCCATCAGCGGCGCCCGTGCCAAGAGGAAGATGTCCGCCGCAATGCCGTGCTCATAGATGCACTTTCTAACATTAGCTATACGACCGCTTCCGGCCTGGTTGCTGATCGGCCTCCCGAAATCGCTGACCGGGTCAGTTGCTCTCAGTGCTTGAAAAACTCAAGCAAGCCAGTGCTCGCCATGCCTGTCACCCTCCGGGCGCTAGTTGACTGCCGCGAGATGGCGGCTTTAGCTGCGGGGGGCGAGGATGCACTGCGAACCCGGCCGCTCTTGATCGTCTACTCAGAGCCGGTGTCGCCTTTGGTTCATCCTGACGAGTCTGTGAGGAAATTGCTCTATTGTGCAGAGCACGAGATTCCGCTGGTCTACACGCCTTTTGCAGCGATGGGAGGCACTGCGCC
>JAAEPW010000504.1 GCA_024232355.1 Chloroflexota bacterium | reverse complement strand
TGCTGACTCCCCATCAGGTTCACTCGGGACTAGGTCCGCGCTTGCTGGCTGAACGATCTGCACTCAAGTCCGCGACCCTTGCGGCCCGCCGCGCCGATCCCGGCGCGCGCGCATTTACAATGGAGGAGCTTATTGCCAATCATCTACCTGACGTGTCCGATTATCCATGTTACTCGTGGATGGGGCCGAAAACCGCCCCCGTAAAAAAGGCGACACCTCTTGACTAACTCACCGGCGGGCCATCTCCTCGTCGGACAAGGGGCCGCCGGACAGCGCCGCGAGGTTCTCCTCCATCTGGTGAGCGTTGGATGGCCCGGTGATGCAGACGTTCACATTGGGGTTGGAAAGAACAAAGCGATAGCAATCCGCAGCGCTAAGCGGTGCCTCGCCGGCAGGCATGTTCTTGGCATCAAGCGGCTTGCGCCAGCACGTGGCGGTAAAGATCACGATGCCTGTGCTGTTGTCTTGGGGCAAGTGGGGAAAGATATCCTCCTCTGCGCCCCGGTGCACCACGTTGTAGCGTATCTGGAATAGGTCAAGGGGCAGGTCGATCTCGCCGCGGGCGATGCTGCCGAAAAAGGGACGTTCGTGGCTGGACATGCCGATGAACCGCACCTTCCCCTCCTCCTTCAGTTTTAGGGCCCGATCAAATAGCCGCCGGGAGGGCTTTCTCACGTCTTGCAAGATGATGACGTCGACAGTATCGAGGTCAAGTCGGCGGAGCCAAGCCTCGACGGACCGGCGCAGGAAGACTCCCTGGCCCACTGGAAGATGGGGCAGCACGATGATCGTCTCGTCGCGGTACTGGGGCAGCAAATTACCCAGGGCGATCTTTACTTGGCTGCGATTGGGAAAGCTGAGGTAAAAGTAGTTCAGGTTGTGTTCGTGAAAGGCCTTCTCAATGGAAGCTGTGGGCACGCCATAGCCTGCAGCGATGCCCAACCGGCTGACCATCAGCCCGGTTTGACCCAGCGGTACGTGTTGTCGAAAATCTATGCGCTGCTCGCCCCTTGCAATGGTTAGATAATCATCATTTTCTATTGCTGTCATAATTATTCCTCCAAGATTACATTGCCAATACCTTTATAATTTTCGAGCAGCCTCCGTCGCGCAAATAACCGGCATGGTCGTCAATATTCTTAAACTTTTGTCCGACAATTTCAGAGCACTCGAATGTATTATTGGTGCATTTCATAAATCTATTAATCACCTCCAAAGCTCTGGGGTTTTTAAAACCAAATTGATCGACACCTTCCTTGAGACTGTTCATTCCGATGACCCATATTGCGGCCCCCAATGCTCCACAGGCACCTCCGCTCAAACCGATGCCGCCCGCAAATCCCGCCGCCATTGTTATATGCATGTCGGATACACCCATCTTTTGTGCCAGCAATGCCGCGCAGCTTGCCGGAGGGGCAGGCGCTTTGATATGTTTTTCGGAAAGAGCGGTATGTATCTCGCTGAATGCTACCGGAGGATATTTTGCGGCCATACGTATGCAACCTATGGGCCCACCTTTCATAAAGAAATGCATAATCATTTTTGGAGTTGGTGATGACAAATCGAACCCAGTTACTTCGAGGCAATTAATATGATTGTTGCGAGTACGGAAGGACTCTACAAGCCTTTGTGCGGCAATTATTGCCGCAGTTTCAGCTTGCGGGCCTGCGCCAAAAAGTCGATACGCCTGTGCCCCAGCGGCAAGCGTTGCGCCCCAAAGCATACCGCACTGATAGCCATAGTTCATAAATCCACCCGCTAAAGGCATGCTAGCCTGTTCCTCAAGTTTCAACGGGTGATCAAATGCGTGGTCGAGAACTCTCGACAGCGCTACCGATCAGCTCCCCTCTTTAAGAAATATGCGTATCGTTTCCATCGATGATATTGTACTGTTTGTCTTGATCATCACGTCTCCCTTTGCTTTTCAAAAACTATTTTTGTGCCCTTTTTCGATATAGCTATGGGCATCGACAGTCTGTTCCAACACAAGTATACTATCTTCCGTCATTCTGGAAGATTGTCCTGTAGATCATTGGGCAGCTAATAATTGTATAATTTTCGAACAGCCCCCGTCACGCAAATAACCAGCATGGTCATCGATATTCTCAAACTTCCGTCCGACTATTTCTGTGCACTCGAATTTATCGCCGGTGCATTTCATAAATCTATCAACCGTTTCCAAAGCTATGCGGTCTTGAAAATCAATTGGAGCATCTCCTTCCGTGATGTTGTTCATCCCCATGATCCATATTGCGGCTCCCAATGCCCCACAGGCACTTCCGCTCAAGCCGATGCCACCTGCAAATCCTGCCGCCATTACCGTGTGCATGTCGGACAGACCCATCTTTTTTGCCAGCATTGCCGCGCAGCTTACTGGAGGAGCAGGCACTTTTACGTGTTTTTCGGAAAGGGCGATATTAATCTCCCCATATGCTTCCTGGGCATATCTTGCGGCCTGACGAAAGCAGCCTATGACTCCACCTTTTATGAAGAAATACATCATCATCTGCTTTGCAGACGATGACTTGTCTAATCCAGTTATTTCGAGGCAATTGACATTGTTTTTGAGAGCACGGAAGGACTCTACAAGCCTTTGGGCAGCAATAATTGCCGCAGTTTCAGCTTGCGGGCCCGGGCCAAAAAGTCGATAGGCTTGTGCTCCTGCGGCAAGCGCCGCGCCCCAAATCATGCCACACTGGTAGCCATGCTGCATTATTCCGCCGGCAAGGGGGATAACGGCTTTCTCTTCGGGTTCCATCGAGTGATCGAATGCGCAGTTGAGAACTCTCAACAATGATCCTGATCACGCAACTTGAAGAAATGCACGCGTTGTTCCTATCGATGTTATCCCACTTTTTGCTTTGGTCATCACGCCTCCTTTTGTTTTTCAAAAACTCTGTATCCGTTCGCTAACACCCATCTTGGAAATGCGGGAGAGATTTTATTGCATACTCCGAGTTATGGCTATATGTCCCTTTTTGTGCCATTTTTCGATATGGCTGTGAGCCTCGGCAGTCTGTTCCAACGGGTAGCGAACATCAATGACCGCTACCCTGCCTATAATCCAGTCTAAAAACACCCTCAGTTCTGTGCAGCTTTAACAATTTGTCGGATAGCATCAATCACCAACTCGGGTTGATCGTGATGAATATAGTGCCCGCTCTTTTCCGCAACGATGTGTTGACTGTTTGTAGAAAGCTTTACCAAGTCCTGCTGCAATTTGCCCCAACTTTTTTTCAATTGTTCAAATTGTTCTTCTGGAAGACCGGGATTGGTTTCACTACGAGACAAAACAATCAACGGTGTATTGCCAAAATCAGGCGGAGGCTCGGTCAGCGCTGTGTTTAATTCAGCCGCTTTCACTTCGTTAAACAATGCCTTGAAAAAGTGGGATTGATACATTCGAGCCATAGCGGATGGCCTGACATCATTGGGAAAGTTTTCCCCTTGCATACGGTCAGCCAACTTGAAAGCGCGCGGAATACCAACCGGAGCAAGCACCCTAAATATAGATGCTAATCCCTTGATCATCCGAGTTTCTTTCATCGTGTCGGACGGCAAACGGTACCGTTGATTTTCGTGTGCAGAATCGACAAACACAAGGCCAACGACATCCCCAGGATATTGATGGGCAAATGCGCGAGCATACACACCACCGATTGAATGTCCAACAAGCACGTATGGTCCCGCTATGACTGCCTGTTCTAATGCCTGATGCAGATTATCTGCTATTTGTTGAGCCGTCAGCACATTTGCGACAGGTGAACTCCACCCCAGGCCAGGTCTATCATATGCACAAACCCGAGTAAATTTCGATACTGCTGATTGCACTTTAATCCAGTCAAGTGAACTGTCACCTTGGGCAGCCTCAAAGATAACTGTGACATCGCCCTGTCCTTGACAATACAGATGGACGTCTATGTCTCCAGAGATTTTGACAAGTTTACCGGGTGGAGGGAATTTCTCCACATCACGCTGATTGGCATTTGACTGATAACGATAACCCAAAATCAATAGTGACAGAACGACAAATAATAGTGCTACAATTATTTTCATTTGTGTATCCTTTCTTTTTTGATGATCATATTCATTTCAAGCCATCAACCGGCTTTTATTATAGCTGATTACTGATCTTTTACCCCCTTGATCATAAGCCACAAGGGAAATGCCACTTCAACCATCGAAAGAAACCCGATCGTGGCAAATATCTCTTTGTATTGGGGAAAAAGAATGTTTCCAAAACCTTGTACCAGATAGCACAAAGATGCAACTAACAACAAGACACCCACAATTCTGGGAATGTAGCCCGACTTGAAAACTAGATAGCCAAGCACAAAGAGATGAAGGCCAAAGGATAATCCCCAAATATGAGTCACATAGTCATGCACATTGAGAAATAGCAACACGAGCGCATGCAACTGGTCGGGTTCGAATACTGTCAAATAGTCAGCACCACTCAAAAGCACCAAGGCAGTAAAATGATTTAGCAGGTTGATTCCCTGAATAATGGTCATTGCCAGCCTGGCAAACGCTGCAACCAGAGACAGTGTTTTATTTACCGGTTTGAGCAAAACGTAAAGCACTACGACCAACACTATTTCACTCATAAAGACAATCGAATCACTAGCAATGCCGGCACGGAATAGCCCCTCAGAAGCCACAATATTATTGGCTGTTGTTGTGGCTTCTCCGGGCACAATTAGAGTGGATGGAACATACATCATGCCAAAGGGAGCGAATACAATGATAATTAGGATCAAGAGTCCTGCAATTCTTGCGGTCTTTGTGAGTGAATTCATTTTTTCTTTGGACTTTATCATTTTTTTCTCCTTGTATATATTATTTTTAGGAACAGGTTTTTCTATTTTTTGAGTTAAAGCACATCCGGTAACCCATATTCTGTACGTACAGTTGCTTTCATTTGCGTATCCGTTCTTATTTTTGGTTCTGTGCTACAATTCAGCCACTGCAGTTGAATGGGAGGTGTTTCCCACAAGCTGTACGCATCACTAATTAAACGACAAGTTGATACAATTTATTCGCCTCAATTACGACGCATAACACCCGTCCCGAGCGACGAACTCTTGTGCGAGATCAGCCGATATCTCTTTATTCGCAATGCCGCAAAAGTCACTTGGGGACGCTCCGAGTAAATTTTAGCGATATAGCCAACAGTGTGGGTGATGCCAGGATCAGTGCACAAATCTTGAAAAAGTTGACGTTTTACCATTTTTGATCGTTTTTCTGACATCTGGACCAACTTTTCCAAGTTGCTGGCAGGTATACGGTTTGGCGTCCCCAGGGACGGATTGGCTCTCCTAGCGACTTTTGCGGTATTGCAATTTTTGATTTACATTCGTGGCAATTCGTGAAATTCGTGGCTAAAGAAAAAAGTGTCCGGTAGCAAAACTTGATTTAGGAAGCTGGTGATGAAAATAGCTGACATTTTTCCCCGCTTTTTCTTTTGGGGACTGCTAGGGTGTTGCTTGTTCAACGTCTATGTCGTCATAGCCTTTAGAACCGGCATCGTATACACCGCTCGTCACAAAGACGGAACGTTGAAAAGAAACGCCTCTGTCAGTGGCATCGTGAATTCTTTGATCCTTTTGATCTGCATCCTCTGCATCCAAGTTGCATCAGATTACTTTGGACTCGAGTTGAGATGTGTACAGATCAATTTTATCGGGTTGTATCTTTGGAATTACGCACTCTACATCGTCTTGGTGATTTACGACACATTTGTGATCGATTACTTGGTCATTGTCAAGTGGCGGCCCAAGTTTTTGATGATTCCAGAGGCTATGAATGCGCAATCTATGCGCCAGCATATCGTTGCGTCAATTCCCATTGCGCCAGCAATTGGGCTATTGTTAACGGCCTCGAGTACGTGGATAGCGCCCAAAACCCCTACGGCGTTCTTCATTTGGCGAGAAACAGCGAAAACGGGGTTTTGGGCGTTTTTCAAAAAGCTGTTTCTTGGTAGCCTACGTCGCTTTCTTCTGATGCTTGGGGGATTGTGAAAAAAAAGAGTTGCAGAGGAGATTCGTAAAAATGGAAAAACGATTAAAGGCCATTGCAAGAAAACTTTGGCCCGAGATAGAAACCCTGAGCGGGTCAGATTATGTGTCTGGTTTGTTCAACGTCACCGGCTTTTTGTACGTGGCTCCATTGACGTTGGTAGGTCTTGTGTGGTTGATGGTTGTCACTGACCTGACTCTGATACGCATAGAATGGCCAATGCTATTCTTTCTCCTAATCATGCTATTTGTTTTCGAGCGACTTGATTTTTATTTCTTTGTTGAGATTATGCCAGGATTCTATGCTGACTGGCAGGCATCTTTTACATCTGTAATTGTTTGGTCAGCGGCCTTGATGTTTGGCCACAGCGGTTTGTGGCTATCTGCTCTCTATGGATTCATTTATTACGCGCGCCGGTGGCGGCAATCACCCTCGACCGAGAGGCGTTGGAGTTGTGCTCGGAACTTTTGTTTTAACCTTGTGGAGATTTTCACCAGCCTGGTTGCGCTAACCCTTTACGCGCATTGGGCTGATGGCAACGCTTTTCCTCTACCTGGACTGGCTCTTGATACCGTTCTACTGGCCTTTTGCGCCACGTTCGTCTGGTGGCTGCTACCTGCGATTATATGGGTACCCCTTTTGATCATCTTTGAGCGCTTCAGGTTGTCTGCATCGGCAAAAGATTCACAGGGAACTCGTACTAGATTTTGGGTAGGGGCACTAGGTTGGCCTATGGTCGTAGGCCCTTTTGCGGTCTTGGCGGTCGGCCTATACGCTCAAAATGGAGTAGGCGGGTATATCTTTTTTATCTCTGGCTTGCTGTTGGCGAGTTTGCTGGCCCATCACTTGAGTCAGGCGGTTGAGCGCAGTCAGCAGAGATCTCGCGAATTGGAGAAATTGGAGCAATTGGGCCGCGCTATACTCAACGCCCCTCCTGACGCTTCTACTTTGCCCAATGTGTTGGAAGAACACGTCATTCATATGTTTCCATTCAGTTTGATAGAAATCTACATAGAACACGATCCACTCTTTCCTGCCCAGACCCTTTTACACCATCTTGCCCAGGGAGCACTTGTATCTCACGATCGCCTATCGGTCAGCGCTCCGACCTGGAAATGGCTGCTTGCAACATCTGAAGCACATTACTTTTTGCCAGGCAAAGCATTGCCCTGGGGGGAACAATTAACCAGTGATGCTGTGGCGGCAGTCCCCATACTTGACGTCGAAAGCGCAGAATCCATAGGTGGGATCTGCATACTGCGAAGCTGGCAACCAGAGACCATCGCCAGTCTATTGCCGGCCGTGCAATCGCTGGCGGCACAGGTCGCCTCGGCGCTGCACAGGGCCAGAATCTACGCTCAAGAGCTGGACAAGCAAAGGGTCGAACAAGAACTGGCCCTGGCATGGCAGATACAGGCCAGCTTTTTGCCTGATGATCTACCAAAGATTCCTGGTTGGCAACTGGCGGCCACACTCACGCCGGCTCGGGAAACCTCTGGCGACTTTTATGATGTGATTCCCCTATCGAACGGGAAATTGGGAATACTGATCGCTGACGTAGCCGACAAGGGAATGGCGGCGGCATTGTACATGGCGTTGAGCCGTACGCTCATCCGCACTTATGCTGACGAATACGATACACAACCCGAGCTTGCACTCAGTGCCGCCAATCGTCGTATTCTGACGGATACGCGTGCCGATTTGTTCGTCACCGTCTTTTACGGCATCCTCGACCCAGCCACTGGGACGTTGACCTATTGCAATGCCGGACACAATCCACCCTATCTCCTAGACACTCAAAACGGCGATTTGCTTCAAGAGATGCGCAGAACGGGCATGGCACTGGGTGTCATCGAAGACGTGATCTGGGAACAAAAGGTTGTGCAGATCGCTCCTGGCGACGTATTGGTGCTATATACGGACGGCGTCACAGATGCGCAGAATGCCCAAGAGGTGTTATTTGGCGAGGAGCAGTTGTTGGAGGTTGTGCGAGCCAACGTGGGAGCGCCAGCAGACCAAAATTCGCCAACAGGCCAAGGGTTTTCGGCCCAGAGCATACATGAAGCTTTGACGATAGAGATTCAAAAGTTTGTGAGCGATGCACCTCAGTTTGACGACCTCACCTTGATGATTCTCGTTCGGGAATCGTTACTTTTATCGCCCAAACACTCGCTGGAGGTGTGACGGTAACCCGTGATAAACAATACCACGTACCGTTTGCTGGCCCTCTGTGCCCGCGCCGAATGCAACGTCACTCATTATGACCAATTGGCACGACAAGTGGCCCAATTGACCGAATGGGGAGGGGTTCCAACCCAGGCAGAGTCGCACGGGATGGCCCCGCTCCTTTACGTTCATTTAAAGGCAGCCGGGGTATCACTCCCATCATCCGTGAGACGAGAGTTGCAGGGCCTCTACCTGCGCCACCGCCACGCCAACCAGGTGCGGACGCGCGTGCTGCGCGATGTCCTGACCGCCTACGATGACGCGGGCATCCAAGTCTTGATTATTAAAGGTGCGGTCTTGTCTCACCTGGTCTACCCAGAGCCTGGCCTGCGCCCGATGGGCGACTTGGACATTCTCGTTCCCACGTCCGATCTGTGGCGGGCGCAGCGTTTGTTGGCCGCACTGGGCTTTGACGCGCCGCTCCCTCCCAACCCAACGCTGCCGCCCCGGCACCTTTCCGCCGTCAAGCAAACCGAGGGGCTCGTCGTGCATATAGAAATTCACCATCGATTGCTCAGTAACTATTTTCATGACGCTGTCTCTTACGTGCGCTCGCGGGTTTCGTCTGCCAGACTCGCGCGGCAAAAAGGACGGTCAAGCGACCTGGTATTCACCTCCCAACCCTTTGCGCTGATTGACACCACTGCCTACACCCTTGGCTATGAGGAATCACTGCAACACCTCTGCCGACACTTGGCCTCCCACGTCAACGTGTGGGACTTTTGCCGGCTCATCTGGGTCGCTGACGTCGTCAGCTTGACTGAGCGATTCGCGTCCGAGATCGACTGGAAGCGGGTCCAGCGCCAATACCCGGTTGTCCTCGATATGCTGTCGCTG
The DNA here is from genome assembly GCA_024232355.1 of Chloroflexota bacterium. The sequence continues at coordinate 8,770 of JAAEPW010000504.1, read as the reverse complement.
TTCCATTTTATGACGCCCCTATCTGACGAGTTGTTGAACCGCGCCGGCGTAAAAATCGGACCCTCGCCGCAGGGGATCGGGATCGAGTACCAAGGCTGGCCCTGTCCCCAAGAAGAACGCCGACGCAGTTGGCGGCGCATTCTACGCGACACCCTTTTTCCGTCCGAGTGGTGGCTGCGTTTGCGGTACAAGTTGGGCAGCCACCGTCCGCTGTTCTGGTACCGTTGGGTGCGCCACCCATTTTATATTCTGGGCCAAGCCGCGCGAGCTACCCTCGAATGGCTGGGCTGGCCCACGCACAGCAAACTGATGGACAGACGTGCATCAAAATGACTTTTTCGCATAGGAGACCATATGACTTGGAATAAACCCCGCCGAAAACCTGATTATCGTCTGGAGGCAATTGATAACGAATTGCTTCTCTACCACCCGACAGAGACCAAAATCCTGTATTGCAACGAGACCGCTTCCCTGATCTGGCAACTCTGCGACGGCCAACGCACACTCGAGGAAATTACTGTTCTCCTGGTCGATGCTTTTCCTGCGGCAGCAGACACCGTAGCGGACGACGTAGAAACCACCTTGCAACAATTTTCGCAACACGGCGCGATCGAGTTCGTATGAGCCAAATACATCGTCGACTCGTCTGCTTTGCTGGCAGCACCGTCGCCATCGAATACAGCGGCGTGCGAATCACCGCCATCATTGATTTTCTGTACCGGTATATCCCCGCCGATAGTGATGTGCCGCCCCATATGACCTATCGCGTCACGTCCGATCCCAACTCCAAGGCTCTGAGCCTCTACCGCAACGATACATTGATCTATATGGGAGATTCAGACGTGATTCTGGCCGAGCTGTTGATGGGCGACGTCAACTATAATCTGGCAGACCAAAGCCGGGGCGGGCTTTTGTTCCACGCTGCCGGGCTGGCCTGGCAAGGCAAAGGCATCATCTTGCCGGGCCGGATGGGGGCAGGTAAAACCACCCTGACCACTTGGTTGGTAGCCCAGAGCCTGGGCTACCTTACCGATGAACTCGTCTTTGTGTCCCACGGGACGGATACTGTCCAAACCATTACCCGTCCTCTCAACGTCAAAAAGCCCTCGTGGGGCGCGTTGCAGACGGCTCTGCCCTTTGATTTGGCCGCACACACCGCCCAAATCTGGAGCACCCCGCGCTCCAACTTGATTCCACCTGATCTGATGAGGCCTGTACAATTGCACGAGCCTCCTTTGGGCTTGATCGTCTTTCCCAACTATACACCGGACAGTGAGTTCTCGCTGCGCCCTCTTTCCAAGGCCCAGGCCGGTCTGGCCTTGATGGAATGCCTGATCAACGCCCGAAATCTACCGGACCACGGCCTGTCCGAAATCGCCCGCCTGGCCCAAGCGGCCCCGGCTTACAAGTTGACCTATGCCCATTTTGACCAGATCAAGGAGCCTATCGAGGCGTTATTGCAAATTAAGGTTGCCACTGGGTAACGATCATGATATACTAGACGCGATAGAAAATTCTTTACATCATCATTCTGCTCTAGCCACCGCACTTGTCCTGAACTGCCAAGTACAGGGTCCCGGGGGCGGCTCGCGTAAGGAATGGCCTCTTTTGGACACGGTTTTGCGCCTAAATCGCCCCCGGGGCGGTGGCTGAGAGCACTGGGAAATAGTTTTGTACCGAGAACTAGATAATTCTTTACATCATCATTCTGTGTGACTAAGGATCGAGTCACCACAGTATTAGGAGGAGAAAATGTCCCAAGCCGAACACCAAATCACTGATAACGCCGAGACACCGGAAGAGTGCCAAGAGCAAACAATAAGCCGTCGCAAGTTGTTAAAAGTCCTTGCCGCCACGGGAGGCACTGTTGCGGCAACTATGTTATTGCCCAGTAAGTGGGCCAAACCGATCGTCGAAGTGGGCGTGCTGCCGGTTCATGCTCAAGGGACGGATCCAGCGCCGACGGAAGAACCTCCAGAGTACTCGGCAATCTGTGACTCGACGCCAGGTGGAGGTGATATCACTAGCGCTCATGGCCTCCCTTCCGGCACTGGTCGTATTGATGACATTGAGGCAAGGTTGATCCTCATTTCCGGCACAGGCTCTGTTGAGGGCATTGAGGTGACAATGACTGCGGAAGCACTGGCTCCATCAACATCGTTGCCAACTTTTGACCCGGTGCTTCCGATCACCGCCCTCACTGATGCTGACGGAATCGCTTATTTTGGTTCTCTGAACGTCACGGGAACTCCTATCGAATACTTTGGTCTGGTATTTAGCTATGCGGTTACAATCGGCGATCCCATCGAAACAACGTGTACAACGTACGAGTTACACTGAGATTGAGAACAAAATCAACTGCCGTGTGGCTTGCCATATGGTAACCAAAAGTCAAGAAAACCCCCAAGTCCTCAGGACCTTGGAGGGTTTTCTTTTGTTACTCGAAGCAGATTTACAATGTGTCAGAGCGGACCAAAATTACGCAAAAGGCAAAGTGGGCTATCATAACTATGCGACATGGGCAAAGAACCACTCTAGCTCAAAGATTATTCTGTCAACCCGACCAACTTGTTCCACGGCCCAAAAGTTCAGCCACCCGTGCCGCACATTGAGGGTTTGTCATCCGCATGGGTAACACATGTGTCTTACTAATCAAATCTCGAACTATGGTTGTTTAAAAGCTAAATCTTGGTGAACTCTAAGCAAAATCTAATTTTCTTTTCACGCAACTTGCATCGAATTATGCTACAATAGTACCGGGTTTGGACGGGCAACGGTAACTACAATAAAAGGGCGGAAGTTAACATTATGACTACAGAAGAACTACTTCGCACAGGCATCGCCTTGGCCAAAGCAGGAAAGAGCGCCCATGCCAGAAAGATCTTGGGCAAGGTCGTAAAAGATGACCCTCGTTTGGTGATGGGCTGGCTTTGGCTGGCAGGCGTCGTAAAAACCAAAGATCAACAACGGTACTGTCTTGAACGGGTACTACAACTGAACCCCCAGAACCAGGTAGTCAAGCGGATTCTAACCCAGTTGGAAACGGCGAAACCCAAAGTAGCCGCCGGATCCAAATACTTTGTTGCGCATCGACTGACGTCTCGAAATGGAGATAACTTAAAAAAGGCTATTGACAGTGCTCTTGGTCCGCTGGGGTATGCCCCCTACTATGCAGACATTGATATTGACTCGAGTCTCCGGGGGCAGTCTCTGCTTCTCAAGATATGCCAAAAGATCTTTTTGACCAGTTTTGGCATTTTCGAGTTGTCCCCAGAAAATCTCAATAGCTATCTCGAGATGGGAATCGCTATAGGCCTCAATCGTCCCATCGTTGCCATAGCTCAGAAGAAAACGCCCCTCCCTCCGGTGCTGCAAGGGCACAATATAGTCAAATACACCGACTATGCAGACCTGCAAGCTCAGCTCACCGAACTCTGTGACCAGGGTTTTCCACCGACGGCACGCCCCGCACCCGATCACTGCTACTTTTGCGATCGAGTCTGTGAAAGCATGTCTGCTCCGCCAGACGAGCATTCCTATCTGGTGCTCAATAGGTCCAAGCTGCTGTGGCGGAGCCTAATGCGGTCGCTGACGCCTCATCTGGCTCAATACGATCTGTCCCCGGCTTATCTGTCTGATCGAGCGATTGGGCCCATGCTGTGCGACGTGCGACGAAAGATATTTTCATCCCAGTTTGCGCTTTGCCACCTGGGCACATTGTCGGATGAGAGCAGCTTTCTGGCTTTGGGAATGGCTATCGGGGGGCGAGTCCCCTGGATATTGTTGTCCAAGTCGGGGCCAGAGTCAATTCCCTCGGCTCTGGAAGGTTCTGATATCGTCGAATATGCTACTCTTGCTGATATCCAAATCCCTTTGACAGATACTCTGAGATCATTTTTGGGTGGAATCACGTCTGGTGCTGCCGCCAAGAGTGATAAAACCGCCTTGTTGTCTTTGCCCTTTTGGGTACAACTTGAGGACTGGATCAGCCGCGTCAAGCACGCAGCCCAGACATCCGAGACCATTGAGAGCAATATTCGGGTGATTCAATACGAGGGGCAAAAGCTCCTATCAAGGCACACGGTTCCCAAGAAGGGGTTGCTGTTTGGACGAAGTTCCGACTGCACCGTACCCGTGGAAAATCAAAGCGTGTCAGCACAGCATTTTCGCATCCTAAAAGGCCGAACCGGGAAATATTTCATTGAGGACTTGAATAGCAGAAATGGCACGTTTCTTAACGGTACCCGCATCTCCCCGAGGCAGAGGATGGAACTTCACCTCAACGATACCATTAGGATACCCGGAGCGCGATTCCTGGTTTGGGATGGTCGTCCTGTGCCAGCAGAGAAACCGGCTAAAATCTACGGTGACACGAGTCTGCTGCCTCCCATTCTCAAAGTTGAAATCTCTGACGTGCCGCCGCCAGACTATCTCAATACCTGGGATCACTCGATGGTACTGACGATACTTCCCCCCAACAGCCGCCGTCATTCCATGTTTGAGGTTCAGGCTTATTACCCAATGGGAAAGATTCTTTCGAAACTGGTAGATTTGCTCAACCTTCCTAAAAACAAATACAGTTTCAGGATTGAAGACAAGTTGATCAGTAACAGCGAAACTCCTCTCAGTGCTGGGCTCAAGAGAAGCGACGTGTTGGTTATGGTTCCTATGGGACCAAAATCAAGCAAGGTTTTGTCCAGCAGATAAATTGAAAAACTGTAGGCGTTTCTCAACTGCAAATTCAACCGATTTTTTGACCTAGTTCTGATGCCCCAGCGTGCACAATTGACCCTGGGGCGTTAGATTGTTCTGTGTGAGAACAACCCTTTACCCAAATCTTTCCACTTTGCTACAAACTGCAACTTTGTTACCCAAACTGCGTATTAAAGAGCAACAGGGAGGTGAATATAAAATGAAATTGCTTGTTCGTTGGGTTATCAGCAGCTTGGCACTCTTTGCGGCAGCGTGGCTCGTGCCAGGCATTATGGTTGACGGAAGCGGATGGATCATCTATGCTGTGATGGCCGTCATTCTGGGGTTGGTCAATGCCATTGTGCGCCCGTTGCTCAAGTTGATGACCTGCCCGCTCATTCTGTTGACGCTGGGCTTGTTCGTGCTCATCATTAACGGCGTCACGCTGTGGCTGGCATCGGCTATCGCCGTCAACTGGTTCCACGTTGGTTTTTACGTGGACGGCTTTTGGTCCGGTTTTCTGGGAGCGTTGATCGTCAGCATCGTTACCATCATTCTCTCAGCACTGGTTAGGGAAGAAGACAATCATAAAGTTCGCGCAAAAAGGCGCAAAAAAATACATAGGAGGATACACAAACATGACTGAATATCGTAAATTGCGACGGCAACGTTCGATCGTCGCTGGCGTATGTGGCGGCTTGGGTGCCTTTTTCGGCATCAATCCGGGCTGGTTCCGCTTGCTCTTTCTGATCTTGCTGGTTCCGGGTGGCCTACCAGGCATCGTGCCTTATCTCATTCTCTGGATCGTCATTCCACGAAAATGATAGACGGATACCGGCAAACACCAAAGCGTTAAAATTCATCGCACACTTGCACTATCGCGTGATGCGTGATGCGTGAAACGTGATTAGAGGTCAACACTCGGCACATTTGTCCGTTTCGCGCTCTACGTATCACGTGGTTCCCCTGTTTACTCCCCCCCCCCCAGAAATTGTTCAAAACAACTTTTATTTCGAGATACGGGCTCTGGGATTTTGCGGGACAAGCTCCTAAAGGTTTCGCTCAAGACTGTGTAAATAACGCTTTTGCGCCAGATAATGGCCTTTTCTCGCCATATTTTGCGCCAAAACCTTTAGGGGCTGCCAACTGACCTCGCGAAATCCCAAAGACCCGAGATACATTGAGCAAATACTGCGAGCGAACTCGAAACAAGTTCGAGTTGTTCTCTGAACAACGTCAAAAGTTACGGCTCGGAAACGCTATTGTAACGGAGATGAAACCCACAAGGTATCTATCTTGGAGTATAATAATGTCGTCTTGAGGAAGTAACCGATCTGAGAGCGGGAAACAAATCACAAATCGGTTTTTAAAAATCTTCTACTTTTCGTGGCGGTGCCTGGGTGTGAGCCAACCCCGCCCTGGCGAACCCCCAGGCACGCCGCCTTCTTTTTCAAACATGGCAGTGCCTGGGAGTCAGCCAACCCCGCCCTGGCGGACCCCCAGGCACGCCGCCTTTTTACCCCCAAAGCTTTGAACTCATTTCCCATAACTCGTACATCTCATTTGTCATTGTTCATTCTTTCTGCTATCATTCTCTCAAATGTCCCAGCAGATCAAAGGCACCGTTGAACGTGTCACCTATTATAGTGAAGAGAATGGCTATTCGGTCATCCGCCTCAGTGTCAAAGGCCGGGCCGGTTTAGCGACCGTCATCGGCAACTTGCCCCAGGTTAGTCCCGGCGAAAGTTTGCGTCTGGAGGGCACTTGGACGACCCACCAACAATACGGCCGCCAGTTCAAAGTCGAGCGATGCGAGCAAATTCTCCCGGCTACTGTCGAGGGCATCAAAAAATACCTGGGTTCGGGAATGGTCAAGGGGGTAGGGCCTGTCACTGCGGCCCGCATTGTGCAGCGATTCGGTGCCGATACATTCCGTGTGCTTGACGAAGAACCCCGGCGGCTGCGTGAGGCGTTGGGTGTTGGCCCCAAACGGGCCGTCGCCATCGCCAAATCCTGGCAGGAGCAAAAACAGATCCGCCAAGTGATGGTGTTCCTCCAGAGCCACGGCGTTAGCACTAGCCTGGCAGTCAAAATTTACAAAGCCTATGGCAATGACGCGATTCATGTGGTGCAAGAGAACCCCTATCGGATGGCCCGCGATATCTGGGGTGTGGGTTTCAAGACTGCCGACAAGATTGCGCGTGATTTGGGACTGCCGCTCGACGCGCCATCCCGCGTCCAGGCTGGTGTGGCCCACACGTTGAGCCAACTGGCCGACCAGGGGCACGTCTATGCACCAGAAGAGGAACTGATACCGGCCGCAATCCGTCTGCTCAGCGTCTCTCCCGACTTGGTCAAAGCGGCCATCGAAGACCTGGATGCTGAGGAAATTGTGCGCTGCGAGACACTGACCTATCCTACTGCCGAGAGCAATCGCGGGGAATCACCTCCAGCACGCCAAGTACGAGAAGAGCAAGCCATCTACTTGGCCCCATTCTACTATGGTGAGATCGGCGCCACCCACCGACTGCGGGACCTGGTCGAAAGCCCTACCACCCGCCTCCATCCTTTCCGCAGCGCAGATTGGGACACGCTGCTGAATCGGGTCACCCAAGACTCGGCCATCGAACTCTCACTCGAACAACGTAATGCAGTGCAGATGGCCCTCACGCACAAAGTCACGGTGCTCACCGGCGGTCCGGGGACCGGCAAAACGGTCAGCGTGCGCACGATCATCGGGGCACTGGATGCAATGGATTGTCGTTACGTTCTGTGCGCTCCCACGGGCCGTGCTGCCAAACGTCTCTCAGAGGCCACGGGTCACCCAGCTCAAACCGTTCACCGCCTGCTCAAGTACTCGCCGATGGAGGGATTTCGTCACAACGAGGAGAATCCCTTAGAGACAGATTGCCTCATTGTGGATGAAGCGTCCATGCTCGATCTCTTGTTGACTAACAATCTGCTCAAGGCAGTGGACCCCGCCGCACACGTCCTCTTTGTCGGCGACGTGGACCAACTCCCTTCCGTCGGTGCGGGCGATGTCCTGCGGGACATTATCGGCTCTGGGCGCGCTGCTGTGAACCAGTTGACGACTATTTTTCGCCAGGCCGCCGACAGCGGCATCGTCGTCAACGCGCATCGCATCAACCAAGGCCAGGTGCCAATCCTCAACGAGTTTGAGGACTTTTACTTTTTTTCCAAAAACGATCCACAAGAAGCCGCCGATTTATTGGTGGACGTCGTGCAGCGTCGCGTGCCGCAAAAGTTTGGGTTAGATCCGGTGAACGAGTTGCAAGTGCTAGCGCCGATGTACCGGGGGGCGTGCGGGGTTGCCAATCTCAATACCCGCTTGCAGGAAGCTCTCAATCCTGCCTCTTCAGACAAGGCCGAACGACGATTGGGCGGGCGCGCCTTTCGCGTGGGAGACAAGGTGATGCAGACGCGCAATAATTACGTCCGTGATGTCTACAACGGCGACATTGGACGAGTGACAGGGATAGACCCGGTGGAGCAGACATTGACGGTGAAAATAGATGAACGCCTCGTGATCTATGATTGGGGCGAGGCCGACGAACTGGTGCACGCCTTTGCCGTGTCGGTCCACAAAAGCCAGGGAAGCGAATACCCAGCCGTCGTGATACCGGTGCATACCCAGCACTATTTGATGCTGCAACGCAACCTGCTCTATACCGCCATCACGCGGGCCAAGCGGTTGGTTGTATTGGTGGGAACGCGACGTGCTATCGGAATCTCCGTTCGCAACGCCAAGGTACGGGAGCGACATTCGGGGTTGAGCGTGCGGTTGCAAAAGGGCTGACCAAAAACGCCGGTGCTTTGACAATGTCACTTTTTATCAAGATATTTGCTTTTGCTTTAAAAGAGCGCGGGCGACATCGCCAAGGCGTTTGACATCTCGACCCTTTCTGTTGTATACTCCATATAGAGACTCTTGAATTAATGTTCTTGGATTTGTTTTGGGGCAATTGGTGTGTAAATTTTCACAAATAGTGGTTCATTATACCGTCAATCTACGTCAATTTGGTCTCGCAGGCTCACAAAAGTGCCAAAACCACGGTTT